>WFRX01000001.1 GCA_015486285.1 bacterium
GGGCCCCAAACCGGACGATGTATTCTGCAAGGTGGGACGACAGGGCTGTCCCGGGAAGGAGGGAGGGACGTGAAGGCCGACAAAGCGAGCCGAACGTCGGACGTCACCGCAGCGATGAGAGCCATCCATTTGGTTCGCCATGGCGAGCCGAAGATTTTCAAGGATCCCTATGCCCTTCGCCTGACAAGTCGCCGCTGGCGGACCATCATCGGCAACCCCCTGCTGTATCGGCTGCTCTTCAGGACGGATCTGTATGGCTGGATTCACCCCGTGATCGGCGATATCGTGGCCAGGACCCGTTATGCGGAGGACCTGCTCGATTCGGCGGTCCGCCAAGGCGTCTCGCAATACGTGCTGCTCGGTGCGGGCATGGACTCCTTTGCCTTGCGAAGGCCGGAATGGACGGCTTCCCTTATGGTTTTTGAGATTGACCATCCGGCCACACAGCAACGGAAGAAGAAGCGAATCGCCGCAATGGGGACGCCCCTGCCGAAAAACCATTTCTTCCTCCCCGTGGACTTCGAACGGGAATCCCTGGCCGCCGCTTTGTCTCGGTCCTCCTTTTCCACGGAAGCCCCTGCCTTTTTCTCGTGGCTCGGTACCCTTGTGTATATCGAAAAGCATGCCGCCCTGCAGACGTTATCCGATGTAGCGTCGTGTGCCGCAAAGGGCAGCCGGATTGTTTTTACGTATTGTGAGCCGGAACCACTTGAAGGGAAGACTTCCTCCGAAACCTTCCAGCGCATGCTGAGGGCCACACGACGAAGAGGAGAGCCGATGGTTACAGGATTTCACGATGAAGCCCTCCTCGGCGAATTGCACCGGCTCGGCTTTCGAGTCGAGGAAAGGCTGTTCCCCGATGAGATACGGAGGCGCTATTTCTGGAATCGAACCGACGGCCTTACGATGCTGGACCATTTCCGCTTCCTTTGCGCCCGGGTCGTTCGCGAAGAACGCCCCGCCCTGGCGGTCTAGAAGAAGATCCTGCGGGCCGAAACCCTTGCGGCCCCGGGCAAAGGCCTGCATCATCGCGCTATGGCGGTCGGCCTGCCGATCCGGTATGATGAGGATCCCGGCGATGAAGAGGAGGAAACGCGCGGTTGCACCAGGCCGGCCGGAGGAGGCTTCGCCTCCGGAGGGCATCCGCCTCCCGGACATGGAAACCATGCCGCCGGGGCAATACCGGCGCCTTCTGCATGACAGTAGCCGGTCTGTTGGGCCTTACCGCGGGAAAAGACCGAAATCGAGACAATCCGTTCAGAGGGGGTAAACCATGGACTTCGGATATTTCCTGAGACGGCTGGATCAGGGTTGTCACGTGGACCCGGGCAAGGAGGCGGTGGTCTTCAGGGAGGAAAGGGTGTCCTACCGGGAGTTGCGTAACCGGTCTTACAGGCTCGCCAATGCCCTTTCCCGCCTGGGTGTGAACAAAGGGGATCGCGTGGGCGTGCTTCTGCGGAATTGCTCCGAGTGGTTCGACATCTTCTTCGCGGCAGCCGGCCTGGGCGCGGTCATGGTCCCCGTCAATTTCCTCCTGAAATCCCGGGAGGTCGAGTTCCTCGTCGGCGACTCAGGGATGAAGGTTCTGTTTGTCGGTGAGGATCTCCTGCCCCTGGTCGATCCGGGGGCCGAGGCAACACCCGAGCTGGCCCATGTCATCTGTATCGGCCGGGAGAAACCGTCTCCACCCGTCCTCTCCTACGGGGACCTCATCAACAAGGAGAAGGCCGACCCGCCGGACGCACAACCGCCCCAGACCGACGACCTCTTCCTGCTTCAGTACACATCGGGAACAACAGGCTTCCCCAAAGGGGCCATGCACACCCAGGGTACGATCCTGTGGAATTCCTTTCATCAGATCGGTGACTTTACCATTACGGAGGAAGAACGCTACCTCTGCATACCCGGTCTCTGCTGGGCCGCAGGTTTTCACGATTTCACGCTGGGCACCTTGTGGATGGGCGGAACCGTGGTTGTCATGCCGAGCGGAGGCCTGGACATCGGTTCTCTGCTCAGCATCCTCCAGGAGGAGAAGATCACGAAGGTGCTCCTCGTCCCGGCCATCCTCAAACAGGTGGTGGACTATCCGGATCTTAAGAAATTCGACCTGAGCTCCCTCGAGTTCGTCGCTTCCGGGGCCGCGCCCGTGCCTGTAACGGTGATCGAACAGTTCAACGAACTCCTGCCGGGAACCACGCTTCTGCAGGGATATGGCTTGTCGGAGGGACCCACGATAGCCATATGCCTGAAGAAGCGGGACGCCATCCGAAAGATCGGCTCCGTGGGAAAGCCGACTACGAACTGCGAGGCCCTGGTCGTC
Source organism: bacterium (assembly GCA_015486285.1). Classification (GTDB taxonomy): domain Bacteria; phylum Desulfobacterota; class DSWW01; order DSWW01; family DSWW01; genus S015-6. The sequence goes on from WFRX01000001.1 coordinate 2,321, forward strand.
GATGAATCCTTGAACCGCGTACCTCCGGGCACCAAGGGGGAGATCGTCCTCCGCAGCCCCGCGACCATGAAGGGATACTGGAACCGGTCCGAAGCGACCGAGGAGGTCTTCGCAGAGGGCTGGATGCGTACCGGCGACATGGCGGAGTATGATGCCGAGGGCTATATCTATGTGACCGGGCGAAAAAAGGACATGTACATCAGCGGAGGGCTCAATGTCTACCCGGCGGAGATCGAAAACGTCATCCTCAAAGATGCGGGGGTGGCCGAAACGGCCGTGATCGGCATCCCGGACCCGAAATGGGGCGAGGTGGGATGCGCGATCATCGTCCCGAAGGAAGGGACCGAGATCGCCGTTGCGGAAATCGAGGCCCGCTGCAGGGAAGAACTCGCAACCTACAAGGTTCCCAGGAAATTTATTGTCCGCCCGGAACCCCTTCCCCGTACGGCATCCGGAAAGGTCAAGAAATACGAACTCCGGGAGACATGAAAGGCGCCCCGGCCGGAAGCCGGAACCCCCGGCCGATGGCGCCGGTTCCCCTCTGCTAGCCGATCTCGCCCGTCTCCTCGAGATAATGAAAGGCATCCAGGGCGGCCATGCATCCGCTGCCGGCGGCCGAGATCGCCTGGCGATACTTGGGGTCCTGCACATCCCCCGCCGCGAATACGCCGGCCACATTCGTGGACGTGCCGTCGCGCGTAAGGATGTAACCCTTCTCGTCCGTCTCCACCTTTCCCTGAAAGGCCGAGGTATTCGGCACGTGGCCGATGGCCACGAAGATGCCGTCGCACTTTTCCTCGAAGGTCTCCCCGGTCTTCGGATTCTTCAGGCGCACACCGGTCACCCCTTTCGGGTCCTCCCCGAGAATCTCGTCCACCACCGCATTCCAGATCACCTCGATCTTCGGATTCTTCATGACCCTTTCCTGCATGATCTTCGACGCCCGGAGCTGGTCCCGCCGGTGTATGATGCGAACCCGGGACGCAAAGTTCGTCAAGACCAGGGCCTCTTCGCATGCGGTGTCCCCGCCACCGACCACCATCACCTCCTGGTTTTTGAAGAAAAACCCGTCGCACGTGGCGCAGGCCGACACGCCCCTTCCCATAAATCGTTGCTCGCTGGGCAGGCCGAGGAACCTTGCCGAGGCGCCGCTCGCGATGATCAGGCTCCTGCAGGCATACTCCTCCCTGTCCGACCGAACGCTGAAGGGGCGCTTGGAAAGGTCCACCTCGACCACTTCCTCGCTCAGGCACCTGGCCCCGAACCTCACGGCCTGCTTCTTGATCGCATCCATCAGGTCCTGTCCCAGGATCCCCTCCGGAAACCCGGGAAAATTCTCCACCTCGCTGGTGATCGTAAGCTGCCCCCCCGGCTGTCTTCCCTCGAGCACGACAGGCTCCAGGTCGGCTCGCGCCGTGTAGATGGCCGCGGTCAGACCCGCTGCACCGCTTCCGACAATCAGCACATTTTCCACACGTTCTTTCTGTTCCATCTCTCGAAATCCTCCCGGACGGCTGCCGACAGCCATCCCATGCATGTATATTGATCTTGATCCGCTATGCGGAAGGCGTTTCCTCCTTGAAGAGCGCCGCCACAGCCTTATCTTCGCACAAATCCGGATCTTCTGCCACAAAGGAAGGGACAAAGCCGGTCGCCAGAAAACGGCCCTCCACCCGCCCCGCGTCCCGTGAACTCATCCGTTCGAACCGATAAATCTCTCGCAGTTCAATCTCCTCGTCTCCCTCGCTCCCCTCTCCGACCTCACAGACGCTCGTGACCTTCCTCTGTCCGTCGGGATACCGTGTGCAATAGATCACCATATCGATCCCCGAGGCGATCTGTTTACGCACCGTCCGGGCATTCAGCGGAAGGTCGCTCATACCGATCATCGCCTCGAGACGGGCGAAAAGATCCCGGGGTGAATTGGAGTGGGCCGTACTGATGGAGCCGTCGTGACCCGTGTTCATCGCCTGGAGCATATCGAGCGTCTCCGGGCCCCGGCATTCCCCCACGATAATCCGGTCGGGCCGCATGTGGAGCGCATTCCGGAACAAGGTTCGAACCCCGATCTCGCCCTTGCCCTGAACGTTCGGTGCCCGGGTTTCGAGCCTCACCACATGTCGCTGACGCAGCTGCAGTTCCGCCATCTCCTCGATGGTGATGATCCGCTCCCCGCTGGGAATGAAATTACCGAGCAGGTTGAGAAGGGTCGTTTTCCCCGAACTCGTCCTGCCCGTAATCATCACGTTCAAGCGGTGCAGGACGATGAGGCGGAAAAACTCTGCCATCTGACGGGAAATGCTCCGGTTCTCGATCAATGCCTCCGACGTGAAGATCGACCGCGAAAATTTGCGGATGGTAATGACCGGCCCGTCCAGAGCGATCGGCGGAACAACGATGTTCACCCGGGAGCCGTCCGGAAGCCTCCCGTCCACAAGGGGGCTGGATTCGTCCACGCGCCTTCCGATGGGATGGATGATCCTCTCGATGACCTGCCTGACATCCTCAGGACCGGCAAACCCCCGGGGCGCATCGAAGATCCTCCCTTCTCTTTCGTAGTACACGTCGCTCCCGTTGATCATCACCTCATTGACCTTCGGATCCTTCAGGTACTCCTCGAGAACGCCCAGCCCCAGGACTTCGTTCATGATCTCTTCCATGAGATCCTTACGCTTGACCCAGTCCGGAATTTCGTTCAGCCGCTCCTTGATAATTCCATCGAGAAGGCTTCGAATGCGCAGCAAATTCTCCTCGCTCCGCGTAACCAGATCCACCCCCTCGGCGACGCACAAGGCCTGCAACTCCGTCCTGAGATGTTTCCTCAGCTCCGCATAAGAATCGCCGCCCTTTTCCCCCTCCTCC
>WFRX01000002.1 GCA_015486285.1 bacterium
CAGCCCCCAGGCTGTCGATGACCAGCCACCCCCGGCTGTTCCCCGGCAGATCGAATTCCCTTACCAGAATCGGATCATCCGCCTTTTTCGCCCAGAGCAGCTCCTCCGGCTCAGCCGCCGGTATTCCTTTTTCGAGAGGCGGTCCTTGGCTACGCAATGTTCCCGGCCTTTCCCGTGAGGTCCCGGTGAGCCCGCGAGCGCATCATACCCCCCTTCGAGCCGGGGCCACAACCCTGGCATGTCCAGGGGATCCTCTGTATAATCCCTTCCCAGCAGGACGGAAGCGACTCACCTGCCGGAATCCGAACTGAACCATGGGGAGATGGGAAATGAAACGAGCGATCATGCTCACGGGCGCGTTGATCCTTCTTGTTTCCGGAATGGCCGCGATTTGTGCCGAACCCAAAAGGGGTCCCGTCCCCTCCTTCCAGTATCCGGACGCCGGAGGAACCTTCACCCACCCCTACGTCATGGACACGGAACTGTGCCCTATGCCGGACATCCCGAAACCGGCGAAGGGCGTCCCCTATTTCGATGCCTGCTTCGGGACGAAAATAACGAGAATCAGCGATCGGAAGATCGACGGCCTCAAGCCCTGGGGCGGAAAAGCGAACGGCTCCCTCATGCATCCCGCGTACCCGAAACACAACTATGACAATGCCGACGGTTCACTGCTGCTCTTTTATGGATCCTACGGGAGCGGCAAGGTGCTGTACGATCCAAAAAGCTTCAAGCGAATGCGGGCGTTGAACACAAAGGCCGTCAACTGGAACCAGCCCGTCGAACCCCGCTGGGATGCCCACGACCCCGCGGTCCTTTATTATCACTTCCGCCCTCCGACCGCGCTGTCCATGTATGACGTGCGAAAAAACACCTTCAAGGTCATCCACGACTTCAAGAAGGAATTCCCCGATGCCACTACGATCACCATGGCGGAAGAGGGAAACTGTTCGTACGACAGCAGATATTTCGCCTTTCAGTTGAAGGCCCCGAGGCGGGGGGACAAATGGGCGCCGGCAGCCGTGTTCTGCTACGACCGCGTGGAAGACAGGGTGGTGGGCACGCTCCGCATGCCGATTCCCGGGTTCGAGCGGCAGGGGGCGGGCAACTGGGTCGGCATGAGCCCCTCGGGGAAATATGTGCTCGTCGGCACCGCTCCCGTACTCGTCTATGATCGGGAATTCCGGGGCCGCCCGAGGAAACTGACGCATGGCGGCGGCTGGCATTGCGATGTCGGACTCGATGACGAGGGCCGCGAAGTCCTCTTCTATATGGGAGGCAAGACCTTCAGCCCCGGCGGCAGGAGCAGCGGCTGTTATGCCATGTGCGACCTGGAAACGGGGGAGGAAACCGTACTCTCGAAGAGGATCGGCGGCACCACTGGATTCCACCTGGATTGCAGCGCCGTCTTTGCCCCCGGATGGGGACTCGTTTCCAGCTATCACGCGGCTCCGCCGAAACAGACCCACTGGACGGAATACTCCATTCACCTCGTGGAGTTGACCCGGAGGAAGGACCCTCCCCCCCGGATCTGGAGGGTCGCTCACACGCATGTGAACCGGGGATCCTACACGGACGACCCCTTCGCCACCTTCGATCGTTTCGGGACGAAAATCTTTTTCGGCTCGAACTGGGGCGTTCCGATCAAGCAAGGGGGCGACATCGACGCCTACCAGATTGATTTGCCGCCGAACTGGTACGAGCAGCTCATGGGAAAAGAAAAAGCGGAGCGTCTCCGGAAAGCGGCGGAGCAGATGGTCCGCAAGCAGTGGTGAACCATCACGGCGTCACCGACACCCGGACCGGCGCAGGGCGCAGGGGCGGCGTCCCATCCGCCCCTCGTGTCGTCACGGAAACACGGACCCTCGCACAGCTCTTTGCGCCTGTCGCATCCTTCACCGTCAGGGTCGCAATGTAATTCCCGTAATCGGTGTAGGTATGCGAACAGGACCGGGAAACCGATGTGCCCCCGTCGCCGAAGTTCCAGAAATAGTAGGCAATCCCCTCTTCATCCGATGCCGACGCGGAAAAATTCACGGTAAGCGGCGCCTTCCCGGAACTCGGACTCCCGGATGCGGACTCGATGTCCGGTGGCGTAGTTCCATCCCCAACAACCCGAATATCGACCCCTGTGGCCCCTTTCCGCCCCGCGTCGTCCACAACGGTCAGCGTCGCCACGTAATTCCCCGGGCTTTCATAGGTGTGTACCCGAGTCGGTTCCGCGGTCGTCTGCGGGGGGAAGCCGTCACCAAAGGACCAGATGTAGGCAGCCACACTACCGTCCGAATCGCTTCCGCTCCCGACGAATTGCACGGTCAGAGGCGACCCCCCTTTTACGGGAACCGCCGAGAGGGTCGCCTCAGGCACGCCGTCCTCCGCCGGCTCGCCTTCTTCCCCCTGCACCCGAATCGTTATCATCGCCGTTCCGCTCGCCCCCTGATCATCCCTGACCGTCAAGCTCGCCGGGTAGACGCCCGTCTGCTCATACGTATGCACGGGACTCTGCCGCTCCGAACGGCTTCCGTCCCCGAAATCCCATGCATAGGACGCGATGCTCCCATCCCCATCCTTTCCCGCTCCGGTGAAAGCGACCTCCAGCGGGGCCGCGCCCTGCAGCGGTCTCGCAGCGAGATACGCCACAGGCGGATCATTTCCGTTCCCCGTGTCCGCAACACGGATCTCCACCGCACCACGGCCCACGGCGCCGTCGTCGTCCGTCACAAGCAGCGTCACCGAGTACGGGCCCGCATTCTGAAAGGTATGGCTCACGTTCTGCTCGCTCGACCGGGTCCCGTCTCCAAAGTCCCACTGGTAGGAGACGATCGTTCCGTCACTGTCCGTTCCGGCTCCACGGAACTTCACCTCAAGGGGCGCGATCCCGGTGACCCGATCGGCGGCAAGGGAGGCGGAAGGCGGCATGTTTCCCATGAGATCCTGGTACCAGTTCCGCGGGAGATCGATCTGGTAGACATCGTAGGGCCCATCGTTCACCGATCGCCCCCACCCGCTTCCAAAGAATATCTTGGTCCCCTTCTTGTTCAACTTCGCAAAAGGATCATCCGAGTATCGCCTTCGGCACATATGGGTATGGGCCACCCGCCACACCCGGGCATGATTTCCCCACGTGGGCCGGGGAACTCTGCGGGTCAGTTCATACATCAGGATGGACGCGTCGGACCAGCCGGCGGGCGTCCCGCAGTCCAGCGGGCTATAAGAAGACACGACGGCCCATCCCGGTCTGTCGTGGGCATTGCCGGAGGGGTGGAACAGCTGTACATCCCCGAACGGCGCCAGGTAGGTCACCTCTCCGCTTCGGATGTCCGCCATGACGCCCCAGTTCCCGTGGTCTTCATTGCCCGATGGTCCGTAATACTTGCCCACCCAGAACACCACCTCCCTGCCTTCGTCGTCGATGGCGCAATCCACATGACCGTGCGTGTCGATGATCCTCGTGGTGGACAAATCCCGGGGGTAGACCCAGGTCGGCGGGAAGCCCGTGACCACATAATCTCCCGAAGGGCTCATACCCACCGAATTGTAATTCAAGGGCGCTCCCGAGGTCCGTGACCGAATCCAGACGCCATCCTCGATGAAGGCCTCCCCCGGCTGGAAGCCTCCCTCGCCCCAGTCCAGGGACGATACGATCCGATCCAGCACCTTGTCGTAGACGACCAGATGGGTATGATGATCGACTCCCTCCGACCGCGTAAAGAACGCCCAGTACCTGCGGTCGTCCGAGGCATCCCCCTCCTCCCCCATGCTGATTTCGATGATCTTTTCCCCGGAAAAATCATTGCTGAAGTCATGCAACGCGGTCATCGCCTCTGTTTCCACATTCCATTCGTAGAGCGTCGCCCCCTTGTGCGCGTACAGGATGTCCGGGTTCACGTTATCCCACCTGACCTCGGGGTCCCTGGAGTTGAGAATCGCAGTGGGAATATCCTTGATCTTCTCATAGGGGGGGGTCGCCTCCCAGATATGCCACCCGTTTCCGCTGTAGGACTGGATAACCAGCATGCTGCCGTCTGCGTTTTCGATGTTGTGCTTCGGATATCCGGGCTGTGCATAGTCAAAATTCGAACCGTGAGCCTCTGTCTCGGAATCGGTAATACGCGTGATGGTGGTGTGAAAAACCGGATCTTCGAAAGGCACTCCCTTACGGGGCCTCGGCATCTCCGGAACAGGGTAATCGGTAAAATCATTGATGACGTAATCGAAGGAGGATTCCCCTGAAACGAGAATCCCCAGGGAGGTTCCGGCCATGGCCCCCGCGTTGTCCATGACGGAAAGGGAAACACTGTAGAATCCGGCCTCCGAAAATGTGTGGCTCGGATTCTGTTCCGTCGAGGTGGTCCCATCGTCGAAATTCCACAAATACGATATGACCGTCCCGTCCGTATCCGACCCCACGCCCGTGAAATCCACCTCCAGCGGCGGTTCCCCGCTCGTCCTGTCGGCGGTCGCCGTCGCGCCGGGCGGATGGTTTCCGGAAACCCATTCGCCCCCGATATGGATGCCCAGGCCGGCGCCTGCATACGCCCCATCGTCGTCCTTCACCACGACCGACACCGAGTAGCTGCCCGCCGTCCTGTACGTGTGATGGGGGCTCTCCCCGCTGCCGGTGCTCCCGTCCCCGAAATCCCAGACATAGGAGACCACGCGGCCGTCGGCGTCCTCGGCGGCGCATGCAAAGGCAATCTCCAGGGGAGCCTCTCCGGTCGGCGGTACGGCCTGAATCGTGGCACTGGGGGGCCGGTTCTCTCCGGCCCCTTCCCCTGAGACCGTTATGTCCACAGACGCGCTGCCGGTGGCCCCGCGGTCGTCTTCAACCGTAACCGTCGCCGTGAACCGCCCGCCCGCAACATATGTGTGGCTCGGGCTCCTCAGGTCGGAGGTCGCACCGTCTCCGAAATCCCAGCCATACGACACGATCTTGCCGTCAACGTCCGACCCGGACGCGCTGAAGCCGACGGTCAGCGGGGCGTCTCCGCTTTGCGGAGTTCCCGCGGCCGTTGCAGACGGCGGCATGTTCGGCACATCCCCTGTTTTGACGAGCTGGAAGGATTCGCCTCCCTCCGCTTCGAAATAGAGCGTGTTCTGCCCGGAGCTTTGTTTCGTCAGAATCTTCACCCCGTCCCTGTAGATATCATAGACGCCGGGTTCGAGCCCTGTGACCAGATGCTTGCACGGCCCCGTCACGGCCGCCTGATATCCCGCGCCCCTTTCCAGCTGACGATCCCTCGCGAAGAGAACAATCCATCGATTATGCGCGTCATCGATGAGACAGCCCGCCATCTTGCCCCCGCTCTGCACGAGCCGCGTCTCCGCCATGGACGACTCCCTCATATCGGTACTGGGATGGAGCACGTGGAGAAAATTCGAAAGCCTCTCGTCCCGGGTCGTCTCGATCCAGAGGGCCCATTTTCCGTAATCGTCGCTTTCGTTCACCCGGTTCCGATCCGCATGCGGCGTGCCGTAATCGTGGGGGTAGGATATCCAGTTCCCCGTATCCACCTCGCGTACCATCCAGGCGAAATCCTGTTTCACCTTCGATCCCGGGGGATGGGCCTGGGGCGCATTGTATTTGTAATACCTTTTCCCTCGAATGCAGCCGGTCAACAGGTTCCGTTCCTCGTCTTTCCCCTCGCAGGCAAAGGCTTCCACGTAGGACCCGTTGTCCACGGTCACGACAGGCACATCGGCAAAGAGGGCCGCATCCGCCACCTGTATGCTGATCTTCGCCCCCCCCACTTCCACGCCTTCCGTGGCCTGAATCGCGGCCGTCGTTGTACTCTCCGCGAAGCCCCCCATCTTGTGAACCTCGGCCCCCTCGGGGAGCAGCGTCTTCATGAAAAGCTGTGCCGTATCCTGGACCATGTGAAAGCCGTCCGTATCGTCTGAAACGAAAATCCCGCCGTCGGGTCCTCCGTAGAGCTGCATTTCGCTTCCATTGAGCAGAGGCTCGCCCACTGTGTGCAACAGGAACACCTTCCGGAAGGAAGGATCCGTGGATTCCACACGATCGAACACGACAAAGTAATCCCGATCGCCTCCAGCGCTCTTGAGATAAACGAAATCCCGCTGCACGAGGGAAACCTTCGGGTCGGCTTCCGACTCGTCCGTCTCGCCCCGGCACACGTATTTTTCCCCACCGACGACCGAATTGTAACCTTGGGTCGCATCCCCGGATGAATACGTGTATTGCCCCGTGTCTTCATAGCGGATCAGGCCTCCCCAGTCTCGTCCGCCGCCCGCTTTCCGGATCTCATCATTCGTGGGCGGCCCCTCATCAACCGCGCCCCACTGCCCGCCCGGGTCGTTGAGACAACGCTGTCCGCCGTCCTTGAACATCGGATCGCTCTGGTAGTAGGCCTCCCGCATTCGAATCACTTCGCCTGGATCCATGACCAGAAGTGAGTTCGCCGCCACGGTTCGGTTGTAGTAGTACCAATGGTGGGGATATCCCTGCATCGACCCGAAATCGGGTCTCGATCCTTCATACCAATAGAAATAGGCGCCGCTGTTCGGGAGCGCAAGCGGCTCGCCCTTGAAGATCGAGAAAGCAAGGGAGTCGAAATGCTGATGCCCGAAGTAGTAGTAAGGAAACGCCTTGAAGGACGCATGCGTCGCGGTCGCATGCATGTCCCAGGAACTTTTCATATAGACTTGTCCCAGGCCCGCCTTCGGGTTTCCCATGTAGCTGTCGATGACTCCCCGCTCTTCATCCCACCCGAAGGCCTTGACGGGAGGCACTCCCAGGTCACCCGGGGCCACGGCCGGTGTCGCCCTGTCATTGAAGAGGATATCCCATGTCGTGTTTTGCCGGGGGGCCTGGAACCGGACGTTGATCAACCAGGTCAGCCATTCCGCCTTCGACGGCTCGCCCCTTTCCTTTGCGACCTGCACCAGGATGCGAAGGGCCTGCATCAGCGCATGATCTTTTTTGGATACATTCCATTGCCAGGACCCGCAATCCTCCCATTTGGTCACCGTGGCAACATGATTCTCCGACGATGCGGCCTCCGCCTTGCCGCCCGGCTGGGTTCCGTACAGCAGCCACGCGCCAAACCCCTTCATGTAGGGATAGGCGTCAAAGGTATCCTCGATCGTGAGATTCGTTGCCGTCAGCAGGGCATAGAAATCCTGGCCCTGATGATAATAGACCCCGTATACATACTTCCCATATCCCAGGCCGGCCGCATGCCCCCCGTCGTGGCCCGACTCATGCGATGCGCAACGCGCATCGTCCAGCCACTCGGGGATGAAGTCCACATACTTCCCGGCCAGCGCATCGTCGATGCCGTCTCCATAAAAAGCCAGGCCCGGGTAAAGGCAATACGGCGTCGCCGCGAATCGATACCCGACCCGGTCCCTCAGATGGGGCGTTGCCCCGGCCACCGATTTGAACCAATCCACAATCGCCGCCTTGTCGCTCCTCTCTATCCTTTCGTTCACCCAGTCGTAGGCGATCGCCGCATACACGAGATTGTGCCGGTCGTCGGCGCGAACAATATCGAGCAGCGTTTCCACCGCCTTGTTTCCATACGCATCGATCGAATGCGCATAGTCCTCTCCGGCAATTCGTCCGAGCCGATAGACGAGCGCATACCGCAGGACTCCGGCTTCATAGTCTCTGTCGCCCGTGATAAACACCTTCCTCCGGGAGGCGGCGTTCTCCCAGTTATCGTCGCACCACCTTTTCAGGTCCCGGTACGTCTCTGCGTGAGTGCCGCCGGCTCTCTCCTGCAAGGTGCTTAAGTTGCCGGGCGTAATGAAGATCCTCGGATGTCCGCTGAGAACCTCGATCCCGCCGGCCGCCTCCGCCGTCGGCAAGAAAAACAGCAGAAGGAAACAGACGAAGAGCCGCAGAAGATTCTTTCCAGGATTTCTCATGGGTGAAGGCCTCCGCCTTGCGTGAAGTGCCTGGACGGCCTTGTGCTTTTCTGCAAAATCCAAGCCACTCCCCCAGACACGTCACACGCCCATATTCCGGGAAAACGGCAGCTTCCCGGCGGGCTGTGAAGCCATATTTGCAACGGGATACATTTCTGTGCGGGTATGATTGTATTCGAGGGTCTACAGGGCTAGGAGGCGGGGTCCATCTTGAGATCGTCCATGCGCCTGCGGTTTCTCATCTCCGCCGCTCGAGCCAGCGACGCAACGATCATTCCCTCAAGGTCCAGTGAGACTTCCAGGGGCGTATCGATATTGTAGTCGTCCTTGTAGACGAAGCTCGGCTTTTCCCTGTACGCATAGTGGTGCCACACCGGAGAGAATTCCGTGATCAGGTAATCCCCTTCGCCGGGGACCAGATCGATATTCAGCCATCTCGCCTTCAACGCGTGCGCCAGCCGTTCGGAAAGCCGGATTACCTCCTCGGGGACTCTGCTCCACTGACCGATTCCACCGCCGTCGATGTTCACTTTCCATTGTTCCCTGTGGGCTTGAAGGCGCCAATGGGCTTCCATGACCTGTCCGTCTCCCACCACGGTCTTGATATCGCGGTCCATCCGGATGAACTTCTGCGCCAACAGGGGCGGTGAAAGGAAGGGGTAGGTCAACCGGCGCGCCTTGATCAGGGCATAGTAGAACCTTCTCCGGGTACACATTCCGAGAAAATACCGGAGGGAAGAGGCATTGAAAAAATCGAACATCGAAAGCTTGTAGTAACCCAACAACTCCTTTCGATTCCCAACCTTGAAAACAGATGCTCCCCCCGCCCCATAACGATTCTTCACAACCATGGGATAGCCCAACTCCTCCTCCGCCTCCTCCACGCATTTCCCGGAAACAAGAGGAACGGTGGGCGGAATCGGGAATCCCCGGCGCTTCAGGAAAAGGCACTGTCTGTACTTGTCGTTGTAATATCGAATCAGCCCCGGGTCCGGATACATGATCACGTCCGGATGCATTTCCTTGATGTGCGTCAGGTTGTCCACTACGTCGAACAACGCCAACGGACAATTCGAGCTGAAACGAAACGAAGGGTAATAGATGAGAAAATCAATCGTTTCATAATCGTACTCCAGCCAATCGTTTCCCGAGAAGTCGAGGACATCGCATTCCATCCCCGTCTTCCGGATCGTTTCGAAAAATGCGTCGAACCGCTCATCGGATTTGAAGAGAACCGCTTTCCCCATTCTGTCTCCTACCCGTTCCCCGCGGCAGCCGGGGAATCGTGTTGCTGAACCGCATATTGATACGCCCGCTCCTGCTCCTCCGCTACAAGCCGCCAGTCATAACGCAACGCACTCCTGCGTGCATTGCGCTCAAGCGCCGATCGCAGATCCTCGTCCCGGAGCAGCATCGCTGTCTTATGGGCGAACCCTTCCGGATCGTCGGCGATGCAGATATCCCGCCCGTCCTTTACGTCAAGTCCCTCGCATCCCACGGAAGTGGAAACAATCGCCTTGCCCAGGGCCATGGCATCCAGAATCTTGACGCGCGTACCGCTTCCGATCCGGATCGGCACAACGACGACCGATGCCTTTTCCAGATAGGGCCTTATGTCCTCGACGAAACCGGGCGCCCTTAGCCGGCTGTCCGTCTTCGCCGCTTCCACGATCTCCCGTGGAGGCGAGGTCCCGATGAATTCCATCCGGGCCGCCGGATGCCGTCTTCTCAGGATCGGGAAGATCTCCCGCCAGTAATAGAGCACGGCATCCCTGTTCGTGTGCACATCCATGTGTCCCAGCCACAACACCCTGTCCGGATCCGTCTTCCCCCCACCGGGCCGGAAGTGCTCCGTGTCCGTTCCGTTCGGAACGATAAACATCTTCGATTGCACGCCCATCGTCTCCAGGGTGTCCCGATCTGTCTTCGACACAACGATACACGCATCGAACCTGTTCAGCGCATTTCGTTCAAAGATCCGGAGCCTCCTCCACTGCTCCCGCAGGTAGAGCATCTTCAAGGGGTTCCTCTCCGCCTGGGACCATCGATATACCCGGAGAGACTCCACATTGTGATTCGTAATCACCTTGGGCATCTCCGGAAATTCGTCCAGATAGACACTCAAATGGAGAAGGTCCACATGCACGAGATCGATCCGTTCCTTGCGGATGATATTCCTTATCCGCCGGCGCATGGCCCCCACATCGTACTTCTCCGCCACAAAAGGGAGGCCCGAAAAGAGATTTCTCGCCAGAGAGGCCCCCAGAAGAATCCTCGACCGGTCCAGAGGGATCCGGAAGGGATCCACGCACCGGCATAACCCCTCTACCTGTCCAAGGTTTTCCTCTTCCAGCTCGAGCGGCAGCTGAACAAAGGTTACCAGAAATATGCCGTGCCTCTCGCTCGCGTTTCGCAGCGTGTGGTAGGTGCGCAGGCTGTGCCCGCTGATCAACGGGTACGGGCTCCTCGTGGAAAGCCACAGGATGTTCAAGGGGCCCTCCAGGGATCGGTCATTCTCAACGCATCCGGCCGGCCGGATTCATCTCCTTCGCAAGCTGTAGTCGCTGCCGGTTCTTCCCGGGGCCACATCCCCTTTTCCCACATTTCGCTCACCGGTATCCCTTCCCTCCCGCGCAAGGCGTCCTGTTCGGCAAGCTCTACATTCAGGTTCCCCACGATACCCAGGAACAACCAATAGATCGCCATCAGATTGTAGTAGAGCGACTGGTCCCCGGTAATGCTCCCTACCAGGTGCACAATGACGCACACGAGGAACCCCAGCCCGACGCCGCGCTCCAGGCCCTCCGGCGCTCTTCTGTACAGGCGGAAGGATTGCTGCAACAGGCACAGGCTGAATAGGATAAAGACCGCCATCCCTATCAAGCCCTGTTCCGCGAGAATCCGCATGTAAAGGCTGTGCGTAATCATCCCTTCAAGATGCCGGAAGGTGTCGAAGCCGATCCCCATGAAGGGATACTTCCGAAAGTATCCCTTCGCCCGGTCCCACAACGCCTTTCTGCCTGTCGAGTCCAGGGCGACCCCCCCGACCGTGACCTCCGTTCTCTGCATTTCCTCTTCGCTCACCGCCGCCTTGTCCAGGAACGTCATATCGATCCGCTCCACCACGGACGTGGGCAGTATGATTCGATACGCCAGCACCAGGGCCACCAGCAGGACAAGAAGCCTCCGGTCTTTCAACAGCCCCAGGGAAATGATTCCCGCCAGCGTACAGAGATAGGCCGCCCGCGAGTAGGAGAAGAGAATCGGATAGAAATTGCAGGCGCAGACAAGCAGCATAAGGGCTTTCAGCTTCTTGTTCTCGAGACAATAGGCGATTCCGATCAACAGAAAGGTATACATGCTGTAGAACACGCCCATCTCATTCGGCCCCAGAAAGGTGAACGTTCCGGAGATGCGTATGCCCTCCCTGAAGTGCTCGGCCCGGAACCAGCGGAAGGTACTGTAGAAATTGAAATCCATCGCAAGCATCGTCACGCAGAGAGCAACGATGATCCACTGGATCACCCGTTTGTCGTTGATGTTGTTTATGGCGATCAAGTACACAACCGGAAGAATCATGTAGTTCTTCCAGGCCATGAGCCGCATCAAATGCACGGCGTTGGAAAATTCGAAGAAGCCATATCCTCTCAGCAGATTCACAAATGTCCAGATCACAACGATGATGACGGCGACATTCAAGGGAGATCTCTTGAAGACACGCCTCCCCTCCCGAAGGGCCCCGAAAATCCACCCGAGCACCATGCAAATGAGGAGGAAATCCATCACGTTGCTTCCCAGGGGAAAGTGCACGAATTTCTTCATGACGGCCAGGATGGGCACGAGGGTAATGAAGTACAGGATCCCGACCTCAATCCGGAACAGGCTGATCACCATGACCGGAAAGGCAATGAGGTAGGCAATGAATGGAGCCACAAATGTCAGCATTTTCGTTCTTTCGTTCTACCGACCTTTCGGGTTTTCCGCGGCATGCTTTTCAGCGGCCCAGGTGGACCTTTCCCTCCCACACCATGGGGAAACCGGCCTTACGCATCGCCTTCCATCCTCCCGACACCACCCAGACGCGCTTGTAGCCCTTCTTCATCAGCGTAAGCGCCACACCGGCGCTTGTGCCCTCTCCGGCTCAGTCGCAATAAACGATAATGCCCTGGCTCTTCGGGATCGGGAGCCTCCCCCGTTCGATACGCTCGAGATCCGCTGGGCCGTCTCCGGGCAGGCTGATAGCGCCCAAGATATGATATTTTCTATAGGTGCTCGCGTTCATGGCATCCACAACAATCACCTTCCCGCTGTTATATTTCAGCAAGGCCGAAGCAGCGCTGATTCTCGGAACCTCCTGCGCGTCCAGGGGGGGAACGCAACAGATTCCCGTGCTCATTGCCAGCAGAGCCAGCCCAATCATGATGCCCGGTTTTCTCCGCATGGTTTCCTCCTTTGTATGGTCAGCCAAGGAACATCTGTCTTGCCAGATCAAAGGCGAAGAGGGAGACACTCTCCGGCGGACAGATCCTCGGCAACCGGTAGGGATCGACCCCCGGCTCGACGCGACCGCTGTTCGTTGTGGCTACGCTGCGAAAGCCGCTTTCCTTGCAAAAGGCTCGCAGCGCATCGCTGAAATCCGCATCCCGCCCGTTCGGGACGGCGAAATGCCTCACTTCCCGCCCCAGCCGTTCCTCGATCGTCTCTTTCGAATCCAGGATCTCCCGCTCCGCATCCGCGAGACGCATTCGACTCAGAATCGGATGCGAGACGGTATGGGCTCCGAAAGAAATCCCTCGTTCATTCATATCGCGAATTTCTTCCCAGGACAGCATGAACCTTTCACGTTCTCCTGCGCCGTCGGTTTCTTCCCGCAATGTTTCCAGAAGCCGCGCAACGTACCTCCTCCTCTCTTCGTCTTCAACCTCCAGAAGCGCTTTGTAGAGCGCATGGGAGGCCCGCGCCTTTTTTTCCAAGGTCGACAGATCGAGCGTCCTCTCCCCCAACAGCTCCGGCAAAGCGAGGCGCCTCCTTCCCGTCCGCCGGACCGCCATGCCGATCTCATCGACCCACGGCACCTTCTCCGTACCGATGAACCCGGAAGTCAGGAAAATCGTAGCGGGGAAGTCCATCCCGGCGAGGGCGGGAAACGCCAGGTCGTAATTGTCCCGGAAGCCATCGTCAATGGTGATCACAACGGTCGGCCTTCCGAACCTTCGCCTCGCCGCAATCCTTTCAATCAACTCATCCAGGGAGATTACATCGTACCACCTCCCGAGATGCTTGAGTTGTCGGCGAAAGGCATCGATGCGCATCCTGCCGGGGATGGTACGCGCCTTTCCTTCCTTGAACCGGTGATAGAAGAGCACTACAGCCGGAAAATCATTCCTCATCCGGCCCAGCACCGATACAGCCAGGCCCAGAAGCCCCGAATAGAACAGGAGAGCGGCGATGCAGGGCCTGGCCCGCCGCTTGATCCGTCTGATCCATTTCCTGTCCAGGCCTTCCATCAGCCTTTCCTATGCATGACCCGGATCGAGCTCTCGTCGTTTCACGAGGCTGTCCCGGGCCCCCTTCCCACGCCGCGCAGGAAGTCGAGGCATGGCTCGCGCAGCCGGCGATCCAGCGACAGGACTACGGCCACATATACCAGTATACCAGAAATCCCCTTCACCAGAAGCGTTACGAAGGAGCTTTCGAAATGAACGCCCCGGATCATGAGGTAAATCCCGAAGGCAGCCGAAAGGTAGAAGAAGATCCGCCCCATCTCGACGGGAAACCGGAACAGCCGGAACGAGAAATAGGTAATCAAGATCCCGTACAGGACGTAGGCGATCAATGTCGCCTGCGCCGCCCCCACGATTCCGTAACGTGGGATCAACACAACGTTCAAACCCACGTTGACAAGGCAGGTCAGGAGCATGAGGTAGGTGAGTACCTGCGTTCTCTTCTCGATAAAGAGCCCGCAGTTGAGGATCAGTGTGGATGCATACACCATCTGGCCGATCACTACATACCCCAGGACGCCGGAAGCCTCGGAGAACTTGGCGGACGCCAGGAAGATGATCAGATCCTTCCCCGCCGCCACGAGAACACAGGCCAGGGGCGCGATCACCAGTACAAATCCGCTCAGTAACGTACGGAAGAACTCCCGGGTCGCCTCTTCGCCCTGCTGAACGAGTATCTTCATGTATATGGGGGTCATGGCGTAGTTGATGGGCTGGATGACGACCGCTGTTACGTACATGGCCAGGTTGTACCCCGCCGTATACAGCCCGAGCGGCTGCCTCCCGAGAAACACCTCCACGAGATACCTGTCGGCATAGTTCAGCACCAGATCTCCCAATTCGGCCCACAGCAGCGGAAACCCGAATTTCAGCGCCCCCATGAGCGCGGCGGCCGACACGGCGCCGAGGGACAGCCGCACCTTTTTCCGGTACAGGATCCCCAGGACCCCCAACACCCCCACGCTTGCGATTACCTGTCCCAGGAAGAACCCATACAGGCCCTTCACGATGCATACGGCCAGCCAGACGCCGAGGGCGAGCCTGCCGTACCGCCGGGCAATGCCGATCACGTTGTACAACTTGGACCTCTGCTCGGCCCGGAGGAAACTGGAGAACAGATCGACACCGCAGGCGCTGAACAGCAACAGGGGAAACAGAAACAGGATCCGGGTAAGTTTCTCGCCCCATATCCGGTCTCCCGCAATCCACACAAAGCCCGCCAGGCACACCGACGCTACGGCGGCAGCGCCCATGGCGCCCCAGAACATGGTGGTATAGAATTCGGGGAGCTTCTCCCGGCTCCTGAATTCTTCATAGAACCGGACAATCGCGTTCGGAAAACCGAGCTTGGTGACGGCGATCAGGATGAAAAGGCTCGTGTTCAGAAGTCCGAGCAGCCCGTAATCGCCTACACTGAAGATCCGCGTCAGGATCGGAAAGGAGACCAGCCCGGCGGCCATGACCGCTATACGCCCCACCAGGTAATGGGATGACTGCCTTGCCAGATCTCCTATGCTGGACACAGTTCCCCCCGGAGACCGCGGCGGGCCGCATCGAATTCCTCAATCACCCGGTCCATCTCGCGAGTCCCGAGGTCTTGATGAATGGGCAAACCAAACACCCTTTCCTTCAAATACACCGCATCCGGAAACCGCTCCCAGGGCACTTCCTCCCGAAACCGGTCCCACCATGGATGGGTGACAATCCCTCTGCTTCCGAGCTTCCGGTACAGTTCCCGCCGCACATCCTTGTTCTTTGTGATGA
>WFRX01000003.1 GCA_015486285.1 bacterium
CCTGGAACGCCCCGGATACAAAAGCGGTTCTTCGGTATTCTCAGTGCCGAAAAACGTCACTCAAAATCCATCATCCGCAAGGACGGCAGGGGGCCTGTTTGCTATATCCGTTCCACTACGGCCGCGATTCCAATGCCGCCGCCGCCGCAAAGCATCTGAAGCCCGAACCGGCCTCCGGTTCGCTTCAGGTGATGGACCATCTCGCCGAAGTACAGCACGCCGGAGGCGCCGATCGGATGTCCGAGGGCGACGGCCCCGCCGGTGGGATTGACGCGCGGGCTGTCGTATTCATAGCCCAGTTCCCTGGCGAATTCGATCAGCGGACTCATGAAGGCTTCATTCGGCTCGATCACATCCATATCGTCAATCGTCCTGCCGGCACGTTTCAGGGCCTTTTGCGATGCGGGGATAGGCGCCAGGAGCATGGGGACCGGCTCGCCGCCGGCAGAGGCCGTCCCGATGATCCGCGCCATGGGCTCGAGTTCCAGTTCTTCGGCCTTGTCCGCTGTCATCAGCAGCACGGCCGCTGCGCCGTCCACGATCTGAGAGGAGTTCCCAGCCGTGACCATTCCGTCCGGCTTGAACGGTGTTTTCAGGTTGGCGAGGTCCGCCAGGAAGCCCTCGAAATCGTCGGCCGCCTTGGGCCGCAGGGTCTCATCGGTGTCTACACGATACGTTTTGTCTTCCCAGGAGAACTCGAAGGGAATGATATGATCCGCGTACCAGCCCTTGCGCTGAGCCTCCACCGCCTTTTTCATGCTGAGGGCGCCGGCGCGGTCCAGGAGTTCGCGGGTATGTCCCTTTTCTTCAGAGATCATTTCCGCGCAGAGGCCCTGGGGCACGCCGATTCCCGTATCCAGGAGCTTTGGAGACAGCCTTACCGGATATTGCGCCTTCATTGCGACTTGGATGTCCGAGCCCATGCCGTAATGCGACATGATCTCCACGCCCGCGCAGACACAGGCGTCCCCGTCGCCGATCATCATCTGATGGGCGGCCGAATTGATCGCCCGGAGGCCCGCATTGCAGTACTGATTCACTGTGTAGGCCGCTGCGGTGATGGGGATGTCCGCCATGAGGGCGGCGATGCGGGCGATGTTTCCCCCCTGGTCCCCGATTTGACTGAGGCAGCCTACGACGACATCTTCAATGATGCCTTCATCGAATTTGGAACTTTTCTCGTGGACTCGATCGAGAAGCCCTCGCATGACGGCCGCAAGGAGTTCCTGGGACGAGGCCTGGCAAAGTTGACCCCCTTTTTCCATTCCCTTTCGGCCCGATTTCCCAATAGGGCTTCTGACCGCATCAATGACCACGACTTCCCGTAATGCCGCCATGTTTTCTCCTCTCTTTCGGACGCTGTTCTTGAGGGAGAACAAGAATGCTCCTGCGCATTTTACAAGAAATGGGGAGGGAAGCAAAGAAAAGACGTTTGCTCTACCGACTGGACGTCCGGGGCCTGGCATGCTTGTTCGCGCGGAGCGTCGCATGGGTGCGAGCGCGGGCCCGCTCTTCGCGCTTGCGGGAGCGGATCGCTGCAATCCGCTCGGCCAGAGGAACTTCGAAACGGCCCTCGGCCTTCTGGCGGTAGTTGAACCCGGGCAGGGTCTTGCGCGGGATCCGTCGGCCTATGGCCCGCTCAATGGCCCGAAGGCCTCCTTCGTCCTCGGGGGCGACCAGGGTGTAGGCATTCCCGGTGGCCTCCGCCCGGGCCGTGCGCCCGACGCGGTGGATGTAATCCTCCGCGGCGCCCGGGACATCGAAGTTCACGACCAGGTCCAGGGCCACAACGTCCAGGCCGCGGGCGGCGATGTCCGTGGCCACCAGAACCTGGAAGCGGCCTTTTCGAAATCCGGCCAGGGCCTCGGTTCGCTGAGCCTGGCTGCGGCTGCCGTGAATGCGGCCGCAAGGCACATTGTTGCGGCCGAGGAAATCGGCCAGACGGTTGGCCCGGTGCCGGGTCCGGGTGAAGGCCAGGACGCGGGTGGGCGTCTCCTGCTTCAGGATCTCGAGAAGCAGGCGGGTTTTGAGTTCCGGTGGTACGGCATAGGCGCAGTGGGTGATGCCGTGCGCCGGCAGAGGCTTCGGTTCGATATGCACGGTAGCCGGATCGCGCAGCATCCGCTGTGCCAGGTCGACGATCGGTGCAGGCAGGGTGGCGGAGAAAAGCAGGGTTTGCCGCTTCCGGGGGATGTGGTTCAGGATCCGGCGGACGTCAGGCAAAAAGCCCATGTCCAGCATCCGGTCCGCTTCGTCCAGGACGAGGAACTCCAGCCCGGCCAGCTTTGCGTAAGGATATTGGAAGTGGTCCAGCAGGCGGCCCGGTGTAGCGATGATGACATCCGTGCCCGCGCGGAACGCCTTTACCTGGGGCCCCTGGCCCACGCCCCCGTATACGGCCGCGGCCCGAAGCCCCGTGCCTGCGGACAGGGCCCGAAAGTGGTCCAGGATCTGGGCGGCCAGTTCGCGGGTAGGGGTCAGAACCAACGCCCGGGTGGAGCCGCGGGGACGATCCTGCAGCCGGTGGAGGATGGGGAACAGGAAGGCGGCCGTTTTGCCGCTTCCGGTGGCCGCGGAGGCCAGCAGGTCGCGGCCGTCCAGCAGCAGCGGGATCGCCTTGTGCTGGATGGGGGTGGGCCTGGTGTAGCCCATTCTCTGTGCGGCTTGCGTCAGTCTCGGTGAAAGATTCAGGCCGGCGAATGATGCGGAAACTTCAACCGGTGTCCCATTGTCGTGCGACGTAGGCTTGGCGGCCCGTGCAGAGCGGGAGGAAGCTTTGACTGTGGATCTGGATGGCTTGGTGAATCGTGCTGTTGACATGGTGCTCCTTCGTGTGTCGGTGGACGCGGGAACCCCACAGGGTACTCCGCCCCGACGTTTGATCCGGCGAATATTGGGATGTTGAAAAACGGTGGGTTGCCGGTGGGCCGCCGCCTCTATCCGGTAGTATGGGATTATCGGCGGGGCACGAAGAGAGCTACCTGGCCATCCGGGACTCCGGAAACTGAATCTCTCAATCTAACACATGCGGCAAGAAAAAGATACAACCGCCCTTCCACAATAAGTGCCGGCCATGGCGCTGTCTCCGGCTTCCTCCCTCCCACGAGTCCGGGAAAATCCCCCAAAAGGGACATTTTTTGTGCTCCGGACTTGACCCCGCGGGAGAGCGTGATTAGTACATTTTTTGGAGACGGGACGATTAAATCAATGTTTATCAACAACTTACAGGAGGTGTGTCATGTTGGTTCGCTGGGATCCTTTCAGCCATATGGACAGCCTGCAGAGAAGCATCAACCGTCTTTTCGATGATGTCGGTTCGCGTGGACGGGAGGAGCGGCAAGCGGCCGACGCCGTGTGGGAACCGCCGGTGAACACCTA
>WFRX01000004.1 GCA_015486285.1 bacterium
ACCATGAACAGGATGAGGATGCCTACCGCCACGGGCGTCACGTAACGGATGATCACAAGCCAGGGCCGGTAGAAGGCCCGGTCCGCGCCGCCCCCCAGCATTTGGCGTTCTCGATCTTCCTGTTGGATGAACCAGCCGACGAACAAGGCGATGAAGAAACCGCCGATGGGGAGCATGTAGTTCGTGGCGATCAGATCGACGGAATCGAAGATCGACATCTCCGCCCCTTCTTTGTCCTTGAGGAGGGTCACATGTTCGAGGAGGTTGGAGGAAAACGCGGAGAAGAGCCCGAGCATCCAGATGATCGTCCCCATAATGATGGTGGCGGTTCGCCTCGCCCATTTCCGATCGTCGATGAAATGGGCGACCACCACCTCGAGCAGGCTGATGGCCGAGGTCAGGGCGGCGAATGCGAGCAGGAGAAAGAAGGCGGTTCCGATCAGCCAGCCGCCCGGCATCTTCGAGAAGGCAAGGGGCAGTACCTGGAAGACCAGGCCGGGGCCGGCGGCTTCCGGGTCGAGATCGTACTGGAAGACGATCGTGAAGATGGCGATGGAGGCGAGAAGAGCGATCACCGTATCGAGGAGGGCCACGATGATTGCCGAAGCGGGGATGCTCTCCCCGTCCCCAAGGTAGGACCCGTACGTAATCATAGCCCCCATGCCCAGGCTGAGGGTGAAGAACGCATGGCCCATGGCCTCCAGCATCGGTCTTGGGGTGTACTCCCCTGCCGCGTTCGTGACCAGCTTGCTCCAGTCCGGCCGGAACAGATACGTGAGACCTCCGGCCGCATCTCCGGCCACCAGCCCGTAGACCACCAGGACCCCGAGAAGCAGGAAGAGCAAGGGCATCAAGACCTCGATGCAGCGCTCGAGCCCCTCTTTGACCCCGAAGATAACGATGCCCATGGTGGCGACCATGAAGACCGTGTGCCAGGCCATCTGCTCCCAGGGGTTTTTCATCATTTCGTTGAAGATGCCGTTAATCCTTTCCGGACCGGCATGGAGGTAGCCGCCGGCGGCGCTTCTCACGAAATAGTCGACGGTCCATCCGCCCACGACAGAGTAATACGAGAGGATTACGAACCCCGAAGCGACTCCGAGGAACCCGACGCCGGTCCAGAACCTGTTTCCTCCGCTGAGCGCCTTGAAGGCTCCGACGGGATTCCGCCGGGTGGCCCGGCCGATGAGGATTTCGGCAACGAGGATGGGGATGCCGATGACCCCGATGCAGGCCAGATACATCAGGACGAAGGCCCCGCCACCATACTTCCCGGCCATGTAAGGGAATTTCCATATGTTTCCGAGCCCGATGGCCGAGCCGGCGGCCGCGAGGATGAACATGAGGCGGCTCGACCACATGCCGCGTGCAGGTCCGTCCCGTCCAGTCCCCGGGTTTTTCATCCTGCCCCCCGTATCCCGTTGCTGAAGGGTAACTCCCGTCCTCCCTGGAAGCGCCTGCGATCATACAAAGCCTGGGAAGGATGTCAACCGTTTCGGTTTGCTCCCGAACCCGTCTCGACTGGGAAATGGGAACTTGCTATACTACCTATTTTACCGGGGCGGCCATTCTCCGGGAAGGCTGGGTGCGGTGCAGGCCGTGCCCGGAGCCGGCAGCGGCCGCTTCCCCTCCGAACGGACCGTCCAAAGGAGGGAATGTGCGGCAAGGAGGCGAAAAACCGATGGAAATCGATCCGAAGGAGATCCCCGAAGGCCTCACCTTTGACGATGTTCTTCTTGTCCCGCAGGAGGCGAGGATCCTGCCGAGCGAAACCGATCTTCGTACCCGCCTGACCCGGGATGTTTCCCTGAACATACCCTTGTTGAGCTCCGCAATGGACACGGTTACGGAGGCCCGCACGGCGATTACCATGGCCCAGTCGGGCGGTATCGGCGTGGTTCACCGGAATCTTTCCCCCGAGCGGCAGGCCCTCGAGGTGGAGCGGGTGAAGAAGTACGAAAGCGGTATGATCGTCAACCCGATCGACATGCACCCGGACCAGGCCCTTGCCGAGGCGCAGGAGGTGATGGAGAGACGCAACATTTCCGGCCTCCCCATCGTGGAGAATGATGCCCTTGTGGGGATCCTCACCCATCGGGATCTCCGGTTCGAGAAACGTCTCCAGATGAAGATTCGGGATGTGATGACCAGGGATCTCGTCACCGCGCCGGAGGGGACCAGCCTGGAGCAGGCGATCGAAATTCTGCACGAACATCGCATCGAGAAGCTGCCGGTGGTGGACCAGGAGGGGCGGCTGAAGGGACTGATTACGATCAAGGATATCGAGAAGGCCCGGAGATACCCGGATGCTTCGAAGGATGCGTTGGGGAGGCTGCTGGTGGGGGCCGCCATCGGTGTTTCCGGCGATTGGGAGGAAAGGGTGGAGAGGCTGTTGCGCGCAGGCGTGGACATCCTTTTCGTGGATACGGCCCACGGGCACTCCCTGCGTGTACGGGAAGCGGTGCAAGAGATCAAGAGAAGCCACCCGGACGCCGTCGTGATTGCGGGAAACGTCGCCACCGGGGAGGGTACGGAGTATCTGATCCGCGCGGGCGTCGATGCGGTGAAGG
>WFRX01000005.1 GCA_015486285.1 bacterium
AGAAGGAGGCGTCCGGAATCTCCAGGGGCGAGATCTCCTTCTTCTTGATCGCTTCCACCTTGCCCGATACGATCGGCAACAACCGGCCGATGTAGTACTTCGCCGTTGCGACCTTCCCCTCCAGGTAAGCCGCATCCGGATTCTTCTCCAGGAGTTCCAGGCGCTCTTCCTTTGTCCCTGCCCCGGCTTCCTCGTACAGTTTCTCGAGCTTCCCGAGGGCAATCTCCGCCTGCCACAGGTGGAACCAACCGAGCAGCACATCGCCGAAAATCTCGAGAAGGGGCACGGACTCGAGAAAACCCGCAGGGATCTCCCCGCCGGCCACCACCGAGGTGACGTGCGCGACCGCATCCTGGAGCCATCCGTAGCTCTCCTCGACCGTTGCCGCATACGACCCGAGGGCCGGATGGCCCTTCGTCCTCGTCACCACGGGTGTCATCTCTCCCAGCAAGGCCCGCACCCCCGCTCCCTTAGCGCGGAGGATCTTGCGGTTGAGCAGGTCCATCGCCTGGATTCCGTTCGTTCCCTCGTAGATCGAGCCGATCTTGCAGTCCCGGGCGAACTGCTCGACAGGGTACTCCGAGCAGAACCCATAGCCGCCGTGCACCTGAATCGCCTGCTCACAGACATCATAGGCCATGTCTGTACCGTAGGCCTTGCAGATCGGGGTCAGAAGCTCCTCCAGCACCTCCCAGCGCTTCTCTTCCTCTTCGTCCGCCGCGGCCCGCTTCCGGTCGATGCAGTACCCGGCGTAGTACATGAGAGCGCGCATGCCTTCTACATAGGCCTTCATCCACATCAGCATCCGCCTCACGTCCGGGTGCGCGATGATGGGCACCTGCCCCCCATCCCCCTTCCCGCCGGTCAGCGCCTGCCCCTGCAGCCGCTCTTTGGCAAACTTCAAGGCATGCAGGTAGGCCGTCGATCCGATGGCCTGCCCCTCAAGGCCCACATTCAGCCGCTCTTCGTTCATCATGATGAACATGATCGGCAGCCCTTGTCGTTCCCGTCCCAGGAGCTCGCCCACACAGTTTCCGTTTTCCCCGAAATACAGCGTACAGGTCGCCGATCCCTTGATCCCCATCTTGTGCTCGATCCCGGCGCATTGCACATCGTTCGGCTCCCCCAGGGATCCATCCGGATTTACCCGGATCTTGGGTACGAGAAAGATGGAAATCCCCTTGCTCCCCATCGGGTCGCCCTCGATACGGGCGAGGACCGGATGGATGATGTTTTCCGTGAGATCGTGCTCTCCCCCGGTGATGAACTGCTTCGTGCCCTGGATCCGGAACGTCCCGTCCGGGTTCCGAATCGCCTTGGTCTTGAGCACGCCCAGATCGCTGCCGGCCCCCGGCTCGGTCAGGCACATGGTTCCTGCCCACCGGCCTGAATAAAGATTTTCCAGATAGAGGGCCTTCTGCTCTTCCGTACCGTGCTTTTCCACCAGCTTTCCCGCCCCGTGGTTCAGGGTGGGGTACAGGGAAAAGGCGCAGTTTGCGGCAAAGAACATCTCATAGGCGGCTGTGCACAAGGATGTGGGCAGCCCCTGTCCCCCGACTTCCATGTCATCCGTGGGAGAGATCCAACCCCCCTCGCAAATGGCCTGATAGCAGGCATGGAAGGATTCCGGTACGGATACCTTCCCGTCTTGATACCGGGCGCCGATCCGGTCCCCGTCCACGTTTGTGGGAGCCAGGACGTTCTCGGCGACACGATGCGCCTCGGTGAGAACCATCTGGAAGACCTCGTCGGAGTGTTCCTGGAACGTCTCCGTCTTCGTCAATTCGCTGATACGGAGCTGGTCGAAAAGCACGAACCGAACATCTCTTTCGTCCACAAGCAGACTCATTCTTCTTTCCTCCTTACACGTTTACCATCATCTGTCACATCTCGATTCGCTTGGTCTCCGGCGCCTTTGCGTCAACCGGGGACATTGCGAGGACGCGACAGCGACCGCGGCAATCTCCCCGTACCGTAGTGGGCTGGGAGATTGCTTCGCTTGCGCTCGCAATGTCCGGGATAGAGGCCAAGGAGGCCACCGGATTCGTGTTGGAGCCTGCCCCCAGAATTTTCCTGTGAGCAGGGCGACAACCCCTCGCATCATGTCGGCCTTGAGCCGGCACGCCACCCCGAGCCTCCGCCCTTCGAGGCTCCGGACACGGACCCGATCGTCCGCCTGGAACCTCTTCAACCATGGAATTCCTCCCTCCGATACGGACAATCGCCTTTCGGGCAGAAGGAGCACGGGTATCGCAACGAAACCTCCCGCGCCCCCACCAGGGCCGCCGAGATCGACTTCTGCGGAATCATCATCCCGGCAGAGGTTCGCTTCACACCCACAGGCTCCGGCTCGAGGAAGCGGAAGAGCGCCCCCTGCCCCTCCTCCAGGTCCCAGTCGCAGTATCCGGGGCTGAATCTCGCGGTGGTCTGACAG
>WFRX01000006.1 GCA_015486285.1 bacterium
CTTCCTCTTTTACGAAGTCGTCGAAGCCGATGATGACATACTGGTCCAGGACCTCTTCCATCCGGTCGAGGCGCTCCATACTTTCCGAGAGCTGGCCTTTCAGATCGCGGATTTCATCCTGGACATCCTCTTCGTCGTATTCCCCGACGACCCTGCGAAACCGAAGTTCTTTGAGGCGGTCCCGCAACTTCCGGCAGATGTCATCGAGTACTTCTTTTTCGGACAGGTGTTCCTGATAGGCCTTGCGGAACCCGTCCTTCTGGGCCTCCAGCTTTTCGTCGACCCTCCCCTTCTGGTCCCGATAGTCTGTCTGCACCTGTTCCAGGATATAGGGCGGGACCATGTCGCTGTACTTTTCCGTCTTTTCGATCAGGCGGGCAAACCGGTCGGATTCCTCCAGGAGACGGGAGAACTCTTTCAGGCTTTGAAGGGATTCCTCGGTCGTTTCGCCGGATCCTGGAACCGCGGACAGGGCCAGTGTGGAGGTTGCCTCCGTCATGGTATTCTCCTTCCTTTTCCAAACTCTCTGGTTAACCGGTACGTCACCGTCTCAATGCGCCGGACAGTCACCGACATAGCAAACTTCGTGCCGAATGGAGACCCGGACGGGCTGTCAGCGCCGGCCGGATCCGTAGCCTTCTGATAATCCAAAATAAAATTCGCCTGTTACGAGAGGCTGAACCTTCCCCGGACGCCCCGCACCGCCGGCTTCCGCTTGGCCGGGTTCCCGCACAGGCGTCAAGGGGTTGACGGATCATGCGGTCTTATCCTTGCCCATGGGTATGACCTTCGCGTGATCCCCATGCGGGGCCTTAGTGCCTTTCAGCAGTTTCGTCGCGCAATAGGCGCAATAGGCCCATCTGGCGTCGAGCGTCTTCCCGCAAGTCGGGCAGATCTCGATCAGCTTCTTCCCGCACTCCGGGCAGGCGATGTAGCCTGAATCGAGGATCGCGCCGCAATCGGGACACAGGCTCCCGAAGTCGTCCTCCGTCTGGATCGCCCTCAACACTTCGTCTACCGTCGTGATGCCCTTCAACAGGGCCTCGACGCCCGCATTCGCAAGGGTTTTCATCCCTTCGGCCACGGCAAGCTGCCTCAAATGGTTCTCCGAGGCATCGGTGGCAATGGCCTCCTTGATCTTCTGGGTCAGGACGAGCATCTCGTAGATCCCGGCACGGCCCTTGTACCCCGTGTCCCCGCACTTCCCACAGCCCTTTCCGCGCCAGAAGGTGTGCTCTTTCACCTGGCGCGGGGTCAGCGCAAGGCCTCTCAGTTTGTCCTCGTTCGGGGTGTACTGCTCTTTGCAGAAGGGGCAGATCACCCGGACCAGCCTCTGGGCGATGATCCCGATAATCGTGGAGGAGATGAGATAGGAGGGAACCCCCAGGTCTCGCAGTCTCGTGATGGTGGCCACCGTGTTGTTCGTGTGGATCGTGCTGAACACGAGGTGTCCGGTGAGCGAGGCCTGCATGGCGATCGTGGCGGTCGTCACGTCCCGCATCTCCCCGACCATGATCACGTCGGGGTCCTGCCGGAGGAGGGACCGCAGGACACTCTCAAAGGTACGTCCCGCCTTTTCGTCTACCCCGACCTGGTTGATCCCGGGCAGCTCATACTCGATCGGATCCTCGATGGTACTGATATTCTTTTCTACATCGGCTATGTGAGAAAGCGCGGTGTAGAGGGTGGTGGTTTTCCCGCTTCCGGTCGGTCCGGTGACCAGGATGATCCCCTGCGGCTTCGAGATGAGGGAAACGAATTTCCGGCGTGTGTCTGTGTCCAGGCCGAGCTTTTCCAGGCCGATCAGAGAGCCCTCCGAGTCCAGGATCCGGATCACGACCTTCTCCCCGAAGCTGGTCGGCAGGGTGGACACACGAAGATCGAGGGCCTTGTTGCCCAGCTTTACCGCAATCCGGCCGTCCTGCGGGATCCGTCTCTCTGCGATGTCCATGTTCGACATGATCTTGAGCCTCGAGACGATGGCGCCCTGGACGCTCTTCGGCAGTTCGAGGTCGACCCGCAGGGCCCCGTCGACCCGGTTTCGCACCATGAGTTTGTCTTTTCTCGGTTCCAGATGGATGTCCGATGCCTTCTCCTCCACCGCCCGCGTGATGATCAGGTTCACCATGCGGATAATGGGCGCCGCTTCGCTCTGTTTCTTCAGGTCCCCGACCTCGGCCGAGCCTTCCTTTTCGTCCTCGAGGACCTCGACCTCTTTGGGCACCATGTCGCTTACGATCGAATCGACGGACGTGTCGGCCTTGTAATGCTTCTCGATGGCCCAGAGGATATCGCTGTGGGTGGAGATGTAGGGTTGGATCCGGTACCCCGTGGCGAACTGAATGTCCTCCAGCGCCTCGTGGCTGAAGGGGTCGGCCATCGCGACATGAAGGTCCCTTCCCCGGACGGAAATGGGAACGATTTGGTGTCGGTGGGCCAGTCGTTCGGATACGATCTGGATTGCAGCGGACTCGATGGCCGCTGCCTTCAGGTCGACGCACGGTATGCCGAGCTGGGAGGAGAGGGCCGCGGCGATGTCATATTCGCTGCATATGCCCTTGTCTACGATCAGCTCGCCGATGCGCTTGCTGGTTCCCTTCTGCTCGGAGAGGATCTTCTCGAAGTCGTCACGGCTCACCAGCCCCGATTCGACGAGGAGTTCGCCGATCCGCTTCTTTTTCCCAGAGACGGCCACAGAATGCTCCTTCCTAGCGTGGACATGAGCGCCGGGACGGAAATCTCCCACACCATTCATCGGACGTTCCCTGGAATTTCTTAAAGGGGAATGCAGCCTTGGGTTGGGTGGGGACCGTTTACCACCTGAATATGTCGCGGAGCCCCTCGAGTTCGGTGCGGGCCTCTTCGATCACCGCCTCGGAGATGCTGGTTTCCAGGTGCGTCTTCTCGAGGACTTCCCGGGCGACCCGGCGCATCGGGCCGCCGGCACGGGTTCCGATCCCCGCTTCGATGCAGAGGGCGTCGGCCACGTGGATCAGCCCCGAAACGACCGCCTGTCCCGGATCCTTTTCCGGTTCATGATGCCAGCGGACGACCTCCGACAGGTAAGCGGGCAGGTTCCAGCTTTCAAGCAGGAGGGCGCCGACCTCCGCATGGTCGATTCCGAGGATCCGCCGCTCCGCCGAGACCAGCCCGGTTTGTTCCGTTTCCGCCAGCTCCAGGATGGGCGCGGGGTCCACTTCCCCGAATGTGCCGAGTACGATCTTGCCGATGTCGTGGAGAAGGCCCGCGGTGAAGGTGTAGCTTGGAATCTTCGGGTGGAGGGCCTGGCCGAGCCGCCTCGAAACGATCGCTACGCCCATCAGATGGTCCCAGAGCTCGCCGGGAGAAAGCCCGTACCCTTTGACGGCTTGCCGGGTCATTCTGCCGACGACGGACGATACCACCAGCTGGAAAATTTCGTTCCTGCCCAGCAGAAAGATGGCGTCGCGCACCGTACTGACCGACCGGGAATAACCAAAATAGGCGGAGTTGGCCAGGCGCAGGAGATTCGAGGTCAGAGAAGGGTCATACTCGATCGCCTGCGCCAGCTTCGAATTCGGCGCCTCCGGGTCTTGGACGAGCCGGACGAGCTCTACGGATGCGGTCGGTATGGCGACGACCGATGAAAGCCTCGACAGGATCGTCTCCCTGATCTCTGCGGCCCGGTTATCCATCAGCCTCGCTTCTTGAGCCATTTCGAGTCTTCTCCGACGAAAGGATTCGGGGTTCGGTTGCCTGTCCCCTCGGAGTCCCTCCCATGTTTCACTCGATGAGGATTCGTTGCGCACGAGAGAACTTCGCGCGCATCAGGCAGTCCCAGGCCCTGGTCAGGTAATGCTCGAGTTGCTGCCCCGCCTGCCCGCGGACCGGTCCGTAGGATCCTCCTATGTGCACGGACAAAACGAAGCCCGCCTTGTGTATCGATTGCGTGGACTCCGAGAACCGCTGGGCGATGTCGTACAGGTATTGATGGTTTACCTTGGACAGGTAGACCAGAAAGGTGGAGAAATTGTACCGGCCGATGATGTCGGAAAGGCGGATACCCGGTGTGATCCCCTTATAGAACCTTGTAACGATCTCGTCCGCGTTCTTCATATCGAAGGTTGTGTACAGCTCATGTATGTTATCGATGCCGACCATGATGATTGCGATATTGTGCCCGTCCCGCTCCGCCAGGCTGGCAAAGGAGGAGATCACCTTCAGGAGGGCTCGCCGGTTGTAGGCGCCCGTAACCGGGTCGCGGCTGTTCTGCCTCGCCAGGCGCTTGTTGAGCATCCACGTGCGTTCGAGGGCATCCATGAGCGCCGTGTTGAGGTAATGCTGCGCACAGTGCTGCTTCATTCCCTCCAGAAAGCGCCTCAGGTTTGTCTGGTAGTCCCACTTCACGACTTCCTTGGCCGGCACCGACATAACCGACTCGGGCAGCGAACAGAGAACAGGGTGAACCAACTGAATCTCGAGGCTGCAGGCCAGGTAGAAGTAGTCCATCACGCTCCGGAAGGCGGTGGACGACTCCTGGATCGAGTCGATTCTCGCTTCCAGATCCCGCAACTGGACAAGGGCCTCGTACGGATTGCCGAGGATCTCCATGTTCGGGTTCCCTTCGACCCGCTCGGACATCTTCTTCCAGTACAGGATGTGCTTGTTCATGCCCTCGGCCATGCTCCTCCACAGCCGCGAGATCTCTTCACTCATCGTATTGTTGGCCAGCACACGATAGACATCGCCGGCCTTCTGATAGATGACCCAGCAGGAACGGACGACATCGCAGAGGCTTTCCTCTGCACTGCGCCTCACGACCGGTTTGCTTGCGGTTGATTCCACGGCTTGTCCTCCGCGTCCGGGTCAGGATCAGAACGTTTCCCTTCTGTTTCATCGAACGGAATCGAGTAAAACTTGAAGGGCCTTGCGTGGGCCCATTATCAATCTGAGAAGACAATCCCGGCCGAAGGGGGTCAGAATGAGAATAAAGTCGTTCATGGAGTCTGGCTCGATGGATATCCAAGGGGCCCCCTGTTCGAGTTGTTTCCGCGATTTCAATGGGTTACGGATAAACAGCTTGCCCCGCCGCCCTTTGGCATCCCCCTTGCTAGTTAAAGATATCCGGAAACAGCATTGCTATGGAGACCTATGCAAACCGTTCAAGCCGTTGATATGGCCGGGCAACTGTCCGACAGGGCGGAGGAAGCCTCTTCCTGGCTGGCGTCCCTGCCGGCAACGATGCATGCCTGCCACCCAGCCTGGGAGATTTTCCTCGTTTCCACGATCGTCCTCCTGGCGCTGCTGCTGTGGAGTACGCTCTGGATGCTCCGGCTGCATCGTACCCTGAGCCGTGTAGAGGCCGCGCGCAGTCGCGAGGAAGAGTTGAAGAACCGTCAGATCCAGATGCTCCAGCAGCAGATCCATTCTTTTGACGATGCGCGGGACGGCTACCTGAACCTGATCACGAACATGTCGTTCGTACTCCGAACGGTGAACTTCCGCCAGAAGATCCAAGACCTGGTGGAGACCGTCACGTCTCTCGTGAAGAATATCCTACACACGGATGTAGTCGAGTTTTACAAGTACGATGGAGAGGATGATCTCCTGAAAAGGGTGGACATACACAGCCATGCAAGCGGCGGGGAGGTCGTCCGACCGTTGGGCAGGGGCCTGGTGGGAACGGCGGCCCAAAAGAGGATGATCCTCACCAAGGAGTACTTCAACCGGCGGCACCTCTACGACGACGGCCTTCCCCGGACCGGCGGACGGCTTTGGATGGCCGCTCCGATTGTATTCGAAAAGCAGATCCTCGGGGTGATCGCGATCGGGGAACCGGATACTCCCAACGGGACGGAAAAGGACCTGCTGAGCATCGTTGCGCAGATTGCGGGGGTGGTCCTGTACCACCAGTCTTTCCTGGTCCGGGCAAGGCACAACGCGGAAACGGATGTGCTCACCGGCCTGCACAACCGCCGATATTTCTACCGAATGTCCCGGCGATGCGTGGAGCGGGCGACCCGGGATCGGACGCCCATTTCGATCCTCCTGCTGGACATAGATTTTTTCAAGCAGTACAACGACACGAACGGCCATGACGAAGGGGATCGGCTGCTCATCGAGTTTGCCGGGCTCCTGCGCGGCTGTACGCCGGACGATGCGGTGGTCGCCCGGTACGGGGGGGAGGAATTCATTGTCCTGCTGCCCGACGTCTCAACGGACGAGGCCTTTCGGTATGCCGAGTACCTGCGGAATGCGGTGGCGAGCCATCCCTTTGTCCACAGAGAAAAACAGCCCGCCGGTTTCCTCTCGATCAGCGGCGGGATCGCATGTTTCCCGGACCACGGGCGAGGGATCCAGGAAGTGATTCGACTTGCGGACGCGGCGCTGTACAGGGCGAAGGCGTCCGGGAGAAACCGTATCGTCGCACACAGTTCCTACCTCTTCGATGCGGACGAAACATCCTCCGGCCCCTTCGATCGGGGGGGCCCGAACCAGCCGGTCGTCCATACAGAGGCTTGAAAGAAAGGATGCTGCTGCCGGCCTGAGGCCTCCCGCTCCGCGGGAGGAGGCTCACAGGGTCTTCAGGTAGGCGGCTACGGCCTTGATTTCTTCCTCTGTCAGCTTGTTCCGGAAGGAAGGCATTCGCTTTCCGCCCTCTGCCACCATCTTTTCGATCTCCGCCGTGGAGGCCCCCTTTTTCCATGCCTCATCGTTGAAGGCGGGCGCACCCTTGGCAAAGCTCTTGGGTACACCGTCCTTTCCGTGACAGACGGCGCAACGAGCCTTGTAAACCGCCTCCCCGTCGTTTCCAGCGGCGGCGGCGACGGACAGACAGCACACGAACAGGATCAGAAGGGCGGCAAGAAGTCTGGACACCGGTTGTCTCCTTTGCTGTGGGAGTGCGAAAACCCCTTCAGGGGTGCTGAAACAGGAATTCCCTGAGCCCGTTCCTGTAAATGAATGACTTGACGAGCTTGAAGGGGCTCAGCATGGCGATCAGATCATGATTGTGGCGATGATGGCATGGGAGGTCCATATAGGGATGAGCCCGCATCTGGAACCGTAATCCCTCCCGGATGGTAAACGTACTCGTGCGCGCGAGCGTGGCGGAGGCCTGCTCCCCCACGGCGATCAGCATCAACAGGCCCTTCGGCTTCAGCATCAGGATGCAAAGTTCGACAAATCTCGCCAGGTCCCGGTCTTCCAGGTGATCACCGAAATTCCACATCTCGACCGCGTCGAAGGATCCGACAGGGTAGTCCAGGTCGCGCCAGATGTGGCTCGCGGAGCGGCCTTGCCGCATTTCCTGCCACAGCCGCTGGAACAAGTCGCACACATAAAGCTTCTCCGTACGTGAAGCGAAAAACCGGATGTTTTCACCGCAGACGGGGCCTACATCGAGCAGGTTCCCCCGCGGATGCTTCTCGACATGCGCGACAAACAAGGGAAGGATCCTGCTGGTATAGGCACTCTCGATCTGGGGATCGGCGCGGGACGGACCACGCGGGGATTCTGCATGCCTGGGCAAGATCTACTTCCCCTTGTCGGCGCCCCCGGAGAGGACGACCGGTTCCTGGCCCGACCCGGAAGAGGCCACCTGGAGATCGGGTTTGGCCGTGGAGGAGGATTGTTTGCGCTCCTCGCGAACCAGCTCGATCACCGCTTTGATGTAGGCCCCGTCCTCCACGGAAATCCGGCCCGCCTTGATTTCGCCGTTGAACTCGGCCGCCTTCGTAATCTCCACCTTGCCCAAGGCCTGGATGTTGCCGGTCATCCGGCCGCTGATGGTTACGTCCTTGGCGTGAATCTCCGCCTCCACCTTGCCCCTGGAGCCCACAATGACCTGGTGCTCTTCCAGATCGATCTTGCCCTTCATCGAGCCCTCGATCAACAGGTTCTCCTTCCCGCAGATGGACCCCTCGATGATGATCTGTTCGCCGATGATCGTCTTTTCGCTCACACCGGCGCGCGGGCCGGAGCCGGGCTGGTAGCCGTTCCGGGCGGGAGGGGCGCCCGAAGCCTGGTCGTTTTCCGTTTCCTTGCGTTTCTTCAACATTCCATCTCCTTCTGTCCGAAAAGGTGAGGGACGCCTCCCCGAAGAGGGCCCATTCCATGGTGCCCCGGGCAACCGAGGGGAACTTGCCGAAACGATTCCGAGATGCGGTGATGGTTCGAGGGCGCCGGGATCCCTTAGTATACGAGAAGGGGGGCGTTGTTTGCAATGTTCTTTTGCCTTTGCGGCGCCGGCCGCCTCAACCCTTTCAAATGCATTCCCGTACTGGTATAAGAGCAGGGACTCCGCCCGTCTTGGGAAGGAATCAAAGGAACCCACCCGCAGAGGATGATCTGCATGC
>WFRX01000007.1 GCA_015486285.1 bacterium
CGCGGAGGGCCTCCTCGTTTGCCTTGCGGGTGGCTTTTTCGGTGGGCCGATCCCGAATCGTGAAAGGAGCCACTGCAGCATCTTATCTGCCCGGTCCTTGTCCGCCTTGGGTGGTAATTGTCGCCGATTTGGCCCTAAAAACAGTTTCTCTAGAATCAAATCGTCTCTTTGGGCGGGAAAGATTAGAAAACCTTGACGGTAGGATTGCCGCTGTGGTAGACGGGGCGGGCAATCTGGCCGAGTACACAGGGAAGGCGAGGGGAGGGAAACGAGGTCATGAGAAAGGGAAATGGGTTTGTCGTGGTTGGGGTCCTGCTGCTTCTGGTTTCCGGGTGTAAGACGGACACGACTCCTCCGCACCCTGGGAATACCCCTGCGAAGAAAGAGACTCCCGCGAAGGCAGAGTCGTCCGCGAAGGCGGGAGGGAGTGTCGGAGACAGGCAGATCGATGTGGAGCCTTCCGCCAAGGAGGTCGCAGAGAAGTTCCTCGAGGCCTTGAAACATTTCGATTCCCCGGAGGAAAAGAAGACCCTGGAACAAACAAGGTGGCGGGAAACCATGAAGTTTCCCGAGTACCGGGCCATCGATACGTTGTCTGAGGCGATGTTCTTGACCGACGTTCCGGGTGTGCGGGGGTACAGGCGGGTGGTGAAGTTGGCGATTCCGAGGAAAGGGGGAAGGCCGCTCATCAAACGATACATGTTGATCGCCTATGAGGACGCCAAGACAAAGACGTGGAAGGTCTTCGACTTTTGCGAATACGCGGATGCAAAACAGGAAGCCGCGCGGGCATGTGACGAGAAGACCCTCGCGGGGAGCGATGCGAGCACCCCCCAGGGATGTTATGTGCACTGCAGCTATTGGCTGCTGATGCAGGGAAAGATCGTGGAGGCCGAAAAAGCGGCCAAGAAGGCGAACGCGCTTTACGCGCGAAACTCCAAGCCGGATGATGAAGCCCGGTATTACAAGGCGCGGGCCGATGCAACGCTCGCTATGATTGCCCGAATAGCGGGCGCTCGGCTTTAGATCCCATATCCTTACGAAGAGAAGGACAAGGCCCTCATTCTCGAATAGATGGCGAGTCTTTCCAGGGCCATGCGGATCGTTTCCACGGCCTTTCCCTTCTCTCTGATGTAATCCGAGAAGAAGGCCTCGACCTGTCCTTCTTTCCCAAGCCCGGATAGGGGCACGATGGCGGCCACGATCCTTTCATAGTGGATCGGGTGGAGGTTTTCCAAGGCCTCGAGGTTGGAACAGTACCATTCCCACATGTCCGGGATCGCCTCCGGGTTGAGTGCCATGTGACAGAGGGGGATGAATTTGTTCCGGTCCGGCACCTCTTCCAGGATGTACTTTCGCGCCTTATCGAGGACCTCCTTTTCGCGAAAACCGCCGAGTGCCGCCAGGGCGTTCATCCGTTCGTGCTCGCTCTCGGCTGACGCAAGTCGCTCCCGGAACCAGTCGAAGGCCTCTTCGCCTCCCGTCCAGGCGCCCACCTGCATGACGCCCTTGCTGATGTCCGGATGGACGGAATCGCCCCGGGTCAAGGCGGCGAACTTACGGACGGCGAAGTCGGCCAGGTCTTTGAGGCCGTAGATGACCCCGGCCAAAAGAACCTGATCCCGGAGCATCGATGTCGTGTGGCTCTCGCCCGCGTCGGGTTCGTACCCGATCCGGGCGAACAGCCTTTGGATGATGGATTTGCCCTGGGCGGCGGCCTTTTCCCGTGCGTTTTCGTCCATGACCAGGTAGGTTCGGAACAGGTTGCCGGTAATGCCCGCGATCGGAAGGAATGCGTCTTCGTTCCGGTAATGGGCGAGGAACTCCAGATAGTCCTGCACCCGAATCTCCCCGCTTTCGACAAAGGCGAAGAGGTCGTTCTGGATGCCCCATCGGTCCTCCGGGGAGAGCGTCTTATCGGATATCCGCCGGCCGAGCTGCTCCAGGTTGGCGTCGTCGTATTTGACCCGGTAGAACCCGGTCTGCCCCGCGTTCAGCTTGTAGGCGACCGTGTCGTTCCCGATGTCCAGCTCCATCGTTCCCTCTTCGAGCAGGAACTTCACCTCTTTTGATTGTCCCCGGCCATCGAAGATCCGGACGTTGACCGGGATCATCCAGACGGAATCGGACGGTTCGTTCAGGTATGTGAACCTCCTCTGGGTGAGGAGCAGCCTGCCGGCGTCCCTTCTCGCGTCAATCATCGGATGCCCTGCCTGTTCAATCCACCCCTTCATCATGCGGGTGACAGGGCTTTCCGCCGCCTCTTCGAGGGCCTCCCAGAGATGGCGGCTGGCGGCGCAATCGTAGGCATGTCTTTTCAGGTATCTCCTCAGCCCTTCCTGTACGGCGTCCCGGCCGAGATACCCTTCCACCTGCCGCAGGATGCTCGCTCCCTTGTCGTAGATGATCGGCGCCGTGACTTCGTTGATGGCGATCTGCTTCCCTCCCGGCATCTCGATGGGGACGGTATTCCGCATGGCGTCACGGTCGAGGGCCCTGTTCGTGTCCGCATGCAGGAACTGGGGCCACACCTCCCATTCCGGGTGGTAATGGGCCACGACCCGGTAGCCGAACAGGGTGGCGAAGCTTTCGTTGAGCCAGAGGTATTTCCAGTCCGACGGGGTGACGAGGTTCCCGAACCACTGATGGGCGATTTCGTGGGCAATGACCTCGAAGATGCGCTGTTCCCCCGCCTTGGAAGTGATGTCGGCGAAATGGAGGAGGAGGTTTTCCCGGAAGGTGACGGCCCCCCAGTTTTCCATCGCCCCGAAAGCGAAATCCGACACGGCGATCAGGTCCAGCTTGGGAAGCGGGTAGCCGATTCCGTAGTACGCTTCACAAAAATGGAGCGATTTTCGTCCAAGCTCGAGTCCCATGCGGGCGAATTTCGACATGCCGGGCGTGGTGACCGCGCGCACCCGTTCATCCTGCTCGTCCCGGATGAACTCGAACTCCCCGACTCCGAAGAAGAGAAGGTAGGTGGACATTTTGGGGGTCCGAGCGAACCCGACGATCTTCCTGCCGTCGCCAAGGCCCTCTTCCCGGGCGATCGGCATGTTGGACAAGGCCACCAGGCTTTCGTCCACCACCATTTCCACTTCGAAAGTCGCCTTGCTCCGCGGGTGGTCGATACACGGAAAGGCCCTTCGCGCATCGCTTTCCTGGAATTGCGTCACTGCAAGGGTTCGCTCCCGGCCCTCCCGCATATACCGGCTCCTGTAAAAGCCCGCCATTCTGTCGTTGATCCTGCCCATGGATTCGATGGTAAGGCGGATCTGTCCGCTCATCTCGCAGGGGAGTCGGATCGTCAGCCTTTCCTCCCGGGGCTCGAAGGCGAACGGGCAATCCATGTACCCTTTCTCGCTTTGGACCCGGCAGCTCCAGAAGGCCAGTTCCGTTGCGTCAAGCGGGATCTCCCGGACCGGCGCGTCCGTTTCGAGCAGGATTTCCGTTACGCCCTCGAAGAGGAATCGCTCCAGATCGGGTTCGAGATGGATCTTGTAGTGGATGGGCTTGATCATTGTGCATTTCCCTGTCACGTCTCGATTGCTTTGTGTTCCGTCTGCCTTTTCCCCGAAGTCGCCCGGCACCCATCTCGCCCCTGACGGGAGAATTGCACCAGATGCCCCGCGCCGCGGACCCGATTGATCGTGGGAATGATCAAATGGTTCGAGGGTGTCCTGTTTCTCTGAATGCAGATCGCCGTGCAAAGATTGTCGTGGGAAAACGGTACCATATGGGGCAGGGGAGGGCAACGAACATGCCCTACAGTGGTACAGATTCGGACGGGAAGGTATATGGAAGCCTCTACCTGACGGCATGCACCCCCTTTCCCGGGATCCGTGTTTGAGCTATAGTATTCGTTCCTTCGGGGTTTCGGGCCATACGACCCTTGAGCCCGCATCGGTGGATCCCTGTGAGAAGCGACGAGGAGGCGAGACCATGGCAAAGGAAGCGAAGTCACGTGTTGAGCGGGATACGATGGGCGAAGTGAAGATCCCCGCCGGGGCGCTCTGGGGGGCGAATACCGAACGGGCCAGGCTCAATTTGCCGATTTCGGACCGCAAGATGCCGTGGCCCCTGTTGAAGGCGCTGGCGAACATCAAGGTTGCGGTCGCCGGGGCGGCGAAGGAGAAGGAATACCTGGACCCGAAGAAGGCGGAGGCGATCGAGGACGCAGCGCGGGAAGTGGCGGCGGGCCGGTACAAGGACCAGTTTCCCCTGGATGTGTTTCAGACCGGTTCCGGCACGTCCTCGAATATGAATATGAACGAAGTGGTTGCGAACCTGGCCAATCAGAAGCTGGGGGGGGAAATCGGTGCCTACGAGCACGTCCACCCGAACGATCACGTGAATTTCGGGCAATCGAGCAACGACACGATCCCCTCGGCCCTGCATCTGGCCGCGGCCGATCTGCTTCGAAACGAGCTGATCCCCAAGCTGTCGGGCCTGATCGAGGCGTGGGGCGTGAAGGCGAAGCAGTACGAGGGGGTGGTGAAGACCGGCCGAACCCACCTGCAGGATGCCCTTCCGATCACCTTCGGTCACGTCTTCCGGGGCTATGTGGGTGTCCTGGAGCACGTCCGGCATGCCCTCGAGGAGGCGGTCGGCCTGCTGTGTGAGATTCCCCTGGGCGGAACGGCGGTGGGAACGGGATTCCAGGCCCCGGAAGGACTGGCCGAACGGGCGGCTGAACTCCTTTCCGAGGCCCTGGGCGAGGATGTCCGGGTAGCGGAAGATCCGATCGTATACATGGCGGGCCGTCCGACCGTCACGGACGCGATGGGCCGTGTCGCCGCCCTCGCGGCGGAACTGCAGCGAATCGCCAACGATGTGCGCATGATGGGCTCAGGGCCCCGGGTCGGCATCGGGGAACTGCAGCTTCCCTCCCTGCAGCCCGGTTCGAGCATCATGCCGGGCAAGGTGAACCCGGTCGTCTGCGAGTCGGTCGTTCAGGTGGCGCTGGCGGTTGCCGGCCACCATGCGACGGCGCTGGCGGCGGCCGCCGCCGGCCAGTTCGAGCTCAACGTGACGTTCCCGGTGACGGCGTACGCCCTCCTGGAGTCCATCCAGATCCTGGCGAACGCTTGCGAGGTCTTTCGAACCCGGCTGGTGGAGGGGCTCAAGGTGAAGGAGGACAACGTAAAGAAGAGCCTGGACCAGAGCCTCGCCTTGGCCACCGGACTCCTCTCGAAAATCGGGTACGCAGAGGCGGCAAAGGTGGCCTACAGGGCCCACGAGAAGGGCCTGACGGTCGCCGAGGTCGTAGTGGAGATGGGCGTCCTGGCCCCGGAAGAAGTGGACAAATGGCTCGATCCTTCAAGGCTGGTCAAGCGGGGCAGGCTCAAAGACTGAAATGCAGGTGTGGAGAATCGGAGACCGGGTAAATCGAGTCGGGACAGGGACAGCGCCTCAGCATGTCAGGTGGAGGGCGGCGACAACCCGCTTCCCCTCTTCCAGCAGGGCGTTGTACCGGTCGCAGGCTCTTGCCGTGGGGTGCGCCTCCCAGGGGATGCCCCGGCCCTGGAGCCATTCTTCCACTTCGCCGGCGATCTGCATGGCCCCGTTGGCCCCTGTGCCGATGACCAGGGCGTCGCAGGGGGACCCGGCCAGGCCGGAAAGGTCCTCCATCTGGAGGTAGTGCCCCTTCTTCCTGCGCCAGCCCTGTTCGACACGCTCGGGGTAGACGATCAGGTCCGCGGAATAGGACTTGCCCCCTACGCGGATCCTGCCGAATGCGTAATCGTCGATCCTCATGGTCATGCGGCTACCCGGTCGCTTCGGTCCGGTTCCATGCGATCACCTCGTCAATCCTTTCAGCGAGGCCCCCTTCCGGCTGGAAACCGAGCATGCGCCGGATTTTCGAAATGTCCGCGATGGAATGGCGGATTTCGCCGGGTTGAGGGGGCTCGAAGCGAGGTTCGAGGCCGGGCCGAAGCCTTTGCGAGAGCATAGCGGCGACTTCCCTGACCGAGGTCCCCCGACCCGTTCCCACGTTGAAGGCCTCCCCGCTTATATCCGATTCCAGGGCGAGCAGGGTGGCCCGGACGATATCGCCCACATAGATGAAGTCCCGCTGTTGGTCCCCGTCTCCGAAGATGATGGGAGGCCGGCCCTGCCGCAACGCCTGGATGAAAATCGTGATGACGCCCACATAGGGGGTGAAGGCCTGGCGGGGCCCGAACACATTGAAGTACCGCAGGCGGACCGACGGCAGGCCGTACTGCCGGCCGATCAGGGCGACATATTTTTCGGCGGCCAACTTGGAGAGGCCGTACGGCGAGATCGGCTCCCGGGGAGACGTCTCTGAGACGGGCCTCGGGTGCGGACAGTCTCCGTAGACGGCCATGGAGGAGGCGAAGACGAATTTCTTGGGCGGCCTCTTGCGGCAATGATGCAAAAGGTGAAGGGTCCCCATCAGGTTCGTCTGCGCGTCTTCAAGGAAACGGGCGACCGAATCGCGGATGGCCACGCGGGCGGCGAGGTGGCAGACTCCGTCTACGCCCTCGAGGGCCTGTTCGACGAGGCGGTCGTCCAGGATGTCGCCTTCATAGAAGCGGGCCCCCGGGGGCACGTTTTCCCGCCTTCCCATGCTGAGATTGTCGATGACGTGTACGGCGGCGCCCCTCGCCAGCAACGCCTCGACGAGGTGCGATCCGATAAAACCGGCGCCGCCGGTAACGAGAATTCTGCGCCCTTTCACGTTTCTCCCTTCACACGTTGTATGGACAGCGGGCGATCGACATGAACGCCATTTTATCACAGCGTATTCCCCTTTGCGATGACGCCCCCCTGTTCGGGCAGGGCATGGTGCGATCCATGTCGGCCCTCGGTTGAAGTCTCTCCGGAAAAATCGGATACTCACTCGAACAGCCTGTGAGGGGAGAAAAGAGTCGACCATGAGAGAAGAAGGGACCTCCAGGAAGGTCGTCCGAAATACCCTGTTCAACTACCTCGCGATCATCTGCGTTACGCTCATCCGCTTTGTCGCCATGCCCATCCTGATCCATGGATTGGGCAAGGACCGGTATGGGATCTATGCCACGGTGATGAGCGTTGTGGGGTATGTGGGGCTCCTGGACCTGGGCATCGGAATTTCCTTGACGAAGTTTGTCGCGGAGTACTATGCCAGGCGGGACTTCCGGCGCTTGAACGAAATGCTCAGCACCTCCCTGCTGCTCTATATCGGCCTCGGAACGCTGGGGGCGGGCGTGCTGGTCGGGTTCTCGAGTTTCTTTGTCGAACATGTTTTCAAGATACCCGTTTCCCTTTGGGCGGAAGGCCGTTATGTCTTCTGGATTTCCGCCCTCTCCCTGTTCAACGGGCTCACGCTCGGGATCTTCGGCAACCTGCTGAACGGTGTGCAACGGCAGGACATCGCCCGCACCATCGCGATCGGGAATGCCCTTGTCACCTATTCGGGAAGCATCCTGCTCGTCACCCTGGGCTACAAGCTGGTCGCCTTCATGCTGTTCGCAACGGCCATGGATCTGGTGAGCTTCCTGGTCCAGATGTGGATCGTCAAGCGCATGTTGCCGGAGGTGCGGCTCTTTCCCCGCGTTTTCAAGAAACGGGAACTTAAGCAGATCATCAATTTTTCTTTCGCCATGTTCATCAACCAACTCGCCGCACGGAATGTGGGGGTCCTGGACAAGCTGATCCTGGGCATTTTCCTGCCCATCGCGAACGTCACGTTGTATGTCGTGGGCTTTACCCTTGCCAGCTTTTCCTTCCGCATCCCCTCTGCGGCGTCCCTGGCCTCCC
Source organism: bacterium (assembly GCA_015486285.1). Classification (GTDB taxonomy): domain Bacteria; phylum Desulfobacterota; class DSWW01; order DSWW01; family DSWW01; genus S015-6. The sequence continues at coordinate 7,765 of WFRX01000007.1, forward strand.
TGCCGGCGGCGTCTGAACTGATGGCCCAGGATCGCCTCGATGCGGTTCACGAGCTTATTCTTCGGGGCATCAAGTATACGGGCCTCATGGCGATACCGATTTTCACGGTGATGGGGGTTATGGCCTCGGACATCGTCCGGCTCTGGATGGGGGAGGGATACGCGCTGAGCGCACACGTGCTCCAGCTGCTCCTGGTGGGGTACTTCTGGCTGGCCCTTTCATCGTCGGGGGCGAACGTGATGATCGGGATCGGGAAACCGTACATCAACACCTATTATGCCATTGCACAGATCCTTTTGTGTTCCAGCCTTTCGATCGTGCTGGTGCAGTACTTCGGGGTCCTGGGCGCGGCGGCGGGGTCTGCAGCGGCCTACTCGATCGGCGGAATGATCTTCCTGCTCCACTCCACCCGTATCTTCGGGATCCCTTTCGGCCGACTGTTCAGTGCCGGGGTCGCGGGCCGAATCGTGCTGTCCCTTCTGCCCGGTGTCGTTTTCTGGATCTATCACCACCGAAGCCCTCCCGGCGGCGTCTGGGCGATGATGGCCCAGGCGGGCGTCTACGGACTGGTGTACGGGCTTCTGGCCGTCCGCTATGTTGTGGATGACTACGACTTGGAGAAGATCTCCGCGGTGATCCCGCCGGTGCGGCACCTGTCGTTCCTGAGACGATAGGATATTCTATACTCCCGTTCCGATTCGATCTGCTTGGGCTCCGTCTCTCCCCCCCCTCCCTCCATATTGCGGGTGACTGGACGTGGGGCATGAGCCCTGCTCCCGCCCCTGATGGGGTTCCGTCGGCAGGGCGGGCCGCGCGGCTATTCGTTGAGGAGCGCCTGCCTGATCCGTGTTACCAGTGCCGAGGCCCCGGCGGCATCGAGGTCCGTGTTCATGACGGCGCCGATGTATACATCGAGTTCCGGGATGTACTGCAT
>WFRX01000008.1 GCA_015486285.1 bacterium
CTTCAAACGGGGTGTTTCTTGGGCTTGTTCCGCACGGTAATCGCGCTTTTCCTGACTCTCTTCTTCCTCGGTCTCCTGTCCACGCCATCCGCCCGGGCCGGTGATCCGCCTCCGCTCGGTACGGGGGCAGGAGGAGGCGGCGAGGCGACCATTTCGCCTTCGCCCGATGAAGCCGAATCGCCGGTGGCCGAGAAGGACGCATCATCCGATACCGCCGACACGGAGGGCTCCCCGCCCGGCTCTTCCGCTCCCGATGAGACGTCCGGCAAGAAGCGTCCGCTCGAGTGGAAGTTCTACTGGCTCGAAGGCCTTCATTACTGGCTCGAGAAAGAGAGCCGGATCCTCCCGGAACCGCACTTCTTGGAATCGCTCAGGCCCAAGCCCAAGCTCGAAGGGAAGATCGGCATCCGGCTCCATGTCGACGCGGCGGCCTTCGCCGCCGACGCCGGTTTCGATGGCTTTTCCGACGATATCGAGTTGCGGCGTTTTCGGCTGTATACCAATGGACAGTTCTTTTTCTGGACCTCCGTCTTCTACAGCTTTAAATTTGACATCACAAAGGACTCCTTCTACCTGCATGACGGCTACCTCCAATTACGGGAGGTGCCTTGGATCCAGACCTTCACGTTCGGCAATATGAAGGCGCCCTTCTCGATAGGGGCACTCATAAGCAGCAGGGATACCACCTTCCTGGAGAGGGCCGCACCGGTCCAGGCCTTTGCGCCCGGCTTCAAACCCGGCTTCAAGGTTGCGGGAAGCGAGTTCAAGCATCGTTTGACCTGGGCCTTCGGATATTTCGCGAACGGCCAGGATGCGGACATAGGAGACGTAACCAGCAGCAACGCCCGGATCGTCGTCCGGACAACGGGCCTCGTGTTTTTTGAGAAGGATTACCGCATCAACCGCCTGTTGCATCTCGGGCTCAACTACAGCTATGTGGACGCCTCGGACGAGAATGTCGAATATCAATCCCGGCCGGAGTCTTATATCGCGCCGGTGGTCGTGGACACAGGGCCGATCCCCGCGCGAAACGCGAATCTCATCGGTACGGAAATCGCATTCGTCTCGAATTCCCTCTCCTTCCAGGGGGAGTCCATCCATGCCTTCGTGGATCCGGAAGCCGGGGGCGGCCTGGTGTTCAGCGGGTATTACGTCTTCGTGAGTTTCTTCCCCACCGGGGAAACCCGACCCTACGACACGGCGCGGGGCATCTTCACGAGGGTGCGGCCGCGGCGGAATTTCTCCTTCAAGAACCACAGGCTCGGAGGCATCGAGATCCATGCAAGGGCCTCCCATCTGGATCTGAACGACCGGGACATCAAGGGGGGCGAGATGAACATCGGCACCGTGGGCTTGACCTGGTACCCGGTCCCCATCTTCAAAATGAGATTCGAATATGGGATGGCGGATATCGACAATGTGCAGGATGACGGCGTGGTGTACATCTTCCAGACCCGGCTAGAGGTTGATCTATAGAGGCCCGTTCCGGGGAGTTCTTGCGTCCGTGTGCGCTGCCTGCTATATTTCCTATATTCATATTATTATTTTGACATGTCCCGATGGATCCAGGCGAAAAGGCGGCAGATGTGGAAACTACGGCGACCCAACCGGGACTCTCCTTCAACCGGCAGGATGACGACAGCCTAGTTGTGCGCCTTACGGGGGCCTGGACGTTGAACGAGGGGTCGCCGTCGGCCCGGGAGATTGCGAAACAGGTCGAATCCAATCCTCAAATCCGGCGCATCGCCTTCGATACGCAGGATCTCACCGACTGGGACTCGAGCCTCCTCACCTTTCTGCTCCAGGTGGGCGAGGCCTGTTCCCGGCACGATACGGTCCTGGACGAAGAGGGCCTTCCCCGGGGCGCCCGCCGGCTGCTGGTCCTGGCCGCCGAGGTCCCGGAGCGGGAAGGTGCGCGGAAGGAGGAGACCCGCGCAGGCGTGTTCACCCGGATCGGCCTGGGCGCAATCGAGGCGACCGGATCGATCCGGGAGACGCTCTCCTTCCTCGGAGAAGCCACGCTCGCCCTTGGCCGGTTCCTGACGGGAAAGGCAAGCTTCCGCAGGTCCGACCTCACGCTCATCATCCAGGAATGCGGGGCCCAGGCCCTGCCCATCGTTTCGCTCATCAGCCTGCTCGTCGGCATGATCCTCGCCTTCCTCGGGGCCATCCAGCTCAAGCTGTTCGGCGCGGAGATCTATGTGGCGGACCTGGTCGGCATCGGCATGCTCCGCATGATGAGCCCGATCATGACCGGGATCATCATGGCGGGCCGAACGGGCGCCGCCTTTGCCGCGCAGCTGGGAACCATGCAGACCAACGAGGAGATCGATGCGCTCCAGACCATGGGCGTCTCCCCCATGGAGTTCCTGGTGCTGCCGCGCATGGTGGCCCTGATCCTGATGATGCCTCTCCTGTGCGTGTATGCCGACCTGGTGGGCATCCTGGGCGGCATGGTCGTCGGGGTGGGCATGGGGCACATTTCTCTACCCGCATACTGGACCGAGACCCGGGGCGCGGTCACCTTGACCCACTTCTGGATCGGGATCTTTCAGGGCATTGTCTTCGGGGTGCTGGTGGCCCTGTCCGGCTGCCTGCGGGGGATACAGTGCGGCCGCAGCGCCTCGGCCGTAGGAGACGCGACCACGTCCGCGGTGGTAACGGGGATCGTGAGTATCATCGTGGCGACGGCGATTATTACCTTCGTCTGCAACGTGCTCGGCATTTGAGGAACGAGCAAGGCAAAGGGGAAACGTGAAGAGGAAACATTGCGGGTGACGGAACCAGAGGAACGGACGGACGCGAAGATCGAGATACGGGATTTGACCATGGCCTACGGGGACTTCGTGGTCATGCGGGATCTCGATTTCTCGATTCGCCCCGGCGAGGTCTTCGTCATCATGGGGGGGAGCGGCTGCGGGAAGAGCACCCTGATGAGGCACATGATCGGGCTCAAGGCGCCCGCCAAAGGCCGAATCCTTTATGCCGGGGTGAGCTTCTGGGAGGCCGACCCCGACCAGCGCACCCGGCTGATGAGGCGCTTCGGCGTGCTCTATCAGAGCGGCGCCCTGTGGAGTTCCATGACCCTGGCGGAGAACGTGGCCCTTCCCCTGCAGCAGTACACGGACCTGGGACCCGAGGCGATCCGGGAACTCGTCTCCTTGAAGCTCGCGCTCGTCGGGCTGGCCGGCTTCGAGGACTATTTCCCCGCCGAGATCAGCGGCGGGATGTGCAAACGGGCCGGCCTGGCCAGGGCCATGGCCCTGGACCCGGACATCCTCTTCTTCGACGAGCCCTCCGCGGGCCTGGACCCGATCAGCGCCCGGCTTCTCGACGACCTGATCCTCGAGCTGCGGGAGAGCCTGGGGACCACCATCGTCGTGGTAACCCACGAACTGGCCAGCATCTTCACCATTGCGGACAACGCGGTGTTCCTCGATACGGACACGAAAACACAGATCGCCCTCGGGGACCCGCGCATCCTGCGAACCGAGTCGCCCGACCCGAAGGTGCGCAGGTTCCTCAACCGGGGAGAAGACGGCGCGAAGGCGGAGTGATGGAACCGAAAGGAATGGAAACGTCATGAAGAAACAGGTCAACCCGACCCGGATCGGCATCTTTGTCGTGGGCGCGATCGCCCTCGTCGTGGTAGCTGTTGTGGCCTTCGGCAGCGGTCGTTTTTTCACCAAGAAAAACCGATACGTGGCGTTCTTCGAGGACTCCGTGTTCGGATTGAATTCCGGGGCGCCGGTAGTGTGCAGGGGGGTAAAGGTCGGTACGGTAACGGATATCAAATTGTTGAGTGATGAAGCAGAAAAAAAGATTTACATTGGGGTCCTTTTCGAGGTCGAGCCGAAGTGGTTTCACGTTCGTGGTAAGCAGCCCATATTCGACAATCCCAACGACAGGCTCGAGGCACTCATCAAGTTCGGTCTCCGGATGCACCTGGAACAGCAGAGCTTTATCACACGCCAGATGATGCTCGTCCTGGATTTCGACCCGGACACGCCGGTCAAGCTGGTGGGGCTTGAAACCAAGTACCCGGAGATCCCGACGATCAAGACCGGGCTGCAGGCGTTGATGGAAACGGTGGAGAACCTGCCGCTCCAGGAGATGGTCAACTCGATGCGCGATGCGCTCAAGGGAATCGAGCAGGCGGTTCATTCGCCGGATATCGCCGCAAGCCTGAAGGCCCTGAAGGGCACCCTCCAGAACGCGGAGGAACTCATGGACAAGGCGAACCGGGAATTCGGCCCGTTGGCGAAAGAACTCAACGGAACGCTGACGGACGGACGGCATCTGCTGAACAACCTGGACGCGCAGGTGGATCCCCTGGCCACCGGTGTGGCGGAGACCCTGGAAGCCGCCCGTCTCGCCGCAGAGCATGCCGAGAAGACCCTTGCAAGCATCGAGGCCACCACGAGGGAGGACTCGCCCCTGATCGAAGAGATGACCGACGCGATGAGGGAGATGTCCGCTGCGCTCCGTTCCCTCCGTATCCTGGCCACCTATCTCGAGCAACACCCCGAGTCCCTTTTGCGCGGCAAGGCGCAAGAATCCGGAGGGAAATAGCCATGAAATGCGCCCCTGTTCTTCGAATCCCGGCAGCCATCCTCTGCGCCGCCTTGCTCTGCGCCGCGGGATGCGGCCGGTCGCCGATCACCCGATTTTACACCCTGAACACCCTGACCAATCCGCCGGCGGGAAGGCAGGCGGTTGCGGCCGGTCACGGCATGGCTCTCGGGCTCGGTCCCGTCCTGTTCCCCGCCTACCTGGACCGCCCGCAGATCGTAACGCGCGTGAGCCCGAACGAGGTCAAGTTCGCCGAATTTCACAGGTGGGCGGCATCTCTCAAGGATGAATTCTCGAGCAAGCTCGCTCAGGATCTTTCGATCCTCCTTGCCACGGATCGGGTGGCCCTCTTCCCCTGGACGAGTACGACACCTGTCGACGTACAGGTCAAGATCGACGTGATCCGTTTCGACGGCGTACCGGGCAAGCGTGTGGTGCTCCAGGCAACGTGGGCCATCTACGGAAAAGACCGTACCAGGCCCCGCTTGTCGAGAGACTCCGCCATCGACGAAGCCGTCGAGGCAAAAGGCTACCAGGGCCTGGTCGCGGCCCAGAGCCGCGCCGTGGCGCGCCTCGGCCGGGAGATCGCCGCGGCCATCCGAAGCCTCCCGCCGGAGGCGCCCGCAGAGGGCGCCTCGCGATCGAACCGCAGCGAATCGGGCATGGGCCCCATCACCGTAGAGAAAGGCATTCATGGAACCGGATAGTAAGAACACGGATCTTATCCGCCTCTTCGAGCCGCAATCCGTGGCCCACGTGGGGGCCTCGGCCAGGCCGGCGGCAGGGAGGTTCAATTTTACCGAGTACCTGGTGAACATGGGCTTTCGGGGGAAGATCTTTCCTGTGAACCCGAAGTACAAGGAGGTACTCGAACTCACCTGCTATCCGTCCCTCGAGTCCGTTCCCGGCCCGGTGGACGTGGCGATCCTTGCCGTGCCGGCACCGAGATGTGTCCAGGTACTCAGAGAAGTCCCGGCCGGCAAGATCCGATTTGCCGTGGTCCATACCTCCGGCTTCGGAGAGATCGACAAAGGCGATCTGGAGGCGGAGATGCTGCAGCTGGGCCGGGCGAAAGGGTTCCGGATCGTGGGCCCCAACTGCATGGGCATTTACAGCCAGCGCGGCCGGATCGGTTTCTGGCAGAATCAGTGGGAGATCGTCGACACGCCCGGTGCGGTCGGCTTTGCATCCCAATCCGGCGGACACGCCGTGAACACCGTCATGAGGGGCATGGACTCGGGGGTTCATTTCAACAAGGCCATCTCTCTCGGCAACCAGCTCGACGTTTCGATCAACGAGATCGTGGAGTTCATGGGCAATGACGAGGCCATTGGCGTCATCGGCATCTACGTGGAGGGAATCCGGGACGGCAGGCGGTTCCTGGAGATCGCCAAACAGATTACGCCGCGTAAGCCGATCGTCGTCTGGAAGGGGGGCACCACCGAAGAGGGCAAACAGGCCGTCCTGAGCCACACCGGAGCCATGGCGGGCAATGAACGGGTCTTCGAAGCCGCCATGCGCCAGGCCGGCGTCCTCGTGGTGGACAATATGCACCTCATGGTTCGCATGCTCCGCCTTCTCCAGCCCCCCTTCTTCCTGCCCGGGGGGAGGCTGGCGATCTTTTCCCCGGGGGGAGGCAACACGGTCAATGTTTCCGATCTCTTCTCCGCGGTGCCGAACTTGAGCCTCCCGCGCCTCGCGCCGGAGACCATGGAAACGCTCAAGGGCCTGCTGCCCGAGGAGAACGTAGACATCAGGAACCCCATCGACCCCGGTGCTACGGGGTTTTTGGTCATGGACAAGCTGGTCCGGGCGGTCGGGCGAGAGGAGGGAATCGACGCGATTCTGATTCTTCTCACCGCGGACTACCTGTCGAACATCAAGAGCGAGGAGAACCGGCTCCTGGCCGTGGAAAGAATCTCGACCGGCCTTTCCCGATTGAGCCGCGAGATCGGTAAGCCGATCTACATTCTGATGCGGCAGGAGCGCCAGAACCACGAGGACATCGACCGTTATCGCCGCATGATCGTCACGAAGTTCATCGAAAAGGACATCCCCTGGGTAGACGGTTCGTTCAAGGACGCGGCCGAGGTCTTCGGGCTGCTTGCGGAGTATGCGGGGTACGTGGCACGATCGAAGGCCCGGACCGCCTGACACAAAGCGAAGGACAGCGAAATGGCACACGAAGACGCCGGCGATTATTCGAAGAAACACGGGCCCGGAGAAGAACCGAATCCCCAGGTGGCCGAGGCCGTGAGCGAAGCGGCGGAGGCCGGGCGGATCGCGTGCGCGCGGGTCTTCGCGATCGCATCCAGGCTGGGCGTCAGCCCCGCCGAGGCGGGTAAGACCGTGGATCTGCTCAAGATCAAGCTGGCCGGGTGCCAGCTCGGCTTGTTCGGCCACCCGCCGGGGAAATCGATTCTCAAGCCCGCGGAGAAGGTGTCCCCCGAGCTGGAGGCCGTCATCCGGGACCGCCTTGCAGGGGGAAGGCTCCCGTGCGTGGAGGCATGGCGGATCGCGGAGGAATTGAACCTTCGGAAGATAGAGGTGTCGTGTGCCGCCGAGGCCCTGGGCATCAAGATCAAGCCCTGCCAGCTCGGCGCCTTCTGACCGCGTAGCCGGACCATCGCACAAGGGCTGTAGAAGACGTGGCCTATCCGGACGAAACAGCACGGAGCCTGCGGGCGCCCCAGCGATTCCTCGAGGTGGCGAATCGCCACACCACAATGGGGCCCCTTCTCAGGGACTTCGTGTCGCTGATTCGGGAGCTGTCCGGATGTGAAGCCGTGGGCATGCGCGTCCTGGACGAAGAAGACAACATCCCGTACGAGGAAACGACAGGCTTTCCCGAGGCGTTCCGCCGGCTCGAGGGGCCGCTTTCGATCCGGCGGCACGAGTGCATGTGCATCAACGTCGTCAAAGGGGATACCGATGCCCGGCTGCCCTTTTACACCCCGGCCGGGTCCTTCTATGTGAACGGGATGAGCCGGCTCATTCGGGAGTTTTCCGAGGCCGAGCTGGGCAAGACGCGCAATGTGTGCTTCGAGTTCGGCTACGAATCGGTCGCCCTCGTTCCGATCCGGCTGGGGGAGCGAATCCTCGGCCTGATCCATGTGGCCGACCGCAGGGAGGATGCGGTCCCCCTCCTGCTGATCGAAGACCTGGAGCGAATCGCCATGCTCCTCGGTACGGCCCTGCAGCGGGTGCAGTCGGAGAACGCCCTTCGGCAGGCCCATGACGAGCTGGAGATGCGGGTGGAGCAACGCACGGCCGAGCTGGCCCGGGCCAACGAAAAACTGCAGGCCGAGATCAAGGACCGCGAAAGGGCCGAGGAGGAGTCGCGCCTGCTGTCCTCGAAGCTCCTGACCGCCCAGGAAGACGAGAGAAGGCGTATTGCCCGGGATCTCCATGACACCATCGGCCAGAGCCTGAGCGCCGTGAAATTTACGATCGAGAATGTCCTCCAGGAGATCCGGGAAGAGGGCGGCTCCGGCAAGGGGATCCGGTCGCTCGAATCCTCGGTTCGTCTGGTACAGGAAGCGGTGCAAGAGGTGCGGCAGCTCCAGAAGAACCTGAGGCCTCCCACCCTCGACGACCTGGGCCTCCTGGCAACGATCTCCTGGTTCTGCAGGGAATTCGAAGGGGTCTACGCCGACATCCGCATCGAAAAAGAGATCGCCCTGGACGAGGATGACGTGCCCGATCGGCTGAAGATCGTCATCTACCGGGTCATGCAAGAGGCCTTGAACAACATTGCCAAGCACAGCGGCACGAAGACCGTCCGCCTCTCTCTCCGGAAGGCCGGCGGCCGGATCGAACTGGAGATCCAGGATCGAGGGATCGGGTTCGATTCGGACGAAGTATTCGCGCGGAACGAATTCGACAGGGGGCTCGGCCTTTTCAGCATGAAGGAGCGCGCGGAACTGTCGGGCGGTCGCTTCGCGGTCCAGTCCGCCAAGGGGGCGGGCACCACGATCCTGGCCTCCTGGCCCTTGTGACTCGTGCTTAATGCAACAAGCCAAGCCTGACCCCCCCCGCTCAGGCCCGCATCTGCCTTCCCTATCCCCTGAGACGGCTTTTGCAGCAGAC
>WFRX01000009.1 GCA_015486285.1 bacterium
GGTATACAGTTTGTAGTCCTTGATAAAGTGCTGGTTCTCGGGGTCATCCACGTTGATCACGCGGAACACGACCTTTCCCTGTTCGAGCTCTCCGGCAAAGGCACTCCGGACCGTATCACGTGAGTACTCTTCCAGCCGATGGCAGGTGGGGCACCGGAAGTTCGTGTGGAAATAGGTGACCACCACCTGCCCGCGGGCACCGCTCTGCCCGTCGGCCTGAGCGCTCTGCCCTCCCTGCGCCCGCTGGGTCGCGGCCGACTCGGCTCGCCCCTGACAGGCCCCCCATACAAGGATGGTGACCATGCAAAGAACGGACAGCGCCGGAAGGCCGAACCCGAAACCCGCCCTGCTTCGACCGCTTCTATGTCTCTGTTGCATTTTCCTTTCCTCCTCTTCCATTACCCGTCCCACCGGCGGGAGGTCCGACGTCTTTCATCTCTGTGCAGTCTCCGCCCGGCTCCTAGAATAGGCTCCCGTACAGGATGCCCGTCACCGTAGCCATGATGACCACCAGCGCGCAGTAAGTGAAGGTCTTCTTCGGGCCGATTACCTGGTTGATGACCAGCATGTTGGGCAGCGACAGGGCCGGCCCCGCCAGCAGCAGGGCCAGCGCCGGGCCCTTTCCCATGCCCGCGCCCATCAGCCCCTCCAGGATGGGAACCTCCGTCAGGGTGGCAAAGTACATGAAGGCGCCGACGACGGAGGCAAAGAGGTTGGCTCCCAGGGAATTTCCCCCGACCAGCGTGCTCACCCACTCGGAGGGAATCAGCCCCTCGTGGCCCGGCCGGCCGAGCAGCAGGCCCGCGGCCATCACGCCTGCCAGCAGGAGGGGAAGGATCTGCTTGGCGAATCCCCAGGACTCCTGGACCCACTCGGAGAGTTCCTCCCTGTTGAACCAGCGGATCAGCATGCAGGCCACGGACAAGAGGAAGAAGGAGGAAATAATCCACTTTGCGTGATAGATTTCGGCCCAGATTCCGCTTTCCGTCTGCGGGGCTCCCCAGTTCAGGAAGACCAGGGCGGCGACCATGGAGAAGAAATAGAGGCTGTCCTTCCACAGAGGGCGTTCCTCCTCAGGAATCTCTCCCGCCACCAGTTCACCCTTCTCGGTTCGGGCCAGCTCCTCTTTCAGGAAGAAGAAGTGCATCAGGAGCCCGATCACGACACTGAACAGGATCGCCCCCACCGCCCGAGCGATTCCCAGCTCGAGGCCGAGCACGCGCGCGGTCAGGATGATGGCCAGCACATTGATGGCCGGCCCCGAGTAGAGAAAGGCGATGGCCGGCCCGAGGCCGGCGCCCCTTGTATAGATACCGGCAAAAAGGGGCAGGACCGTGCAGGAGCACACCGCAAGGATCGAACCCGAGACCGATGCCACCCCGTAAGCGACAACCTTTCGAGCGCCGGCCCCGAAATACTTGAGCACCGATGCCTGGGAGACGAATACGGAGATGGCGCCCGCGATGAAGAACGCGGGCACCAGGCAGAGGAGAACATGCTCCCTCGCATACCAGCGAACCAGGGCAAGGGCCTCGAAGACGCCCGTCTCAAACCGGGCCCAGTGGATGGGCAGGAAATAGGCCGCGAGAAAGGCCAGGAGCATATAGACGAATTTTCGTTTTTCACTCATCTTCGTATGGATTCCCCGCTCATCCTTCGCCTGCCGACACCCACGCCTTGATCTGCTCGGGCTTCACGACCTTGCCCGTGGATTTCACCGTGCCGTCGATGACGAGCGCGGGGGTCATGAAAACGTTGTAGCTGGAGATCTCCTGCAGGTCTTCGACCTTTGTGATCTCTGCCTCCACGCCCGCCTCTTCGAGTGCCTTGCGGGTGTTCTCGTAGAGCTGCTTACACTTGGCGCATCCCGGGCCGAGAATGGCGATCTTCATCTTTTTGTCCTCCATCAAGGGTCAGGCTACTAATTGAGTATATGACGAAAACGTTAAATTATGCCCAAAAAAAAAGGGCGTTCCCCTATTGCAGCGCCGCAGAACGCTCGGAAAGCTGGTTTTCCATGATATCCCGCACGCACCCGAAAAACTTGAGGGCGCAGGGCATCTTCAACTCATAATACACGGACAGGCCTTCTTTCCTGTCGGAAAGGATGCCCGCGCCTTTCATCAGGCTCAGGTGCTTCGAAATGTTGGACTGACTCGTGCCTACGTACTCCACGATGTCGCAGACGCACTTCTCTCCGTTTTCCAGGAACTGGATGATCGCCAGGCGGATCGGGTGCGCCAGGGCCTTGAGCACCTCCGCTTGAAGCTCGCAGCGCCTTCGCTCTTTCTCGGTCATCGGCACGTATCAATCCCCCGCCCTGCAGACTCATTCATCTTCATTGAAAATCAGCTATTTTATCAGCTTATGGATATATGAGTAATTGCTAATATAGATCATATCCCCCATGTTGTCAAGTCTTCCTTGGAGTCTGGTCTCATCCTTCGGAAATCCTGCATTTGTCAGGGGGAAGCCCAGAATTCGATACGCCACCCTTCCGGATCCCGAAGTTCGAAGACCCTGGCCCCCCACGGATGTTCCCTGACGGCCGAAAGGCCGGGGTATCGCTCCTTCAGCCCCGCATGGGCCGCCTCGATGTCTTCAACGCGGACAGAGACAATCACGCCTTCGCGGTTGGGCGTGGGAGCGTCCGGGTCCATGGGCCTTGGGCGCAAGGGCCGGAGGATTCCTAGCCGGGCCCCGGGCGCGACCTGGAATTCCACGAATCGTTCCCTCCGCTCCACGATGGGGAACCCCAGGACTTCCTCGTAGAAGGCAGCGCATTCCTCCCACTTTTCGCAGATGAGAACCGTGTGCAGGCTCTTGACGGCCGGCATGTTTGGGTCACCCTCGTATCAGGGTAAGGAGCATCTTGAAGGTATTGAAGGTAAGATGCGGTTCATGGCGTAAGGTTGCTTTCATCCTACTCAAGTGATAGGAATATACGGAGATCAAAACAAGGTGATCATGCTGGAGGCCGCCCTGCTGCAAGGAAAACGCCTGTTCTTCCGTCTGCCCCATGGGTCTGCTATACTGAATCCATGAAGAAACCAACCCTCATCACCTGCCTGACGCTCCTGCTTGCAATCTCCCTGATCGGGGTTGCGGCACCCGCCACGGCACTCCGCTGCGCGGGGAAAATCATCGACGCCGGCACGACGAAGGAGGAGGTACGGAAGTTCTGCGGGGAACCGACCTGTATCCGCAGGCCCGGGACGGTTTTTGTCCAGAAGGCGGGAATTTATGTGCCCATGGCCGCGGACACGGAATGGGTCTATAACTTCGGACCGGGCCAGTTTGTCCAGCTCATCCGATTCTATCAGGGCGAGGTCGTGTACCTGCAGACCGCCGGCTACGGCTGGACAGGGGAGCGGGACTGCGCCGACGTCCCGAAGGAGTGACGAAGCCGCCCCGCCGGGCGTCGAGAAATGTCCAGATGCAAGGCACGCGATAAATGGGACCCGCCCGTAGGGTGGGGCGTCCGAGCGTATGCGAGGACAAATCCTGAGGAGCGAGGCGTACGTGGTTGGTACGCCGCAGTGACGAAGGATGAGCGTAACGCCGCAGGTGGGCGTTTCTCGGCGCCCGGCTAGCCGATGATTTCTCCGACCCCCCCTTGCTTCTCCCACCTCTGCAGCTCGGTGACCTTGGCCAGGGTGCTTCCTTCTTTGATCTCTTCCCGGATACGGTTCTCCTTCTCCAGGACATCCATGGCACGGTTCGCATACTCCACCGCTATCGCCTTCGGAAGCACCACCACGCCGTCACCGTCGCCGAGAAGCCAGTCCCCCGGCTCCACCTTCATGTTTGCGACCGTCACGGGCACCCCGATCTCGCCGAACCCCTTCGGCTCGCCCGCGTTCGGCATGACCAGCCGGCTGAAGGCCGGAAATTTCAGGTCCACGATATCGTCGCTGTCCCGGATAGCGCCGTCTATGACCACGCCGGCCACGCCCTTCTGGATAGCGGAGTGTGTTGCCAGCTCTCCCCAGAGGGCAGGCCCTACCCCGCCGGCGTCGATGACGATCACGTCCCCCGGTTCCGCCATATCGATGGCCTGAACCGGCTTGGACCAGTCGCCCGGGTAGGTCCTGACCGTAACCGCGCGGCCCACCATTCGCAGTCCGCGCGACAGGGGCCGAATCCCCTGGAGCACTCCGCCCCGGTGGAGCGCATCCGAAAGATTCGCCGCGGACACGAGTTCCAGGACTTCCCGGATTTGCGCTTCCCCTTTCCGTTTGAACAGCGTGGTGCTGATGCTTTCGCCGGTGTCCATGCCCCTGCGGATCTGGCGGGCCGCCTCCGCCGGATCGAGCGCCTTGGTAATCGCGCCGCCCACGATCACGATCGAAGCCCCGGCCTCCACCGCCTTCGCCGCCGTCTCGGAGTTGATGCCCCCTGCCACCCCCACCGGGATCGAGGCCGTCTCCGCTACCCTGCGCAGCGTATCGAATGGATCCTTTCCCTCCATCTGCTCGTCGATGGCGCAGTGGATCGTTACAAAGTCGGCCCCCATCTCTTCGACCTGCTTCGCCCGGGCCACAGGATCCTCGACAGCGATCATGTCCACCACGATCTTCGCCCCGTAATTCCTGCCCGCCTCGATGCATTCCCGGATCGTAGCATCGCTGGCCGCGCCCAGGACATCGACGATATTCGCCCCCGCCTTGGCCGCGACCTCCACCTCCGTCCGTCCGGCGTCCATGATCTTCATGTCCCCCACAATGGTCACAGAGGGGAACATGCTTCTGAGTTTCCGAATCGCCTGAAGCCCCTCACTCTTGATGAGCGGCGTACCGGCCTCGAGCCAGTCCACCCCGCCGGACATCCCCTCCTTCGCATTCTTCAGTGCCCGCTGCAGGTCAACAAAATCCAGGGCCAGCTGCAAGATCGGCTTCATATTCTCTCCTTCATTCGATCACCGCATGTCGAGGGGAAACGCTGCCCATGTCGACCGCGTCCTGGTAAAGGGCCAGGATGATGGCCTCCAAGACGAGAAAGGACGCCTGCTCGAACAGGGAACCGGACATTTGTACGGACTCGGGCTCCGTTTCCCGACACAGCTTGGTGGTCCCGGGGAGATGGATGCAGCTGTCCAGCAGGGAACCGATGCTGGAATCCGGGTTGCCCAGGATCCCGATGGTGTAGGTGCCCCGCTCCTTTGCGCTCTTTACCGCCTCCAGGGTCGACGGGGTCTCTCCGGAGCCGCTCAGGACGACCAGGAGATCGTCCTTCCCGAGGGCCGGCGTGACCGTCTCGCCGCAGACATGAGCCTGGCAGCCAAGGTGCATCAGGCGCATGCAGAAGCAGCGAAGGACGAAGCCGGATCTTCCCTGGGCGGAGCAGAAGACCTTACGCGCCGTCAGGATTCTGCGCACGAAGCCGTCGACCGCCTCCTTGTCAAGGTCCTGCAGAATGCGCCTGTTCTCGTCCAGGATGGCATCGATCTTTTCCTGGATCTTCAGGTCTTCCGGTCCGGGGCGGGCCGACAGATCGATCAGCAACATTTCGAGCGCCCTTTCAAATCCAGGGTCATCGCCGGGTTTGTGGGCCGGAGTCCCGGTGTGGACGGATCCCAGCGGTTGTCTCCGAATTCTCTTGCAATCCCCAGGCTTACCTTAAGGCATCGAGTCAAATATTGTCAAATCCAACGGCTCGATTTCAGCCGTGGTTCTTCTTGAACAGCGAATAGGTCCCTGTTGCCTTCGCGACGAGCCGATCGCCGTTCCGGACCTCCGATTCCAGGATTGCGATCCTCTTTCCCCGGTGGAGAAGCCTTGTGTCGCACGTGAGGCGTCCGGAGTAGACCGGCGCCAAATAGACAATCTTGATCTCCACGGTCGCGCACAGTTCATCCGCCTCCAGGCGCGAGTAAACCGCCCCGCCCATGCCGGTATCCACCATGGCGTAGAGGACGCCCCCGTGCACCACGTTGTGCGGGTTCAAGTGGCTCTGCCGCACTTCCAGGATGCCCCGGGTAAAGCCGTCTTCCATGCGGGTGAACTCGAGCCCGATCCATTCTCCGAAGGGGTTGTAGCCCACCGGCCGGGCAGGGAATTCTTTGGCCATCCGAAGGATTCTCCCATACACGAAATGCCGGCACTCTTTCTTGCCCCTTGCCACGCCCGGAGCATGGAGGTCCGTCTTTGCGTTGCCGAAAATCCGACGACGGGCGGGCAGGTTCCCAATTGCGGGGACAGACGATAGAATGAACGCCGCACAGGGAAGAGTCAATACATTCCATTCACAACCGGCCGGGAGGGAAGACACATGTACGATGACCTCGAGGACAAGACCGTGATCATCACAGGGGCGGGAAGGCCCCACGGGCTCGGCCAGGGGATGGCCAAACGGTTCGCACGGGAAGGATGCCGCGTGGTGATCTCGGATGTGGCCCGACCCCACGCGGACCCGGAATACGGCAGGGGAAAATGGGAGGACCTCCTGGAACGGCAGAAGGAGATCGAGGCCCTGGGGGCCGATTGCCTCCCCGTCAAGTGCGACGTGACCGTCGAGGAGGAGGTGCAGGCCATGGTGGATGCCGCGGTGGAGGCGTTCGGCCGGGTGGACATCCTGGTGAACAACGTGGGCGGAGGCCCCCCGGGCAGCGGCGGCCCGCTCCTCGAAGTGGACGGGGCGAACTGGGACGAAGGAATGGCGGTCAACGCGAAGGGGACCCATCTCTGCTCACGGGCCGCAGCCACGCGGATGATCGAACAGGGCGGAGGCGGAAAGATCGTAAACATCGCCTCTCAGGCGGGGAAAAGGCCCTTCCCCGGGCTCGGGGTCTACTGCGCGGGCAAGGCGGCCGTGTGCCACTACACGCGGGTGCTGGCCATGGAACTCGGCCCGCACAAGATCAACGTAAACGCCGTACTGCCGGGCACGATCGAAACGGACATGCTCAAGGAATCCTTCGGCAAGATGGCCGAACAGATGGGGATCACCTATGAGGACTTGATGCAGGGCATACCCCCCATCCCCCTGGGCCGGCTCCAGACCCAGGACGACGTGGCCGCTGCGGTGGCCTGGCTCTGCTCCCGGGAATCCGACTATGTGACCGGCGAGTGCATGCTGGTGACGGGCGGACAGACCATCGCCTGATTCCCCTTTTCATCAAAGGTGAATCTTACCGCGTCGTCCTGTCCCGGGCTCTGTCGGAGATTTGTGCCGGGCGACTTCCGGGGGAGGGAGAGACGGAGCCCAAGCAAATCGGAGACAGAGCCCGGGACAGGACCAGGCAACGCAAGCTCTGCCCGGGAAACATAGCGATCATTTACCGCCGATCCACCGGCCCTGTATAGAAAGCCTCAGCAAGGAGATGCCTGACGTGACCCAGAGCCTCCTGTTCTCTCCGATCCGAATCGGAAGTCTCGACCTGTCCGGGCGCATGGTGAAATCGGCCACCTTCGAGACGCGCGCGACCGACAACGGCTTTGTGACGGATGAACTCATCGAATACTACGAGCAGATCGCCCGGGGGGGAACCCCCCTTCTGATCACTGGAAACGCCTACTTCGACCTCTACTCAAAGGCGGCGCCCCGCCAGATCGGCGCGGATCACGACGACAAGATCCCGGGCCTCCGGCGCCTCACGGAAGCCGTCCACCGTCACGGCTCGAAGATCGTCTTCCAGATCTACCACGTGGGCCGGCAGGCCCTTCCCCGCTTCGCGGGCAGAACGGATGCGGTCTCCCCCTCGCCCGTGCTGGAGCCCTCCCTCGGTGTACGCCCCCGCGAAATCACCTCGGAGGAGATCCGGGCGGTCGTCCGGGGCCTCGCCGATGCCGCTGACCGGGGACGGAAAGCCGGGTTCGACGGTGTCCAGATCCATGCGGCGCACGGATATCTGCTCAGCGCCTTCCTCACGCCCCACACCAATCGCCGGACCGACGCGTACGGAGGTTCCTTCGAAAACCGCATGCGGCTCCTGCTCGAGGTCTACCGGGCCGTGCGCGAACGTGTCGGCCCTGACTACCCGGTCATCCTGAAGTTGAACGGTTCGGACGATCTTCCCCTCCGCCGGGGGCTGAAGCCTGAGGACCTGGTACGCATCGCCCGGCGGATGGAGGCCGAAGGCGTTGACGGGATCGAGATCTCCGCGGGGCATTATGAATCGGCCTTCACCTTCGAGCGCGGTATGTGGAAAGGTTTCTTCTCCGCGATAACAACCGTCGGTGTCGGCACGTACCTTCCCTGGTACCGGCGCCTGTCGGTCCGGCTGCTGGCCCCGGCCCTGGACTGGGGGCTCGGCCGGATCGCAGGATACCGGGAGGGATTCAACCTGCCGTATGCGAGGCGCTTCAAGGAGGCGCTGCGAATCCCGGTAATCTGCGCGGGGGGCTTCATCCATCGGGAGGCGATGGAAGAGGCGCTTACAACCGGGGCCTGCGACATGGTCTCGGTGGCCCGCGCCCTCATCGCGGACCCTTTCCTGTACAGGCACCTGAAGGAGGGAGTGGAGGGCCCGCGGTGCGATTTCTGCAACGCCTGTTTCGCCCGTGGCGCGACCTGGCCCGTCGACTGCTATAACGAGGCGGTCCGCGCCGAAAAAGACCGGATGCTGGCCTCCGCATCCGGGTGAACACGCTCTCGCCCGGTCCGACTTCCAAAAGAAAGGCCCCCGGGGGACCGGTTCGATCCCCCGAAGGCCTCATTCGGTGGTTGCAAGGACCTGGAAGACGGGTCCGCCCAACAGGTGTTACTGCCCTACCGGATTTCCGTCGATCGTGATGTAGAGGCTGCACTCCGGATCCGGCGTGGTCAGGATGCAGTCCCCGGCACCGCTGCCAAGGGATACCTCCATCCCGGATACCCTGATCGTGCCGTCAAGATCGTCCGCCCCAGGGGAGGTTTGTCCGTCAATGGCCCCGTCGGCGGTCCCCTGAATGAGACAGTTTCCACCGGGTATCGGCAGGTTCAGTTGCCCGAAGTCGATGGCGTGTTCGACCGGGTCAAAGGCAATGTCGTTGTTCGTCTCGTCCACTCGCGCATCGACATTGATGATTCCGATCGGGTAAGGCAGGGGCAGGCTGATCGAAGTAGGGTACAGGCCGGCATCAACCATGGTAACCTGAAAGGTAAGCGGGCCGATCATGTCGTTGACCGGGCCGAGCACGATATCCGGCAGGATACAGGCGGCGGGCGACTGGCGGAGCCCCGTGATCCTTACCGTATAGGTCCCGCCCACATACGTGTCGATCGGCTTCTCCACGCGAATGGCCAGGCAGGCGTCGTTCTCGACCGGGCCCTGCTCGTTCTCGATGTAGACGCAGAGCCAGTACACGCCCCATGATTCGCCCGAGGTCTCCCCGCCGATCGTGATCTCTCCCTGGATCTCGTCCATGGTCTGGGTCCACCACCCTGAGGCATCGATCTCCCGCTCATTCAGAACGGTCGAGTCGTCCATCTGCTTGAGCGTCACCCTCAGGGTCGAGGGGATCACGGCAAAGGTCGTGCCGGCACAGGGGTTGATGGCCGGCGGGAAGGCCACGTCCACGGACACGGTGATCGGGGTATCCACCGGATCGTCGGTGGCCACGATCGGCTCACCGGCGGTGGGTGAAAGAAAGGTGATGACAGGCGTCGAGGGCCCTGTGCACCGGATCGTAAAGAGCCCGACCAGGACAAGGCCGACGGCCATGACGAAAAAGCTGCTTCGTTTCATCTGCACCCCTCCTTGTTAGGTTCATTGACAAAATATTATATCTTGGGTCTGAATATCATACAATTAATACATCCCCGGCCCCGAGGTCAACAAAAAAATCCCTGTTCGCCTTTTCATCCCCGCAACACATGATTGCATAACATGCTCCTCCCCAGCCTCGCTGACGCCGTGCATACCTGTGTATGTCTTGACAGCCACGGCAGCCAAATCTATGATCAATCTACAGAAAACGCCCTACGCCGACACGGGCAGCGCTCCTCGCACGGATCGGGCCCCGGTCAGACGGAGGGGTTGCTGCCTGTACCCTCAACCGACCTAGAGAGGCTTTTCACAGATCACAGACCGCTGAAAGGGAGCCGCGCGATCATACAGTCCCTGCTGATCCCCCAGAGGGCCATGGAGCAGGCAAAAAGACGCCCCGCCGATCCCGCCTATTTCAGGAAAGAGGGGGGGAAGTGGAGGCCGACGACCTGGGAGACCTATGCGTCCCAGATCCGCCGGGCGGGCAAGGCGATGATCGCCCTGGGCGTCGAGCCGGGCGGAACCGTGTGCGTTCTCGGATTCACGTGCCCGGAATGGGCCATCTTCGATATAGGATGCATGGCGGCCGGCGGGGTGCCGGCGGGGATCTACACGACGAACGCCCCGGAGGAATGCGAGTATATCCTCAACCACGCCGAGGCAATCCTGCTGCTCGTCGAGAACGAAGAGCAGTGGCAGAAGATCCGAAGGATTCGGGGCAATCTCCCCTATCTCAAGCACATCATCACGATGAAGCACGCACCCCGGATCGACGATCCGCAGGTCATGGACTGGGATGCCTTCCTGGCAAAGGGGGAAGGGATCGAGGACAGCGAGTTGGACGCGAGAATGGCCGCTCTCGAGCCCGACCAGCTGGCAAAGCTCATCTACACATCCGGTACAACGGGACCGCCCAAGGGGGTCATGCTCTCCCATGGGAATCTCGCTTGGGTGGGCAACGGCCTGGTAGAACTCTCGGATTGGCATGCCGGGGACCGCACGATTTCCTTTCTGCCCCTGTCCCACATCGCCGAGCAGAACATGAGTATCCACGGAGCGCTGACCGCAGGTTCCCCTGTCTATTATGCGGAATCCTTCCAAAAGCTTGCAGACAACATCAAGGAAGTGCAGCCTACCCTGTTCCTGGCCGTACCCAGGATCTGGGAAAAATTTTACGCGGCCCTCCGTTCGAACCTCGCCCAAGTCGGCGGCCTGAAAAAGGGCGTCCTCGGGTGGGCCATGCGCGTGGCGGGCAAGGTAACCAAGGGCAGAATGGGGGGCAGGGAACCCACCGGCATCCTTGCGATCGAGTACGCCCTGGCGAGGCGGCTGGTTCTGGACAAGATAAAGTCTGCTATCGGCCTGGGCCGGGTGAGGATGTGCATCTCCGGGGCCGCACCCATCGCACGGGAAATCCTCGAGTTCATGGCCGGTCTCGACATCCTGATCAATGAGGTCTACGGCCTGTCCGAAGCGACGGGGGGCATTTCCTTCAACCGCATGGGCAAGGTCCGCTTCGGCTCTGTGGGCACCTCGCTGCCTGACGTCGAAGTCCGGCTCGCGGATGACGGGGAAATCCTTGCAAAGGGACCCAACCGCTTCCTGGGCTACTACAAGGACGAAGCGGCGACCGCGGAGACCGTCGTGGACGGGTGGCTTCGCTCGGGCGACATCGGCAGGCTGGACAGCGACGGGTACCTGTACATCGTCGATCGCAAGAAGCACATCATTATTACGGCGGGCGGGAAAAACATAACCCCCGCCAATATCGAATACGCCATCCAGGCGCGAGACTCCATCATCAGCCACGTTCACGCCCATGGAGACAGGCGCCCCTATGTCAGCGCTCTCGTGACCCTGGACCCGGTCAAGGCGATCGATTTCGGCCTCCAACATGGCCTCGTCGAAAGCCCCGAGAAGGCGGAGACATTGAAATCGGCCCTGAGAAACGATCCCGGGGCGGGCGACAGCGAAGTACACGCGCTCCTCAAGGCGGTGGCGAACAGCCCCGAACTGCGACAAAGGCTTGTCAAGGCCGTGCGGGAGGCCAATGCAAAGCTGTCGCGGGTCGAACAGGTAAAGCGCATCTATCTGCTCGATCGCGAACTCTCCATCGAAGAGGGAGAGATCACCCCGACGATGAAGGTCAAGCGCAGGAAAGTCGAGAAAAAATTCGCTCCGATTTTCGACAGGCTCTACGAAGACGAATCCTTCGGCATCGTCATCATGGAAAAGTGAGGGGAAGGAGGGCGAAAGGAAATGAAAGAAAGAGAGCGCGGGGAGGGGGCCAAGAGAACAGGGGTAAACCGCAGGGATTTTCTCAAGATCTCCGGCACCGTGTACCTGGTCGCGGCCGCCGGATGCAGCACGGAACCGACGGAAACACAGCCGCCGACGCACCCCAAGCCTCCAACAGAGGACTTGGACGTTTCCAAACTGGAAATCCCTCCCAGCCAGGGATATCTTCTGGTCGACTTCCGGAAGTGCCAGGGCTGCCTGACCTGCATGCTCGCCTGCTCTTTGGCCCATGAGGGGAGGGAAAACCTTTCGCTGGCCAGGCTTCAGATCACCCAGGACCCCTTTGGCAGGTTTCCCGGGGATGTGGCCGTGGAACCCTGCAGGCAGTGCGTCGATCCGGAGTGCCTCAAGGCATGTCCCACCGGTGCCCTCCACGTGGACAAGGAACACGGAAACATCCGGACCGTGGACAAGGAAGAGTGTGTGGGCTGCATGAGCTGCGTGGAGGCGTGCCCCTTTGAGCCGGCAAGGGCCGTCTGGAACCATGAGGACGAGCGGGCCATCAAGTGCGACCTGTGCGCGGACACGCCCTACTGGAACGGGAAAGGCGGGGCCGGGGGCAGGCAGCTCTGTGTAGAGGCATGCCCTGTCAACGCGATCATGCTGTCCCGGGAGATCCCCCTGCAAAAGGGCTACGCCGGCTACAGAGCGAACCTGCGGGGAAAGGCCTGGAAAAAGATGGGTTACGCCATCGATTAGCGGCAACCGAAAACAGAGATGGAGAACGGATCCATGAACGGCTATCGGGGAAAAATCCTGCGCCTGAACCTGAGCGACAGAAAGATCTCGTTCATCGACACGAAGGAGTACGAGGCATGGGTAGGCGGCCACGGGATCGGCTCGGCCATCTTCTGGAACCTGGTCAAGGATAAGACGATCGACGGCTTCGACGAGAGGAACGTGGTCACGATCATGACCTCCCCCCTCACCGGCACCCTCGCCCCCGGCGGCGCGAGCCGGGTGGAGGTCCAGTGCATCGGCGTGCAGTCCTACCCCATCGGCTGGTTTACTCGCAGCAACCTGGGGGGAAGGTTCGGTCCCATGCTCAAGTACGCCGGCTGGGACGGAATCGTGATCGAGGGCAAGTCGGAAGAACCCGTATGGGTGGACATTCGGGACCATGAGATACGGATTCAGAACGCGGGCGAATTGTGGGGCCTCGACACCTGGGAGACCCAGAAAAGGATCTGGAAGGAGGTCACCGGCCGGGCCCCGCTGCGCGACTGGGTCGACCTCGGGAACGCTTCCGACCACGCCCGCACCACCCAGAACCCCGCCGTGATGGCCATCGGGCCGGCCGGGGAAAGGCTGGCCAGGGTCGGCGCGATCATCCATGACGCGGGAAACGCGGCGGGCCAAGGAGGGTTCGGAGCGGTCTGGGGCGCGAAGAATCTGAAGGCGATCAGCGTGATCGGCACGGGCAGCGTACCCGTCGCCGATCCTGCCGCCCTCCTGGAGGCGCGCCTGTGGGCGAAGAAGAACTTCTCCGTGGACGTAGACGATCCGGACCTGATCGATGACAAGCACAGCTTGATGAGCAATGCCGACCTCAGAAGCCTTTCGAGCTTCGGCTCCCCGCCCGTGCCAATTACGTTCTGGCAGCGCCGCAAGCATTCCAGGCCCCAGGCCTGTATGGGCTGCCCCGCCGGCTGCCGCTCCAGGAACGACACAGGGCTGGGCAACGAATCCGCATGCGCGGAGTCGGTCCTTTACTCCTACACGGATCTCCTGCGACACAGCGGCCTGAAAACGAAGATCATAGCTACCATCGTCGAGTACCTGGGAGGCCACGAGGCGGCGCTCATCTATTCCATGACCGAGGGGCAGAACAGCCCGGCCGCCTACAAGACGACCGACTTGTGCCAGCGGCTCGGCATCAACGCCTTCGAATTTACGCACGGGTTGCGCTATGTACGGGACCTGCAGAAGATGGGCGTCCTGGGACCGGGCAAGGAGATCGACTGCGACCTCCCCTTCGATCAATATGGGGAATACGAATTCGCCGAACCATTCTTTCAGATGATCGCCCGGAGGGAAGGGATCGGCGACGA
>WFRX01000010.1 GCA_015486285.1 bacterium
CCTCTGTACTTGCACCCCTGTCACGGGCGGATTGTCACCTGTTCGCAGATCATAGAGGCGATGGAGGAGCCTCCGTGATTCGTTGTAGACCGCCAACGATTCGGAGAGCGCTTCCCGGGCGATCGCACAGCCGAAGTGGCTTTCGAGGCTTTCCCGGAAACGGAGGATTTCCTCCCGGTACCAGGTCATCGCTTTTGTATCCATCAGGTGCGGAACGGGCAAAATATACATGTACGGGCGAGCTGCGGCGTGGGCGTGCCAGTTGTCATAGGCGCGGCGAATGTGGTCGCAGCCGTTCATGAAGACCGCGCCGTCAAGGAAGTCGTACCGCCCGCTCAGACCGTTTTCGAGGCAGCATCGGGCGAAGGTGCAATTGACCCGAGTCAGGTAGGCATCCGCCTGGGAGGTATCGGCGCATCCCCTGCCGGTGATCCGGTACGGCAGGATATCCGCCGCATGCAAAATTTCCTCCGGGATGTAGGAACAGACATAGCCGACAATCTTCCTGCCCTGGTTCCGCCACTCGGCGACATAGTCGTTCTCCAGCGCATCGGCCACTCTGCTGAGTTCATCCAAGGCTTGCATCGTCGGGTCTCCCGTGTCCGGTATGAGCGAAAATTTCTCCTTTGCACGCTTCCGCCCACCATATCGTCAAGAGATACCACAGGAAACTCCGATGCGCAATTGCTCCGCTCCTGGCTTCTGCGAAGCGCTATGTATACAATGATCCCGATACGGGAACTGGAAACCGAAACAAGCGGGAGGCGAGTCATGACGGAGAAGAAGGACCCCCAATGCGCCATGTGCGGAATCAACGTTATGGAAAAGATCTGCTTTTTCGAATCGGGAAGGGGACCGGCTTCGTGTCCGACTCTCGGCTTCGAAGACCTGATCCAGGAGGCAAGAAAGGAATACGAGAAGCCGGAGGTGCGGGAGTTTGCCCGCCTCGCATCGGTTCAGGAGGGAGAGTGCTACCTCGACCGGGACCGGCAGCCCTTTGTGATCCACTGCAGCAAGACCAGGATCCAGGAAATCTGCGAATTCGGCCACAAAATCGGCGCAAAAAAGCTCGGCCTCGTCTTCTGTGTGGGGCTTGCCCAGGAGGCCCGGATCGCCCATGAGATCTTCGCGGCCCAGGGCTTCGAGGTCGCAAGCGTCCTGTGCAAGGTAGGCAGGGTTCCAAAGGAGGATGCCCTGGGGGTGAAGGACGGGGAGAAGATCTTCATCGGGACCGACGAGTCGGCCTGCAACCCGATCGTGCAGGCCAAGGTATTGAATCGCGTGAAAACCGAACTCAACGTGCTCCTGGGCCTTTGTGTCGGTCACGATTCGCTTTTCTTCAAATATGCCGATGCGTACACAACGGTGCTTGCCGTCAAGGACCGGGTCACAGGGCACAATCCTCTCGCGGCCCTGTATACCTCTCATATGTATCACATGTACCTGAAACAGCCGGGATTCTAGCGGTGTGCCAATATTGACAGGAGAACCGGCGGGTTCCTATACTGACTGCCCACAATCCGAAACCGGAACATCCTGCAGAAAATCCCAAGAGAGAGGTCGCCCATGAAACCGATCGAGTATGTAACGAGCCTGGACGAGTGGTACCAGAGCCAGGGATTCCCTCCCTACCGATGGTCGCAATTCGATTCGAGCCCCTGGACCCCCTTTGACAAGCCCCTCGGGGAGGCCCGCATCGCCCTGGTGGATTCCGCCGGGATCTTCCGAGACGACCAGGAGCCCTTCGATCCCTGGGCCGTTAACGACTTGAGCTTCCGGCGTATCCCCGTGGACACCCCCCGAGAGCGGCTCAAGCTGCATCACAACTATTTCGACCACCGGGACGCGCTCAAGGATATAAACTGTATCTACCCGGTGGACCGTCTCCGGGAACTCGCGGAGGAAGGGACCATCGGCGCCCTCGTCCCGGAAGCCATCACGCTGGGAATGGGTCGGCTCTACAAGCGAACCGCGCTGCAACAGGAGACCGTGCCGAAGATCGTGGAGATTCTCAAGGAACAGGGGACGGATGCGGCCTTACTCGTACCCGCCTGACCCCTGGACCATCAGTCGGTCGGACTGATAAGCCGGACCATCGAAGAAGCGGGTATCCCCACCCTTTACCTGGGCGCCTGCCTGGACATGATGGAACGGGTGAAACCGCCGCGTTCCGCCTTCGTGAACTTTCCCCTGGGCCGGCAGTGCGGCAAGCCCAATGATCCTGAACTGCAGAAAAGCATCCTGAAGGATGCGTTGGACCTCCTGACAACCGCCACACGCCCCGGCGAGATCCGACACCTCCCGTTTGAATGGGGGGCGCCTTTCGATTGGAAGAACTTCATGCAGGA
The DNA here is from genome assembly GCA_015486285.1 of bacterium. GTDB lineage: Bacteria > Desulfobacterota > DSWW01 > DSWW01 > DSWW01 > S015-6. The sequence continues at coordinate 2,349 of WFRX01000010.1, forward strand.
TCTGGCCAAGATGCTCGAAGAGGAGGGTACAGAGATGCAGGAATGGAAACCGAAGGACTGAATCCCGTTTTTTGATGGCAGAGGGGCCCTATTTGGGCCCCTCTGCGGCGTACGCCTGCAATTTCTTGTGCAGCGTTTTCCTCGTGATGCCCAGCCTTCGGGCCGCCTCGCTCTTGTTGCCCCCGGTTCTCTCCAGCATGGCGATGATGGCCTCCCTCTCGATCTCATCCAACGACCTGGGTTCGGCGGAAGCCCGGCCGGTTTCACTCCATTCGTTTGCCCGGGTGATACTCAAGGGGAGTTCTTTCTCGGTTATGTAGTCGCCCCGGAGAAGGATGACCGCCCGTTCCATCGTGTTCTCGAGTTCTCTCACATTGCCGGGCCAGTTGTATTTCAGGAGGGTATCCATGGCAAGGGGGGTAAAGCCCTTGACGGTCTTGCGGTTCTTTTCGCTGTACCTGTCCAGGAAATGCTGCGCCAGCAGAGGAATGTCTTCCCCGCGCTCCCGGAGAGGAGGAACCCGAAGCTTGACCACCTTGAGCCTGTAATAGAGGTCTTCCCGAAACCTGCCTTCAGAAACCTCCTTTTCGAGATCCCGGTTGGTGGCGGTCAGGATGCGGACATCGACCCTGATGGTTTCATCGCTGCCCACACGCTGAATTTCCCTTTCTTGAATGACCCGGAGAAGCTTTGCCTGCATGATGGGGGACATTTCCCCGATTTCATCCAGAAAGATCGTTCCCCTGTCGGCCCGCATGAAATGCCCCTCGCGCTTCTTGTCGGCGCCTGTGAAGGAGCCCTTTTCGTGACCGAAGAGTTCGGATTCCAGGAGGGTTTCCGTAATGGCGGCGCAGTTGACGATGACGAAAGGGCCATCCTTGCGATTGCTGTTGAAATGGATCGCCTTGGCAATCAATTCCTTGCCGGTTCCGCTTTCTCCCGTAATCAGCACGGTTGCCTCGGAAGGAGCAACCATACCCACCATCTCGATCAACTCCTTCATCGGCCGGCTCTTGCCGATGATGTTCGCAAGATGGAAAGCGGAATGGAGTTTCTCCTTGAGGGCGAGGTTCTCCGTCTTGAGACTGACATGTTCCAGGGCTCTGTCCATCGTGATTTTGAGCACATCGAAATCCAATGGCTTGGTCAGATAGTCGTAGGCCCCGGATTTCAGCGCCTCCACGGCGGACTCCACGGACGAATAGGCCGTCATGATGAGAATCGGAATAGCAGGGTTATAGACCTTGATCTGCTTCAAGGCCTCGATGCCGCTCAACCCGGCCATGCGGATATCCATGAGGATCAGGTCGGGGGGATTCTCCCTGGCCCGTTCGACGGCGGCGGCTCCATCATCCACTCCCGCCGCGAGGTAACCCCAGCTCTCCAGGAGTGTCAGGAGCACACGCTTGTGGGTGGAGTCGTCATCCACCACCAGTACGGACGCCTTCTTGTCACGAACCGTCATGAGTCTGCTCCGCGGCTGCCTTGTCCGCCGAAAGAGGAATCAGAATGGTAAAGACCGTTCCCTTTCCTACAGCGCTCTCTACCCTTACCTTGCCCTTGTGCGCCTCGATGATCTTATGAACGATGGCCAACCCCAGCCCCGTACCCGTCGGTTTTGTAGTGAAGTACGGGTCGAAGATCTTGCCGAGGTCACGGGGGCTGATTCCCCCACCCGTGTCGGCCACACGGACCATGACATGGAGGTCGTCGGAGAGTGAGGTTTCGATGGAAAGGACCCCACCCTTGTCCATCGCCTGGATGGCATTGAGGAAGAGGTTCAGCACGGCCTGCGAGAAGCGGTCGGGGTCGATCGGCACGGGGGGAAGCCCGCTGTACGGAGACAACTCGATTCGAATCGCCTTGCCTTTTGCATCTTGCTGCACCAGGCGAACAGAATGTTCCAACAGTTCATTCAGATCCACGGCCTTCGGTTTGAGGTCGGAAGGCCTGGCGAATTCCAGGAGTTCGCTGATCACCCTGTTCAAGCGGTCCACTTCCCGAAGCATGACGCCGGCCGCCTCCTTTTCCTCGCTGCCCTCCTCGAACCGGTCGTTGAAAAGGGTGGCCAGCCCCTTGATGGAGCTCAACGGATTTCTGATCTCGTGTGCGATCCCCGCGGCCATGCCGCCGAGGGCGGCGAGCTTTTCCTGCCGCCGGATTTCTTCCTGAAGGCTGCGTACCTCGCGCAAGTCCCTGAGGATCAGAAGGTGCCCGACAAGGTAGCCTTCTTCGTTAACGATCCTCGTGCCGCTTACACTCAAGGGAACCGACCCGCCGCCGGAAAAGGAGCATTCCATCTCCCTTTCCAGTAGGGTTTTCCCCTTGTCCAGGAGACGCTTGAGGGAATCCCAGTCCTCGGGGAGGATACGATCCGGCGTTGTCCCCCGTGCGGCCTCGAAGGTGTGTCCCGTGATGGCCTCCGCCGCTTCGTTGAGGAACGCGATCCTGCCGTCCGGCCCTGTGGCGATCACGCCCACGGGAAGATTCGCCACCACTTCCGTTGCAAAGGCGCTCGTGTCCTGCAGCAGCCGTCTCGTGGTCTGGTAGTTCTGAATCCAGAACAGGGAGAGAAACCCTCCCAGCCCCAGGAGTACGAGCACGGCGGAGATGACGATCGTGTTGCGGATGTCTTCCTGCCTCGCGGCTTCAAAGGGGGCGACATCGAGCCCGACAAAGATCACATCTGCGTCGACACCGCCCCCGCTCCCACCGGCGTTCCGGGAAGAACAGCAGCCCCTCGTCCAGTCCCTTCCCATGGACCCGTGCGCCCCGTGTTCGTGGCGGCAGGTCCTTCTCCAAGCATCGGAATCGCCGCCGCCCAGGGGCCGAAAATACCTGAACACCTCGAAGGCCTGCCGTCCGTCCGCCGTGACGGCCAGTCGCCATCTTTCTTTCATGCCCGGCCGGAGCGATTCCATGGCGGCCTTGTTCAGGAATTGCCCGCCGATCCGGATCCTGTCGTTGTCCGCCAGGATCCGGCCGTCCCTGTCCGTGATGACCATATACAAGATGCCCGGCTGGCGGGCCATCTCTTCCAGCAGGGTCTGCGCCTGGCTTTTCCCCCACATCCTGTCCATCATTCCCGTCCGCGCGCCGGATTCAAAGGCCCGGATCAGGGCCGCCCCCTTTTCGCTCAGGATGTCGGCCATGTGCTGTTTCTCCCGGTTGAAATTCCGGACGGCCAGGGTGACGACAATGGCCAGAAGGATGACCACGGCCCCGACAAGGACCCACGCCGGGACTGTTGCCAGCCCGGCCCTGTGCTGCCTGTTGGAGGGGTTGAATCTCATGGGCTCCTCGTCCGTGGGTCTTGACCGGGATCGGCCATTTCTACCGCACGGGATTCTCCGGCCGACGGAGGGCTATCTCAAAGCGTATCGTTTGCCGGATATTTTGTAAACAGGCGCCTGGGTAGAAAATACCCGGAACCATGTCTTTCGCAAGATCCATTCCTGTGAAGTCTCCGACCTGAATTCGAATATTTACTGTTAGAACAGGAAGTTACAAGATTAGTTGTTCTCGTGGCACACGGGTTGCTCTTACACCTGGGCAAACACAGAGGCGAGTTTCTTGAAAAAGAACGTTAAACAACCACAGCAAGAAGGAGGACGAAACCATGAAAACACTCGCTATCGCCCTGACACTGGCCGTTTCCTTGGGACTCTTGACCGCTCTGGCCTGGGCGTGCCCATGGGACGGGTACTCCTGGGGAGCTCAAAGGGACGGACGGTGGGGCGGCTACTACGGCGAGCAGGGCCCTGCCCCGAGCGGAGATTACGGGAAATTCCTGGACGAGACCGCGGATCTCAGGAAAGACCTGGCTGCGAAGGGGGCGGAATACGATGCCCTGATGGCCAGCCCTGACCCGGATCCGACCCGTGCCAACAAGCTGTCAAAGGAGATCTTTGACATCCAGGCCCAGTTGCGGGAGAAGGCCCGTCAATACGACATCTCCGGCATGCGGCACCGCGGCCCCCATAACCATGGCCGCCACCGCCACGGTGCATGGAACTGCGGGGCCTATTGCTGGTAGGCCCTGAGTCCGGACGGATCGCCGTTGCCTTATCTTACGAGAGGCAGCGGCGATAACTTACTCGAATGCCCTTCCCGCCGGCCCTCTTCGGCGGGAAGGGCGGGATGGAGGAACCCCATGTGGCGATGCGGCTATTCCTGTTGGATGAACGGCCCCTTCTTTTTGCACGGATGGCTTTGGGCATTGATTTTCCTGGCCCTCGCAGGCGGGGGGATCTACCTGTTGGTCAGACTCGTGACCTCCAGGAGGCGGGCCTCGTCCCGATACGTGCAGGACCGGTTCGATTCCATTGCCATACTCAAAGAGCGCCTCGCAAAGGGCGAGATCAGCCGGGAAGAGTATGCGCGAATGAAAGAACTGCTCGAATGCCCCTGATGCAAAGCGAACGTTTTTCTTTGAGGAGGCAGGCAGGGAAGACACTGCGTGCCGCGACAAGGCGATCAGGGGAGCCAGGCGAATCGGTAAACCCGGCCCCCCGGCGCCAGGGGGCCGGAGACCTTGACGTTGTCGCTGCCGTCGGGCATGGAGATATACAGTTCCGGCACATTGACATCCTCCTGGTCCGCCAGATAGGCGAGTCCCCCGCCCTTCGGATCCCACGCGAATGCCGTAACACCGCCGCCGGCCGCAAGGGCGCCGGAGACCTTGTCATTGGTCCGGCCGTCCGGTGTTGAGGTGAACAGTTCGAAAACGCTCAGCTGATCCTGGTCCGCCAGGTAGGCAATGCGTGAACCATCCGGGGCCCAGGCAAAGTCGACTACGTCCCCGCCTGCCGCCAGGGGGCCGGAAACCCGGAGATCGCCGTCTGCGACTGCCGCTGGAGCCGTATACAACTCGAATACATGGACCGTATCCTGGTCCGCCAGATAGGCCAG
>WFRX01000011.1 GCA_015486285.1 bacterium
CACCGAGAAGCCCTCCCTCTACGTTCGTTTCATGGAGGCCCTCCCGTACCGGACGGAGTTTCCCAAGTCCGGCGTGTCCATGTCCGTCCTCATGCCATTTCTTCTCGGCCTCCTCGTGGGGGTACTTGCCGCAATCATGGGCGTAGGCGGCGGCTTCATCATGGTTCCGGTCATGGTCTACCTCCTTCGGATGCCCATGCACGTGGTGGTCGGCACAAGCCTGTTCAATGTCCTGTTCACCTGCATCAACGTGACCTGTATGCAGGCTTCCGCCAACCATACCGTGGATTTTTTCCTCGCCGTCATGCTGATGGTGGGTTCGGTCATCGGGGCCCAGGTCGGGGCGAAGGTCAGCAGCCGCCTGAAGGCCGACCAGCTGAAGATCCTGCTGGCCAGTCTCGTCTTGGTGGTGATGGTGAAAATGCTCTTTTCTCTGCTCATGGCGCCGGACTGTCTGCTTGCGCCGAGGGGGGGCCACTGAAGATGTCGACGACAACCGAAGCGAGATGGACCGCCCTTTTCTTCTTCGCATTTTGCCTGCTGACCCTGCCTCCGGGGCCCGGGGAGTCCTCAGCCGGGATCGCGCCCCCGGGCGCAATCCCGCCGGTCCAGCCGCCTGCCTATGCCACACTGGACGTCGTTCCCTCTTCGCTCCAAATCGGGTTCTTTTTCCACGAGGCAAAGATCTCTCTGCGGGGGACCCTTCCCCCGGGCTGCGATGCAGCCCTTATCCTCCGGGGCCCGAACCGGGAAAGCGAGATGCACGTGCGCGGCAGGAAACTCGGCCTCTGGATGGCCGTGGGAAGCGCTACCTTCAAGAATGCACCGGCCTTTTATCAATGTCTCACGTCGAGCCCGATCGACCGGATGATTCCCGGCGGGCCGGACGCCTCCGGCGAGGTGGGCTTTCAAAAGGTGAAGGAAGCGATGGAGGTCGAGATCGAGTTGGGGAGTGCGAAGGAGGAGGCCGGAAAAGAGACATGGAAGGATGAATTCATCGCATTTCAGGAGAGTCGAGGACTCTATCATCTCGGCGAATCCGAACTTGAGATCGCAGGCGACGGAAACGGGCCGGTGAGAGTCTCCGGCGAGATCATCCTGCCCGCCCGGTCACCCGTGGGCCCCTACCGGGCGATTCTGATTGGTCTGCGGGACGGCGTGGAAGTGGCCCGGATCGAAGAGCCCCTTTCCGTGGAGTTGATGCCGTCGGTGGCCTTTTTCCATCGGCTGGCCATGGAACACGGATGGATCTACGGATTCGTAGCGGTTTTCGCGGCCTTGGGGGCGGGACTGGGCGTCGGTGCCATTTTCCAATCTAAGGGCGCTCATTGATCATGAAGCCGCCTTTTCGAAGTTTACGAAAAAAGATGTTCCAGAAAACTTCGGCTGAAGGCGCGCTTTTTTTCCGTTCTCTGTTCGAAAGGTTCCGAGAACTCTTGGAGTACAACAACCAGATGCTGGAGCTGGTCGCGGACATGGGCGAAAAGCTCTCCGGCGACTATGTGTTCGACACCCACTACCTCGACAAAGTGATCACCGAACTCGACGATCTTGTCTACCGCATCATTTACAACCTGAACACGATCACGGAAAACCGGTATCTCTCCCTCTATAAGGTTTTCGAACGTATCCGGACGAGCATTCGTTCCGAGTTCACCGATGACTCTCTTGCCGCCGGTGGAAAGCGGGTCATGCCCCTGTCGGAGATCGATCTGGACCTGGTCGACCTTGCCGGAGGGAAGATGGCCACCCTCGGCGAGATTCACTCCAGGCTGAGTCAACGGGTTCCCCCCGGCTTTGTGATCACTACCCAGGGATACCGGGAATTCGTTGGACAGAAGGGACTCCGCGAAGCTATGCGGAGGGCCTACGAAGCGCTCGAGACGGGTGTGGAGCCGGCCAGGGTTTCGGCGGATATCCGGGCGGCCATCGAGGAGGCGAAGCTCCCGGAGGCGCTTGAGTCCTCGATCCGGGGAGCCGCCAAGAGACTGGAGGCACAGGGGTATTCCTATTTTTCGGTTCGGAGCAGTGCGATCGGCGAGGACGAGGAGCTGAGTTTCGCGGGTCAGTACCGGAGCTTTCTCCAGGTTCCGAGCGTCCAGCTGACGGAACGGTACAAGCAGGTAGTCGCCAGCCTGTTCTCTCCCGAGGCGATCGTCTACCGGCGTGAACATGAGATCAAGCATGAGAAGTCGGCCATGGCGGTCGGCGTGCTGGGAATGGTGGCCGCCCAAGTGAGCGGGGTCATGTACACACGCGATCCGGAAGCGCCCGACGAAGACGTGATCCTCATTTCCGCGGCCTGGGGGCTGGCAAGAACCGTGGTGGAGGGAAGCGGGGGCACCGACTTTTACAGGTTGGCTCGACAGGCGCCCGGCTACAAGCTGATCCAGAGCAGGATCGGCGCTAAGCAGAAACTCGTCGTTCCGGACGAAGGTCTTGGAGAACGGGAAGAGATGGTTCCCCTCGAGCGCCAGACCGCCCCCTGTCTGGCCGAGGAGGATCTCGAAAGGCTGGCCGCGATCGCCGACCAGCTCGAAGCGTATTTCAAGCGGCCCCAGGACATTGAATGGGCCATCGCGGAGGCACAGGGCCCTTTTATCATCCAGAGTCGTCCCCTGCGGGTACGGGCCGTGGAGAAGATCGGGGCCGATGAGATCAAAAAAGCAACCCGCGCCCATCCGAAACTGATGGAGGATACGGGGATGGTTGCCTGCCGCGGGATTGGAGCGGGCAGGGTGATGCGGGTCCTTTCGGACGACGATTTTGACCGATTCCGGAGAGGTTCGGTTCTGGTTGCCCGGAGTACCTCCCCGAAGCTTTCCCCTCTGATCCCGCTTGCTTCCGCGATCGTCACGGACATCGGCACCCCGACGGGACACATGGCCACGGTTGCACGGGAATATCGGGTGCCCACGCTGGTGGACACGGGTGAGGCGACCCGCCGTCTCGACGACGGTATGGAGGTGACCGTCGACGCCCAGGAACGTGTGATCTACCAGGGTATTGTCAAAGAACTGCTTCGCTTCCAGTCCTTTGTCGAACAGCCCTTCGCAGACAGCCGGGAGTTCCGGATTCTCCGGCGTCTCCTGAAAAAGATCGCCCCTTTGCACCTTACCGACCCGCAAAGCGGAGAGTTCTCCCCCAACCACTGCCGCACCTACCACGATATCACGCGCTTCAGCCATGAAATGGCTGTGAAGGAATTCATCAACCTCCACCTCCAGGGCCGACGTTGGAAGCGGGTTCCCACGCACCGGCTTTCCCTTCCGGTTCCGCTCGGGCTGGTCGTAATCGACATAGGGAACGGCGTCGTACCCGAGGCGGCCGGTAAGCGCCTCACGCCGGACCAGATCGCTTCCAGGCCCCTGCATGCCCTCCTGGAGGGGCTTTGCGAGGAAGGCGTGTGGCGGACGGAACCCGTGGATCTGGACTTCCGCAGCTTCATGACCAGTTTTACAAGGACATCGCAGGCGAACCCCAACGAGGGCCAGAACCTTGCCGTCATCTCCCGAGAGTACATGAATTTGAATCTCCGCCTGGGGTACCACTTCAACATGATCGACACGATCATGACCGACAACCGGAACGACAACTACATCTATTTCCGGTTCCTGGGGGGGGTGACCGATATCGCCCGGAGGTCGAGACGGGCGAAGTTCCTGGCCGAGGTCCTCGGCCACCATGACTTCCTGGTCGAGGTCAAGGGAGACCTGGTGGTGGCCCGGGTCCGGAAGATCAATGAGGAGATGATGGAGACCCGGCTGGCCATGCTGGGCAGGCTGATCGGATACGCCAGGCAGCTTGATGTCCTGATGAGGTCGGATGAGGCCGTAGAGAGATACGTCGAGCAGTTTCTCTCCCCCGAGCCCGCCGGCGACCCAATCCCGGAGGAGACAGGAGGCATCCCATGAGCGAACCTCTGGAGGTACTGGTGCTCGACGACGAGCCGATCGTAGGCTCCAGGATCAAGCCCAGCCTCGAAAAGGAAGGCTACAACGTGGAAGTCATGACGGACAGCCGGGAAGCGCTCGGGAGGATCAAGAGGAAGCGATTCGATATCGTGGTCACCGATTTCAAGATGGACGGAGTTACAGGCCTCGAACTGCTTCGGGTTCAAAAAGAACTCTGGCCCGAAAGCGAGGTCGTCATCATCACCGGTTATGCAACCATGGAAATTGCCCGAGAGGCGATGCAGTCGGGGGTGTTCGATTTTATTCCGAAGCCGTTCCGGCTTCATGAACTCAAGCAGGTCATCGAACGGGCCGCCCAGGCGGTCCGGCAGCGAAAGCAGTCGTAGCGCTTTTCATGGCGTCTTCATCTCTTGACGGGGGACTCGGGGCCCTCGTCGCACCGCCGAGCCGGGCACGGGAGAGACAGTCGGGGGAGATTCGATGCTGAAGTTCCTGGTGGTGATCGATCAAGCCGTCGAATCGAGCTTCGCCCTGAGGGCCGCCTGCCGCCTGGCCGGCAAGGGGCGAGGTCGTGTGGAGGCCCTCCACGTCCTCGATCCCTCTGCCCGGACATCGGATTACGGCACCGGCTGGGCGGTGCGCACCTACAGGCGGGAGCACCTGAAGCGCGCCTACGAAACCATGGCGGGCGTTATTGCGTCCGAGCAGGAGGCCTATGGGCCCCTTCCTACGCTCAAGGTGGTCCATGGAAAGGCGGCGAAAGAAATTATTCGAGAAGTCTTGACAGGCTCATTCGATTTTCTTTTCATGGGGAGGCCGAACCCTCTCCGGGGCCAGCATGCGGGCATTTTGCTGAAGCTTCTTCGTGCGACCCCCTGCCCGATCATCCTTGTGAACCATTACCGGCCCCTCCAGCGCGTTCTCCTGTATGTGGACTCGCAAGCGATTGTGGACCGGTTTCTATCGAGGGTCTGTCTCCTTCTCGCAGGCCTTCCCGTTTCGGTGGATCTGGTGCGCTTTTGCGAACCCGGTGGAGAAAAGGCGGCCGGGGCCCTCGTTGACAAGGTGCGAAAAAAGATGATTTCGGGCGGGCTGGAGACGGGAACCCGCATCCTAGAGGAAAATCCGATCCAGGGGATCAACGAGATCGCGGTGGATTACGACCTTCTGGTCCTCGGCGTGCCCCGTCCCGGCAGGCCGGGGCCCTTGGTCACCAGCCTGCTCCAGACCATGCCGACACCGCTCATGCTCTGTCCCTGACGGGCCTGGGGCCTCCTTGTTGCTTTTTTTGCGACAAAATCGGATAATCATTGGATGCCCCGCCCGTGTTCCCCTGATGTTCCCTCACACGCGACCGGCAAGACGAAGGGATTCCTCCAGGCGCCTCGACACCCGGCAGAGGCACGACGCAACAAGTCTGCATACGAAATGGAAGTTCGGAAACCGGCAAGGTCTTGGAGACGATGAAACAAGAGCGCATAAGAAACATCGCGATCATTGCACATGTAGATCACGGGAAAACAACCCTGGTGGATCAGCTTTTCAGACAGAGCGGCATGTTCCGCGACAACCAGGTCGTCACGGAAAGGCTCATGGACTCGATCGACCTCGAAAGAGAGCGAGGGATTACGATCGCTTCCAAGAACGGCTCGTTCAAGTTTCGGGATTTTCTGATCAACATCATCGATACGCCCGGACATGCGGATTTCGGTGGGCAGGTCGAGCGGGTGCTGCGGATGGCCGACGGGGCCCTGCTCCTTGTCGACGCCCAGGAAGGGCCCATGCCCCAGACCTATTTCGTGCTGAAAAAGGCGCTGGCGCTTCGGCTGCCGATCATCGTGGTCATCAACAAGATCGACAAGCCGGCGGCCCTGCCGGACGAGGCGGTGAACCAGGTGTTCGATCTCTTCGTCAAGCTGGATGCCCCGGAGGAGATTCTCGATTTCCCGGTCGTGTATGCTTCCGCCAAGGACGGATATGCGGTGCGGGAAATCGGCGATTCGGCCCGGTCCATGGAGCCGCTTTGCCAGGCGGTCATCGACCACACACCCCCTCCGGCCGGAAGCCCGGACGGCCCGCTGCAGCTGCTGGTAAGCTCCATCGACTACTCTCCGTACCTGGGCCGGCTGGGAATCGGAAAGATCACCTCGGGGACGTTGAACACAAACAAGGAGATCGTCGTCGCCAGGCGTTGCGGCACACTGGTTCCGGCAAGAATCACCAAGGTGTACCGTTTCGAGGGAAACCGGAAGGTAGCCACGGACATCGCCGGCACGGGCGAGATCGTGGCGGTTGCCGGGATGGATGATGTCACCGTGGGCGTGACGTATACCGACCCGGACGACCCGAAACCGCTGCCTCCCACCGAAATCGATCCACCCACCCTTTCCATGAATTTTATCCCGAACGACTCCCCCTTCGCCGGGAAAGAGGGTTCCTATGTCACCTCGCGCCACCTGGATGAGCGCCTGCGACGGGAAGCCCTCGCCGACGTGGCCCTGATTGTGGAGCCGGCGGACAACGGTTCCGGCTTCAAGGTCTCGGGACGGGGGGAGTTGCACCTGTCGATCCTTATCGAGCGTATGCGCCGCGAAGGATACGAATTCCAGGTCACGCGCCCGCAGGTAATCATGAAGCAGGAGGGCGGCGAACTGCTGGAGCCGTATGAGGAGCTGACGATCGACGTGGAAGAGCAGTACATGGGCACGGCGATCGAGATGCTGGGCAACCGAAAGGGAAAGATGATCGCCATGCACCAGAACAACGGCATGGCACGCATTGTGTACCGGATTCCGACTCGCGGCCTGCTCGGGTTCCGGCCCGAGTTCCTGTCCGCCACCCGGGGTATGGGCATCATGAACTATGTGTTCGACGGCTACGGCCCTCACGCCGGTGAGATCCGAAACCGCAAGAACGGCGTCCTGGTGGTAAAGGGGCCCTGTACGACGGTGGCCTATGCCCTGTTCAACCTGCAGGAACGCGGAAGGCTCTTTTACGGGCCGGGCGCCCGGGCCTATGCGGGCCAGATCCTGGGCGAGCACTGCCGTGGCAACGATCTGGTCGTCAACCCGGCGAAGGGCAAAAAGCTGACCAACATGCGCGCCGCGGGCTCTGACGAGAACGTCATACTCACCACCCCGGTTCAGATGAGCCTGGAGGAGTCGATTTCCTATATCAATGATGACGAGCTGGTGGAGATCACTCCCCGGGCGGTCCGCCTTCGGAAGCGACAGATGGCGCCATAGCGGCAGGAAGTTGGGAGCCGGTCGCCCATTACAAATAGAGGGAAACTCGTTGGAGGATCCGGCAACCGATGCGGCGGCCTTCCTCGCAGAAGGCCTCGATCCGTTCCGGAGGCAAATAGCGCTTCAGGTGCCAGTGAATCGACCAGGCCATACGTCTGTAGTCATGCTCACACACGGCGCCGAGCGTGCAGATTTCTTCGAGATCCGTGAGGTAAAGGCTGGGAGGGCCTTCATCGTTCGGAACAGCCAATGTGGAGCCCATCAGGCTGCCGTGGCGGACGGCAGCCCTCTCGACCGCCAGGAAAAAGGCGCCAAGGGCGCGTAAGGTCACATCAAAATCCTCGGCCTTGTTTTCTTTGTAAAATCTGGTAAACATTCCTGCCACCGGAATGCCGCTCGGATACCCCTTGCAAAGCAGAAAGCCCTCCCTGCGGATGCCTCCCCGCCAATGTTCGAGATAGGCCAGGGGGGGGGTGGTTGCGATCCCGCGCCGCGGCAATTCGAGCCCCAGGAGAAAGGACTTCCTCGCCTGGGAACCGCGAACCCAGTCCTTCAAATCCATGAGCAGGCCGCGTTTCTGATAGCGCTTTACGTAGACAGAGTCGTGCCCGGACCGGCATGCCGGCGTACACAAAGAGCTTGTCTTGTGCCGATCCTCATGGATGATTCTGCCCCTGGCGATCAGGTCTCCCTCCAGCAACTCGTGGAGGAGCGGCATGAGGCGCGGGGCGGCGTCCTTTTCCTGCCAGCCCCGGAAGGCCCCGATCGAAACCGGTTGTATCCTCTCGCGGGGATAAGGATAGAGCCCCAGGGATACGCGCGCCCAGGAGAAATTTCTCGCAAGCCATGAAGTCATCGCGATCCTCTCGCGCAAGCGACTGTAATGGGGAGGCGGACACTGCGAGCCCCGGCAGAAACTACACTATAGGAAAAACCGGCGAGAAAAAAAAGGAGTACAGGGAAGGCGAGGGATTCGTCTGCGCTTTTGTATCCGCGGGGCCCCCTGTGCTATACCACACCCAGGAGGCTGCCTGCCGCCGTCCAGCATCCCATCCCCAAGGGCACGGCCGGCGCAGCTCGAAAGAAAGACCCCGGGAATGCTCGAACATGGGATCCTCTGCACATCCAAGAGACCGGCGGCCCGGAGATGACCATGCGGGGCCGGGCCGGGCACTCGAGACATGCCTCGTCTACCTGCTGATCGCCTATGTCCTCCTGGTGCTTCTTCCCGGGCTCGGCGGTTGGGGTCTCCAGCTTCCGGACGAAATCCGCTATCGCGAAGTTGCTCGCGAGATGGGCTTGACGCGCTCGTACCTGGTCCCCATCCTCAATGGGGAAATCTATGCGGAAAAGCCTCCCTTGTTCTTCTGGCTCACCCTTTGGGCGGGCAGGGGGTCTTCCGGCGGGGCCGGCCGACTCTCCGGAAGATGGATCTCCGCTGTTTCCCTGGCGGGCACCGTCCTGGCCCTCTACCTCCTCGGCCGCCTGTTCTTCGATGTCCGCACCGGCCTGTGGGCCGGCTTTTTCCTTGTTGCCTCCGCACACCCCTTCTGGTTTGCCCATCTCGGTACGATGGACGGCCTCTTCGTCATGCTGATGACCTACGGCATTGTCGGTTTTTTCGCTGCATCCCGGCATGTCTTGAGCCCCGTTACGGGGTATGGGCTGTCCGGGTTGTGCATGGGGCTTGCGGTACTGACGAAAGGTCCCCTCGGCATCCTGTTGCCGGGCAGCGTACTGGCCGTGACTCTCTACGGGATGGAGCCGGAACAGAGAGCCGGGAGGAAGGCCCTCGCGTACTGCCTCTTCGTCGCACTCGTGACCGTTCTTCTCTGGCTTGTGCCGGCCTGCCTGGAGGGGGGGGCCGCATACACGAAGACGATCCTCTGGAGGCAGAACATCGGCCGCGCGGTGTCCAGTTGGTCCCATCGCAAGCCGTTCTACTTCTACCTGGGCGTGTTGCCGGCAGGGCTGGCCCCCTGGACCCTTCTGCTCCCGATCCCGGCCTGGGTATGGGCGAAGAAGATCCGAAACGAGGGGATCCGGGAGCGGGAGAACTGGAAGGTGCTCGCGGCCTGGGGATGCATGATCTTCGTGCTGCTCAGTCTGATCTCCGGCAAGCGCGACAAGTACCTGATGCCGATCTACCCGGCCTTCGCCCTCCTCCTTGCCCGCGGCCTCGTCCTTGCCGACAGAAAACGGGGAAACAAAGGAGCCGGCCTTCTGATGCGGGCACCGTTGTACACCCTCTGGGCCGGTCTTTTCTCCGTGTGCCTCGCAGCCGCGGGGACGCTTCTCTGCGTATCGGAAGGCAAGCTTCTCGCATGGCTTCAAAGGCTGGTCTCCCACTGGGATCCGGCATACGCATCCCTGCTGGACCCCTTTAGCCGGCACATCCTGCTCCTCCTGAGCCTCGGTGGGATTCTTTGCTCCGCGTGGGGCCTGATCCGGGTAAGGAAGGGCCGGCTTCAAGGAGCCCTGATCCCCTTCCTGCTTGTCCTCCCGGCTATCGGGGCTTACCTGAACCTCGAACTGCAGCCCGTCCTGGGTCCCTTTCAAAGTCCCCGGTCTTTCTGCGAGCGGATTCGGAAAGATGTAAAGGACTTGGACCGGGCCCGGGTGGCCCTGTACCGGCAGGATTACTCGGGCGGGTTCAACCTCTATCTCGAAAGGATTCGTATCCCGGTCCTTCGGAAACCGGATGACGTGGAGGACTTCTTCGCCCGCCGGGGCCCTGCCTACCTCCTGTCGAGCGGACGCCTGCTGGCCGGTTTGGAGAGGTCCCTGGGACAGAGGGGGACCCGGATCCTGCGGATTGCTCACCAGAGGATATTCGACAGGGATACTTGGCTGGTGACGGTCAGGAGGACCGGGACGCCGGGGCCTTGCCTCTCGGAACCCTTTCCCGGGACGAAAGGGTCAGATGTCGCTCACGGCGGAGATGTGGACCCAGCCGTAATCGAAACGGCGGGAACGACACTCGATCCACTCTCCATCCCTCTTTACGACCTCGATCTGAACGCCCTCGGTCAGGGTGTCGACTGCCGGATACTGTTCTCCAGGGCCTGCATAGACGACCGCTTCCTGGTCAACGACCGCCAGGGCGGATGTGTCGCCTTCCATCACCGCCACCTCCACTCCCCTGGCCAGGGCCGCACCCGTGGTCGTACCGACCAGGGTTACCGGAGCCATGATACACCCTTGCAGAAGCGAGGCGGCAAGGAAGAGGCAGAAGGCCGGGGCGACGAAGGGACGGCATCCGTGCGGGTCCGGCATGCCTGAAGTACGATAAGTCTGTGGCATAGAGGTGTACCGTTTCATCGGCCTTTCCTTTTTTCCGGGTTTCCGGTATTGCCTCTCGGTCAGCCCTGCGAAGCGGCGGGCGCGGCCTCCCCGATCGGGTCACGGGCAGACTTTGCTCGCAGGCCCTTTTCGGGGCCTCGAGATCCCTGTCGGGGGGATCAAAGAATACGCATTTACATTATGACGCGATGCGCCGTAAAAAGCGAGCCTCGCCTCACATCCCTTGGCGGAGACCACCCGCAGGCAGGGAATCGGCCCGCCCCAGGGAAATGTGCCGTTCAAGGCTGGTATTGCAGAACAACATCATGACCATGGATTCTGTTGAAGTGGCCGATACGCGATGGGTGCAGGATGGACATTTCTTCGGCCAACCCTTCAACCGGGCTGCCTTGCTCATCCATCGCATCCTCGTAATAAGGACAGAGGGTCTTCCAGCCGTTCCTGCATACCCATGACGAAGGGAGGGGTTGTGTGTCTCCATATCGATCCGCCAAGACTTCACAGTAACAGGTTTTGCCCCTTTGCAAGAGAAATACGCACTGCATGGCTGTTCTCCTCCTCTCCTGGGGATAAACTTGCTCCAACAAGTCAGACAGGCGAGGCGGAGGGATGGTTCCTTTTCTCTCCCCCCTTTGACTCTTCCCCTCGGCGTGCTTATCTTCGCTTCATCATCCCGTGAACCTGAAAACAATGGAGTTATCCATGTATGACGGATCCTCCGGCCCCAAGGGCCCCCCCGACAACCCTCTGAACAAGGTGATCCCTTCCCTTTCCGCCGACGGAGATCCGAACCGCCGCAAGTTTCATTTTTCCATCTGGTACTTTCTCCTCGCCCTCCTTGTATTCTC
>WFRX01000012.1 GCA_015486285.1 bacterium
AGTCAAGACCTACCGGGGAGAGGGAAAGGCCTTCCTTTAGGGGGTGAACCATGGCAAGCCTGCGTTTCCAAATGCTGAAGAGGTCCCTCGCATTCACCGCCCGGCTGCCCGGGATGTCCAAACCGCCCTTCCCTTCCGCGGACGAGCTGTCCGGAGGCCTGTCGGACGAACACCGGCGCATCATCGAGGAACGCAGGGCCCGGATGGAGCGCATGGCGCGGCTCAGCCCGCCCCCTGAAGGGACTCAAATCGAGCGGGTGGACGCGGGCGGCGTCCCTTCCGCGTGGATCACCCATCCCGACGTGAGGCAGGACCGCGCGCTCGTCTATCTGCACGGGGGGGGATACTATGCAGGCTCCCTGAAAACCCATCAGGGGCTCGCGGCGCGAATCGCCCTCGCGGCGGGCGCCCGGGTGCTGCTCGTGGACTACCGGCTCGCCCCGGAATACCCTTTCCCGGCCGCGGTGGAGGACGCGACCCGAGCCTTCCGCTGGCTGCTGCGGCAGGGGTTCGCCCCGGAGCGGGTCGCAGTAGCCGGCGACTCGGCCGGCGGCGGACTCGCGGTCGCGGCCATGCTCGCCCTGAAGGCCGACGGCGAGCCGCTCCCCGCGGCGGCCGCCTGTCTCTCGCCCTGGTTCGACCTAGCTGGAACGGGCGAGTCGATCCGGACCCGGGCCTCCCTGGACCCTGCCATCCGCTCTTCCGACCTCGCCTTCGTCGCAAGGTGCTATCTCGGCCGGGCCGATCCCGAAACGCCGACCGCCTCGCCCCTGTACGGAGACCTGGCGGCCCTCCCGCCGATCCTGATCCAGGTCGGCACGGACGAGATCCTCCTCGACGACTCCCGTCGATTTGCCCGAAAGGCCGAACAGGCGGGCGTACCGGTGCAGCTCGAAATCTGGGACGACATGTTCCACGTATGGCACGCCTATGCCCGGTTCATCCCCGAGGCCCGAAGAGCGATTGAGAAAATCGGGCGATTCCTGCGGTCCACATGGGACCGGCGGGGCTAACCCTCGACCCGGGCGAGCAGGATCCGGCTGTCCGCGACCACACAGCCCTCTCCCTCGCGATAAACGATCATCGGGTTGATGTCGAGTTCGGCGATTTCAGGATGATCACTGACCATCTGGGAGAGCCGCAGGATGCAGTCCTTGATCGCGTCCACGTCGGATGGGGGTGTTCCCCGGACACCGCGAAGCACCTTGTAGGCACGAATGGACTTGATCATGATCTCCGCGCTGATCTCCCACATCGGCGCGAGGCGGAAGGTAACGTCCTTCAAGGTTTCCACAAAGGTTCCGCCCAGCCCGAACATGCAGATAGGCCCGAACCTCGGGTCCCGGGTGGCCCCCAGGATCACCTCCACGCCCCCCCGGGCCATCTTTTCTACCAGTACACCGTGAATCTGCGCGGCGGGATTGAATTTCTTCGCGTTGGCAAGGATCGTGTCAAAGGCCTGCCGCGCCCTTTCGATCGTCTTGATCTTCAGCTCGACCCCGCCCGCATCGAATTTGTGGATGATGTCCGGAGATGCGATCTTCATGGCCACCGGGAAACCGATCTCTTCCACGGCCGCCTCGATCTCGCCCGGATCCTTCACGATACGGCTCCTCAGGACCGGGAAGCCGTAACACTGGAGGATTTCGTTCGCCTCCTTCTCGTGCATCAGGTAGCGGTCCCCGTCCCCGAGGGTCTTCCTGATGATCTGGCCCGCGGTCTCCCGGTCCGCGGCCACGCGCCGCACCTGCCGCCGCTCCAGGCGGAGCAGCTCCCCGAAGCGAGCCATGCTGGCCATCGCCCGGACGGCCGACTCGGGGAAGGGATAATTCGGGATCCCGTTCTTCTCCAGGTGCTTCACCCCTGCGGACACATCCACGATCCCCATGAAGGAACAGAGGACCGGCTTCTCGATTCCCTTCCGAACCCGGGGGACCATCTCCGCGGTTTCCAGCACATCCGTCATGGCCTGGGGAGAAAGGACCACGATCGCCCCGTCGACATTCTCGTCCTCGAGCACATGCCGAATCGCCGCTTCGTAGCGCTCGTGCGTCGCGTCCCCGATTACGTCTACAGGGTTTTGGATGTTGGCCGTGGGAGGCAGGTCGTTCTTCAGGGCCTCCCGGGTCTTCTCCGACAAGGGGGCCAACGTCATGCCGTGACGAATCGCCGCGTCCGTGGCCATGATGCCCGGTCCTCCGGCGTTGGTGACGATGGCGAGCTGTCCCCTGGCCGGAACGGGCTGACTCGCATAGGCCCGGGCGTAATTGAACAACTCATCCACCCCCTCCACCCGCTGAATGCCGCTTTGATGGAAGATGGCATCGTAGGCCATGTCCGAGCCCGCCAGGGAGCCCGTGTGCGAGGCGGCGGCCTGGGCCCCTTCGGCGGAACGGCCCGACTTTACCGCGAGCATCGGCTTGCGGGCCTCCCAGGTAATCTCCCGGGCGGTCTCCAGAAACTCGCGGCCGTTCGTGATGTCCTCCAGGTACATCAGGATAACGTGTGTCTCCGGGTCGTCCTTGAGATACCGAAGGAGGTCGATCTCGTTGATGTCGGCCTTGTTGCCGAAGCTGATGAACTTGGAGAAGCCGATGTCCCTCCCGGCGGCAAAGTCGAGCACCGCGGTGCAGAGCGCGCCGGACTGGGAGATGAAGGCGATATTGCCCGCTTTGGGCATCTTTGTGGCGAAGCTCGCGTTCATGCTGACCTGTTCGCTCGTGTTGATGATGCCCAGGCAGTTCGGCCCCACGAGCCGGATCTTGTGCTCCTTGACGATCTCCTTCGCCCGGTTCTCCAGCTCCAGCCCCTTGCCCCCGATCTCCTTGAATCCGGCGCTCACGACGATAACGCCCTTGACCTGCTTGGCGGCCGCTTCCTCCATCATGGCGGGAACCATGGGCGCCGGAACGATGAGCACGGCCATGTCGACCTCATCCGGGATGTCCTCGAGCCGCGCGTAGGCCTTCACGCTTTGCACCGAGGCGAGCCGGGGGTTGACGGGATAGAGGATTCCCCGATAGCCTGCATTCAGGATGTTGCGGAAGACGGAAAGCCCCACGCTCCCGGGGCGGTCCGTGGCGCCCACAACGGCGATGGATTTCGGGCTCATGATGCAGTGGATGTTCTTCATTTCTCGCCGCTCCCTGCTGAAATGTTTTCGTGGCGTAGACAAAAAGCCCCTTCCCGGCATCCAACGAATGGCCAATGTAACAGCTCGGTTTACGCATCATAGGGCAATCGGCATTTCCTGATCAAGGTCCATCCAAAGATCTATCGAACGGGACAATGCAGGGGAGGAAAAGAATGGCGGAAATACTCGGCGGCTACCTGGTGGCCAAGGCATTGAAGCGACAGGGCGTGGAGTGCGCCTTTATGCTTTGCGGGGGACACATCACCCCGATCTACATGGGCTGCAACGAGGAAGGCATCCGGCTGATCGACGTGCGCCACGAGCAGACCGCGGGC
The DNA here is from genome assembly GCA_015486285.1 of bacterium. Taxonomy (GTDB): domain Bacteria; phylum Desulfobacterota; class DSWW01; order DSWW01; family DSWW01; genus S015-6. Next base: position 3,469 of record WFRX01000012.1, read on the forward strand.
TAT
>WFRX01000013.1 GCA_015486285.1 bacterium
ATCCTGTTCAGCCCGGCCCGTGGCGCGCTGCCCCCCCGTGAGCTCGCCGAGTGGCTCGTGGCCGACAGGCTGGAGGCCCGCCTTCAAATCCCCCTCCACCCTTTCCTCTGGCCCGAGGCCGAACGGGGCAGATAGCGCCCCCTTTTCAGAGGAACGCTCCCACCCGGAATATTCAACGGATTCGTTAAGGTTCCGCCTCTTCTTTGCCGATACAATACCAAAAAGAGGAGGGCCGGAGCGGGGACCCGGCTGTTTCCCGCACGTCCCCGAACACAAGACCGACAACCCGTCTTCTCTGAGGACCATGTCGAAACCAGCGCACAAGATGGAAGAAGGCTCGCTTGCAAAGAGGATCCCCGCGATGGACCTTCCGGAGAAGATGCGTCTGGCTCAAACGGGGGACAAAGAGGCGAGGTCACTGCTTGCAAGGGAGCAGAACAAGCAAATCCTCTCTTGTCTTTTGCAGAATCCACGGATATCGGACCAGGAAATACTGCAGTTCGCCAAAGCAAGATCCCTGCCCGAGGAGATCCTGAGCATGCTGACCAGGCGGAAGGATTGGATGAAAAAGTATCCCGTCCGGCTCGCCCTGGCGCAGAACCCGAAAACACCGTTGGCCCTCTCCATGAAGCTGCTTCGCTCTTTCCGGGATTTCGATCTTCGGAAGATCGCGAAAAGCAAGGATGTTTCCGTCCATGTGGCTTCCGGAGCGAGGAAGATCCTGATGACCCGCGGACTCTTGTAGAGACAAAAGAGACGCAGGAGGCAATGGAAAATCCATGGCTCTACTGAACCACGCGAAAAAGGAATTGAGCGCGAAGATCGTCTATTACGGGCCCGGGCTCTCCGGGAAGACCACGAACCTGGAGTGGATCCACCGAAAGCTCGCCCCGGATAAACGGGGCAAACTGATCTCCCTGGAAACCAAGACGGACAGGACCCTCTTCTTCGATTTTCTGCCTGTCCAGATCGGAGAGATTTCCGGCTTCCGCACACGGTTCAATGTCTACACGGTACCCGGTCAGATCTTCTACAATGAAACGCGCAGGATGGTGCTCAAAGGGGTTGACGGTATCGTCTTCGTGGCCGATTCGCAGAAGGAAATGGCCAATGAAAACCTGGAGAATCTAAAAAACCTTGCGGAAAACCTCCGATCTATCGGCAAAGAACTGTCCAAGATCCCATTGGTGATCCAGTTCAACAAGCGGGACCTGCCCAACATCTTGTCCGTGGAGGAGATGAACCGTCTCCTGAACGCTCCCGGTCTCCCCTTCTTCGAGGCCGTTGCCGTCAACGGCGAGGGGGTACTCACCACCTTGACGCGCATTACGAGGGTCGTGGCAGACCACCTCAAACAGACCCTGTTCACGTCTCCAGGCGAAACCGCCTCCCCCGCCCCGGCGCTGGGAACGCCGGGGGAGCCGCCTCGACCCTTCCCGGCTTCGCCGGTTCCCTCTCCGGAGGAGGAAGCGCCTGCATTCCTGAGCAAACAGCCTGTCGCGACACCGCCCCCCACGTCGAATCCGCCTCAACCATTCTCCCAGGGCCATCTTACAGCGAACCCTTCCGGCGATGTTTCTTCCAAGCAAGCCCGGGCCGCGGGACTCCAGCCGAACCTCGCTTCCGCCGGCGCCCCGGCCACAAAACGCCTTCCGCAACATGACATCCCCAGCCTCGGAGACCTGAGCGAACCGCTGGAATTCAAAAGGGATCAGGATCCGGTGCCCACGCTCGCATCCCCCGGGGCCGCCCCGGCGGGGGACGTCGCGCCCCGGAGAGAAACCGTCGTTCCGATCGACAGAACCGTTCAGGTGGAGCGGACCGCACCGGTGGAGAGAACCGCCCCCGTGGAAAACGCCGCGCCGGTGGTCGAGAGGGCCGCGCCGGTGGTCGAGAGGGCCGCACCGGTGGTCGAGAGGGCCGCACCGGTGGTCGAGAGGGCCGCGCCGGTGCCGCCCGTGGCCGCCGAATCGGCGCTCCAAGCCCCCTCCCAGGGTGCTCCTTCAAAATCGTACTGGGTGGATCCCTCCCTGGTGTCGGTCGCCGCCGAACAGGTTTCCGCCCCGGAAACCCAGACGGGCGTCGCGCTCCGCTTCGGCGAGCCCGAAAGGGAGTCCGGCAACCAGGTGAAGATCCCCGTGGCCCTTCGTCTGGAAGCCACGAACGAGATCATCTCCTTCCGGATGGTGATCCGGGTGGAGCAGGATCCGAACGAATCCTCTTGAACCTCCCTACGAACGTCTGTTTCCGATTCGCTCAGTGCAGCAGCAGGACGGTTGCGTTGCACAGCGCGTGGAAGGCCGTGGATGCCGCAACACTCCCAGTACGTTCCCGCAGCCACCCGAACAGGAGGCCGGGCAGGAAGGTGGCCAGGGAATCCGGCCGGCAGGAGATCACGAAGTGGCCCAGGGCGAACAAAGCAGCCGTGTAGACCCAGCCGACCCCCACCCCGGCCCCAAGCAGGTTCCAGGTCCGCGGGAACGCCTCGTTGATCCGTGACTGCATATACCCTCGGTAGAACACCTCTTCGGGCAAGGCAACGCACAGCAGGTGATACAGCAGGAGAAGCAGCCAATCCCGGGGGAAGCCGATATGCAGGGGCAGATGAAACCACCAGGATCGGTAGAGCCAGTAGGCGAGTACGTAGGCGGGGAGGGAAAGCAGGGAAACGACCAGGAACATGTTCATCGAAAACGCGAAGCCCCGCAGGGTGATCCCCCACTCCTCCGGCCTCGTCCGGGTCCGTGAAAGCAGGAACAACGGAACGTACAGGAAAAGGACCGCCGCCACGACGGGAAGGGTCTGGGCGACAAACGGAATGGCGCGGAAGGAATAAAGGATCTTGCAGAGCCCGATCACAACCCCGAAAACAAGGGTCACCTCGAGCAGAGCTTTCACGGATTTACGCAATTACGCCCTTTCGACGATGCGGCCGCCTCAGTCGTTCCGCTCCGCCGCCATTCTCTCGAAGCACGCCAGGACGGATTCATACTCCATCTCCATGCAGGCTCCCGGTGCGCAGGTCGAATCTCCTACCAGGAAGAGCCCTTTCACATTCGGAACATGATAGCCCGGCCGGTCTTTCCGAGTCTGATCCGCCTGAATGGCGACACTGTCCAGCATGTGAACCAGATGGGAACGTTTCCATTCCACGGCCATTTCGGCGGCGGGCACGGCCTTTTTCAGGTTTGCCTCGATCTTCTTCTCGAGCGCCCTCGTCACCTCCGGCTGCCTGATTTCCCCGGGGGAGCAAGGGCAGACGAATGTGGCGAGCTGTTTCCCCGCGGGGGCATGCCGGTGGCACAGGTTCGACAAGAAGGCGCCGTAAGAGAGGGGATCCAGAAAAAACCAAAGGCCCTTCTTGTGGAAGATGCGATTCTTGATAGCGAAATCGACGACCAGCGCCGTGGAGGGCACCACATTCCTGCAGAGCCTTTCGAAGTCCTTCGTCGTCGCCCCCTCCGGAAGGAGACCGGCCAGTTGCTGACAGGGGACGGCACACACAACCTGGCCGGCTTTCAGGATCGTCCCCGCAGCCTTCACGCCCACGACCCTGCCGTTTTCGATCTCGATCCCGTCGGCCCGGGTGTTCCAGCGTATCTCCCCGTTCCCCCTGATCTCCTGCTCGAGTTGCTCCAAAAACGGGACCCACCCTTCCCGGGGATAGGCCAGGTAGGCGTGTAACTGGAAGACCTTTTGAAAACACCGCAACGTCTCCCCCGCGGATATCTTCTCCGGGACGGTACAGTGTGTCGATTCACACGCGAGTACCTTCAGGTACTTCTGCAGGCTCCCCCGAATGTTATTGCGGACGAACCACTCCTCCAGGTTTTCCTCCTCCAGGTCTTCCAGGGTTTCGCCGCGCAGGTTTCGCAGAAGCCTCCATGCGAAAAATCGATCCCAGACGGAAAAGAAATCGGCCCGCGAGACCCCCGGCCTTCCGATCGTGATCCGCCTGACCTTCTCGTCGGTGTCGAGCACCCATGCCTGGTTCAACGGCACCAGGCGAGGCTCCAGGCCGAGTTGCTTGCAGATCCTGTAAAAAGGCCCCTTCTCTCCGTAACGGACCCTTGGGATCCCGGGCAGGGAACAATAGCCGTCCCGGTACCACGGCGCGGCCCGTCCCCCCGCCACCTGTTTCCTTTCGAGCAGCAGCACCTTCCACCCCGCACGGGCCAGCATGGCGCCCAGGGCCATTCCCGGCAAGGTAGCGCCCAGAACAATACAGTCAAACATGGATCCGGTCATTCCTCATGGAGAGAATCGAAGGAGTCTTCGATCCGGATGAACAGGCTCTTGTCGAGCGCCACCTCCAGACGATCGATCACCTCCAGAGCCTCCCGCACATCACGTTCCCTCGCCTCGTGGGTAAGCATGATGATGTGCACGGGGCCCGCCTTCTGTCGCCCTTTCTGGATGACCGAGTGGATGGAGATGCCGTGCTCGCCCAGAATGCCCGCAATGGTCGAGAGGACCCCGGGGCGGTCCACGACGGGAAAGCGCATATAATACTTGACGGTGAGGTCCTCCATCCGCCGCAGCCGGACATCCTGGGGAAACCGGCCGTAGAAGCCGAGAGGAGGCAGGTCGTTGCGCGTCCCCCGGCACATGTCCCGCGCCAGCGAAACAAGATCGCTCACCACGGCGCTCCCTGTGGGCATCATGCCCGCCCCCTTCCCGTAAAACATCACAGGGCCCGTGTGTCTTCCGGTAGCGTACACCGCATTGAAGACATGGCCCACCGAGGCGAGCAGGTGCGATTCCGGGATCATGGTAGGATGGACACGGGCTTCCAGTTCGCCCTCCCGCATCTTCGTGATGGCGAGCAGCTTGATTCGGTATCCCAAGTCGGCGGCATAACGGATATCCATTCCTGTCACCCGTTGGATCCCCTCGGTGAAGATCTCTTCCGGATGCACCTGTACCCCGTAAGCCAGCCCGATCATGATCGCCAGCTTGTGGACCGTATCCTGCCCCTCCACGTCGAGAGTCGGGTCGGCCTCTGCAAACCCCTTCTCCTGCGCCTGCCGGAGGCAGTCGGGGAACTCCATCTCCTCTTCGGCCATGGTGGACAGGATATAGTTCGCCGTCCCGTTGATGATCCCCACGATCGAGTGGACTTGATCGGCGGCCAGCCCCTCCCGCATGCTACGAACGATGGGAATGCCGCCCGCCACGGCCGCCTCGAAACCGACATGGACGCCGTTCTTCTCCGCCGCCTGGAAGATTTCCGTTCCGTGGGACGCCAGCAACGCCTTGTTGGCCGTGACCACGTGTTTTTTCGCTGCAATCGCATCCAGCACGAATGACCTGGCCGGCTCGATACCGCCCATCAGTTCGATCATGACCCGGATCTCCCGGTCCTCGAGGATGTCTTCCACTCGGGTCGATGTCTCGACGCTCTCCAGGGAAATCCCCCGGTCCCGGTCGAGATCCAGATCGGCGATCCGCTTGAGCCGGATCTGCGTTCCCGACCGTCTCTCGATCCACGCACCGTCCTCCAGGAGTATCTTGGCCACTCCTGTCCCCACCGTACCCAATCCGGCCAGCCCTACTTGCATCGCTTCCAATTTTTCCCTCCTGCTGCCCGTCCCCTGCGCTCTCCAGGATGTTGTTGAAAAAGTGCTTCTCCCGCAGGGCGTTCGAAAATACCCAGATGCAAGGCTTGCGAAATCCCGTGGCACGAGGCGTAGTGATCGGTAAGGCGGTGCCGCAGGATAAGCGTAACGCAGCAGACGGGTGTTTTTCAACGCCTCCTAGAGAAACTGCCGTATACCCCGTGTCGCCTGATGGATCCGCTGCTCATTTTCAACCAGGGCGAACCGAACGTATCCCTCCCCGTATTCCCCGAACCCGATGCCCGGCGAAACCGCCACCTTCGCCTCTTTGAGCAGCAGCTTGGTGAACTCCAGGGAACCCATGTCCCGGAACGCGTCGGGGATCTTCGCCCAGACAAACATCGTAGCCTTCGGCTTTTCGATCATCCAGCCCGCCCGGGCAAGCCCCTCCACCAGTACATCCCGCCTGCGCCGGTACAAGTCCACGATGGATTGGACGCATTCCTGGGGGCCGTTCAGCGCGATGATGGCGGCAATCTGGATCGGCTGGAAGATGCCGTAGTCCAGATAGCTTTTCAGCCGTGTCAAGGCACCGACCATTTCCTTGTTCCCCACGAGGAAGCCGATCCGCCAGCCCGGCATGTTGTAGCTCTTGGACATGGAGAACAGCTCCACCCCTACTTCACGGGCCCCCGGCACCTCGAAGAGACTCGGGGGCTTGTACCCGTCGAAGCAGAGGTCGGAATAGGCAAAGTCGTGGACGATAAGTATCTTGTTCTCCCTGGCAATCGCCACCACCCGTTCGAAAAAGTCCTTGTCTACAACCCGTGTCGTCGGGTTGTGCGGAAAACTCAGGATCATCATGCTCGGCCGCGGCCATGTCCCCTGTATGGCATGGGTGAGGTCCTCGAAAAAATCCCGCTCCGGACTGATGGGCACACTGAGGACGTCCGCCCCCGCAATCACCACGGAATACATGTGGATCGGATACGTGGGGTTCGGCACGAGCACGATGTTACCGGGGCCGACCGTTGCCAGGGCGAGATGCGCCAGCCCCTCCTTTGCGCCGATGGTGACGATCACCTCGGAGTCCGGGTCGAATTCAACCCCGTACCTCCTCCGGTACCAGTCCACGATGGCCAGGCGAAGTTTGTATATCCCCCTCGAGACCGAATACCGATGGTTCTTCGGATTTTGAATCGCCTCGGTAATCTTTTCGACGATATGGGGAGGCGCCCCCTGGTCCGGGTTGCCCATCCCGAGATCGATGATGTCCTCGCCGGCCCGCCGCGCCTCCATCTTCATCGCATCCACCGTGCTGAAAACGTACGGCGGCAGCCGCTTCATCCTCGCGAACTCCAGGTCCAGCCCCTTCCCGTCCTCCTGCTTCTTCATGACCGACACAGTCTTTCTCCCTTGTTGTGTTCCGCTGCCTTTTCCTTAAGGGGCGGCCGGAGAATGCCTTTCCGCCGCGCCTCCCGCCGCATCCCCGCCGGAGGGGGGGTAAACGTCCAGGAAATTCCTCAGGAGGATCTTTCCATGGGTGGTCAGAATGGACTCGGGGTGAAACTGGACGCCTTCGATGGGAAGCCTCTTATGCCGAATCCCCATGATCTCCCCATCCTCCGATGTAGCCGTCACCTTCAGGCAGGAGGGCATTCCCTCCGGCCGGATCGCCAGGGAGTGGTATCGTGTGGCGGGAAAAGGATTTTCCAATCCCCGGTAGAGCCCCTTGCCGTCATGCCGGATCCGGGAAACCTTCCCGTGCATCAGCCTCCCGGCCGCAGCGATCCGGGCGCCGAAGGCGAACCCGATCGCCTGATGGCCCAGGCAGACCCCGAGGATCGGCAGGCGTCCCGCAAAATAGCGGACGGCTTCGACCGAAACGCCCGCGTTACGGGGCACTCCCGGCCCCGGAGAGATCACCAGATAGTCCGGTCTCATCCTCTCTACGTCCTCCGGCGAAACCCTATCGTTGCGGCGGACCAGAACCTTCTCCCCCATTTCCTGGAAATACTGCACCAGGTTGTAGGTAAAGGAGTCGTAGTTGTCAATCATGAAGATCATACACGACCCCCTCCTCCCAGTCCTCCGCAAGGGAAAAGCCCTGCCTCGCCCACTGAATCGCCTTGATCATGCCTCGCGCCTTGTTCAGGCATTCCTGATATTCCATGGCCGGTCTCGAATCCGCTACGATGCCCGCTCCGGCCTGCAGGTACAACCGGTCCCGCATGGCGAGGATGGTTCGAATCACGATGGCCATATCCATGTTCCCGGAGAAGCCGAAATACCCCACCGCTCCCCCGTATGGACCCCTTCGATCCGGCTCCAGCTCCTCGATGATCTCCATGGCCCGTATTTTCGGGGCCCCCGAGAGCGTGCCCGCCGGGAAGCATGCCCGAAACGCATCGAAACAGTCCTTTCCCCTGCCCAGGCGGCCTTTCACATGGGAAACCAGGTGCATGACATGGGAATACCGTTCGAGCAACATGAGATCCTGCACTTCCACGGTGCCCGGGGCGGAAACCCGCCCCACGTCGTTTCGACCCAGATCGACAAGCATGATGTGTTCGGCGATTTCCTTTTCATCCCGCTTGAGTTCTTCGGCCAGTCTCGCATCCGCCTTCGGAGTCCGGCCCCGGGGACGCGTTCCGGCAATCGGGCGCACTTCCACGGCCCCCCCCTCCACGCGTACCAGCGCCTCCGGCGACGACCCCACCAGCGCGTAGTCGGGGTACTGCAGGAAGAACATGTATGGGGAGGGATTCACGAGCCGGAGCGAACGATAAAGCGAAAAAGGATCGACGGCCTCTTCGATTTCCAGCCGCTGCGAGAGCACCGCCTGGATGATGTCCCCGCTCCTCACATAGGCCTTGGTCTTTTTCACGACCTCCAGGTATTCGCTTCGACGCATGTTCGCCTTCACCCGAAGCTTCCCCGTCGCGCTTTCCTCCGGCTTGCGGCGTTGCGGGGCCTGCAGCCGCTGAACGATTTTTTCGATTCGATCGGCCGTCGCCCCATACGCCTCCCTCGGGTTCGCGTACTGCGGCAGATAACAACAGGAGACCACGCGGATCGTGTGGCTGATGTTGTCGAAGATGAGCAGGCAGGCCGGAATCACCATGTATATGTCCCACACGTCGAGCGACTGCTTCGCCTCCTCGGGCAGGCGCTCGAAGAACCGGACGGTGTCGTAGCCCAGATAGCCCACCGCGCCCCCGTAGAAACGCGGCATGTCGGGCGTGGGTACGGGCTTGTATCGCTTCATGAAATCCCGGAAGGC
>WFRX01000014.1 GCA_015486285.1 bacterium
CGATGAAGCTGTCCCCCCCGAGCCCGACGGTTCGGATTCGAAGGGCCCTGACGTGGGTTTTCTTCCCGCCCACCAGGGAGCCGCTCTCGCACACCCCGACCTCCCCGTCCTGGAGCATGGCGGTGTCGGTGGTCGTGCCTCCCATGTCCACGACGATGGCGTCCCGCCTCCCCGTCAGGTGGCGCGCCCCCGCCACACTCGCCGCCGGTCCGGACAGGATCGTCTCGACCGGCCTCTCCAGGGCGGTCTCTTTGCTCATGAGGGTCCCATCCCCCTTCACGACCACAAGGGGGCCCGGAATCCCCCGGTTCCGCAAAACCTCCTCCAGGTCTTCCAGCAACCGGGCCAGGAGAGGCACGATCCGTCCGTTCATCACGGCTGTCCAGGCCCGGGTCCTGAAGTCCAGAAGCTCGGACAGCTCGTGGCCGCATGTGACGAACAGGCCGGTCTCATCGCGTACCAGGTCTTTGACCATCAGCTCATGCGCCGGGTTGATGGCCCCTGCATACCCGGAAACGGCAAAGGCCCTCACCTCGAAGCGATCGACCATTTCGCGCGCAACGCGGCGAACCTCCTCGCCGTCCACCGGCTGGATCTGCTCTCCGGTAATCTCGAGTCGCCCCGCAATCAGGGCCTTCGGTTCGTAGGCGATGTCCTCCGGTTTGAACAGTCCGTAGGGGGGCATGAAAAGCAGGCCGACCTTCTGCCCTTTCTCTTCCACCATCGCGTTTGTCGCAAGGGTGGTGGACAGGGCGGTCAGTTCCACGGAGGCGAGCAGGCCCGGATCCAGGCCATCCAGGGCCTCACGGATGCCCACCGTGAGATCCCACTTCGTGGTGGGCGCCTTCTTCTTGTCGAGCAGCCGGCCGGCTTCGAGATCATAAATCACCGCATCCGTGTACGTACCGCCTGCGTCGACTCCCAGCCCGATTCTCCCGGCCCGTTTCCCCCAGGAGGCAGAGGCGCTCTGCCCACCATCCGCAGAAACATGGACACCCTTCTTCCCGCTCAATGAACCGCTCCCTTATCGATACACACCGTATTCTTGCAAGGTTTCGTACATGGCCTGGAGATTTTCCGGCGGAACATCCGCCTGGATGTTGTGGACGGCCGCAAAGATATAACCGCCTCCCGGGGCCAGGTCGTCCAGGCGGCGTTTCACCTCGTCCCGCACCTGGTCCGGCGTGCCGCGTGGCAGGATTTCCTGGGTATCGACTCCGCCCCCGCAGAAACAGAGATCTTTGCCGAATTCCTTCTTCAGTTCCGCGGTGTCCATTTCGGCCGCGCTCACCTGGACCGGGTTCAAAATGTCGACCCCGATCTCGATGAAGTCCGGGATGAGCCGACGGACGCTGCCGCAGCTGTGCAGGAGGAATTTCACCTCGCCCTTGGCCTTCTGCTTGATCATACCGATCATTTCTTTGTGAAGCGGCTTGATGAACCGCCTGTACATATCGGGCGACATCATGGGGCCGTTCTGCATGCCCAGATCGTCGCTGTGCATGGCGATGTCGATGTTGTCTCCCACGACCTCCAGGCCCTTCTCCCAGTACTTCATTTCAACCTCATGGATCATTCTCAAGAGCCTTTCCATCTCTCTGGGCTTGAGCACGAGATCCATCAAGGCCTGTTCCATCCCGCAAATCATGTGTGCATAGTCCCACTGGCCGAGGCCGTAGGTGCTCATGATGACGGCACACCCGGTTTCACGAAGACGCCTGGCCTCGCCGGCGATACCGGCAAAACGGCTTTCCTGCAAAGGATCCGGACATTGGTAGTTGTCGAGCATCTCGTCCGAGAGATCCCCCGCGAGCGGGTGGCCGATCGGGTCCATATACAGACTCGTTTCCGGCTTTCCGTACTTGATCCCCCATTCGTCGACGAAGACGAGGGTGGTTCCCTCCATGGTGAGCTCCTGCTCGGTCTCAGAAGGCTCCTGCAGCAGAAAACCCCGGGTATCCACCTTCAGCTGCCGCAGGATATTCTCCGGGATCTGCTTGAAACCGACGCCGTCTACAAACAGATTGTAAAGCGTGTCGTCCGGTTCTTCTTTCAGACCCAGCATTCCAATCCAGCGCTCATAAGCCTGATGTGTAATCGCCGTCTCCAGGGAACAGCCGAGGGCGAAGGGGACCCGATCGGGCTCCCGGTGGTTGATCGCATCGAGCACCCGTCGGTGCGGGGTGTATTCTTGCTCGCTCATCTCGACTCCCCCTTTCTGGAACCGTCTGTGGTGCAGGGCATATCCGGATCATGCCAAGCTTGGCAGGATATCATCTGGGACCGTATCCGGGCAACATCCTCGGGGGTCGGCGGAAACGGATAGTTCCGCAAATCAGGCCCCGGAGGCGAATTTCCGAAGGGGCGGTTACAGGATACCCGGCCGTCACGCCCTGCGCATCCGCTCGTCCGAAAGGGCTCGCCCGTGTCGATGATTC
>WFRX01000015.1 GCA_015486285.1 bacterium
CAATTCCGATGTCCGCCCCGACTTCCACGGTCAGTGCGGCCATCCGTTCCGCGTGCTGAGACCCGCACGCCTCGTTGATATTCTTCCCGTCCGGTTCCACCCCCAACGCTCTTACCCCCGCGCCCAGTTCCGAAAAAACCGTGGGCGCAACCTTGTATCCCGCCCCGTTCGCGCAGTCGAGAACGACTTCGAGTCCCTCGAGGGAAAGGTCTTTCGGAAAGGTTTCCTTCGCAAAAACGATATACCGCCCTCTCGCGTCGTCGATCCGAAACGCCTTGCCGACCTTGTCCGCTGTAGGCTGAAGATTCGAAAGGCGCTCGGAGAAAATCAGCCTTTCCATCTCCTCCTCGACCTCGTCCGGCAGCTTATATCCATCCCTCTGAAAGAACTTGATCCCGTTGTCCTGAAAGAGGTTGTGGGATGCGGAAATCATGACCCCCGCATCGGCCCGCATATTCTGCGTGATAAACGCCACACCGGGGGTCGGGAGGGGGCCGATCACGAAGGCGTCCACCCCCATTGAGCAGATTCCGGCCACCATGGCGTTCTCGAGCATGTACCCGGAAAGACGGGTATCCTTTCCCACAACAATCCGGTGGCGGCCGGCATGGGCCCGGCATACGTAAGCGATCGCGCGACCCAGCCGCATGGCAATGTCCGCCGTCATCGGCTCTTTGTTCGCAACCCCCCGCACGCCGTCGGTTCCAAAGAGTTTTTCCATCCATTCTCTCCGTCGGTTACCGGTTTTCTCCCACTTCCTGTTGTCGTATGGGTTGCCCGGAAAGCAACGGGCGCTCCGCCTTCCCACAGCATTCGAGGCCTATTCGGAATCTTCCGGCAGGGGGGCCTTCACCGTCACTTTCTCGGGGTCGCTGGTCGCTCGAATCCCATCCACGGGGACCACAACGGTCACCGGCAGGCTGGCGGGAAGAGCAACCTTGTCCGGGACGGCAACCGACGCCGTCACCTCGCCGGGCTGCAGCTCCCCTATCTTTGCGGCCGGTCCCTCGAGCAAAACGTCGACCCGGTCCGGGTCCAGCCGAACCGCAGCCTTTTCGTTTTCCACCTTCAGGGGAACCTGTTTCAGTAGACGCTGCACGGTTTTCTCCGCGACGGCGACATGCACCACCACCCGGTCCTCCCCTGTTTTGACCCAGAGATGAGGTTGATTGAGAACGAGTCTCGCTTTCGCTTCGAAATCCGCCTTTCGACCGGTCAGATCAATCGCCTCGGTATCGACCTGGGCGATGCCGACCATCTCGCTCTGCGGCCCCCCGACCTCTACTCGCTGCGGATCCACCTCCGTACCCGTCACGACATACCCAGGGGCCGGACTTCCCCGAAACCGGGGTTGGACCCCCACCTCCTTCGTGACGGTCAACTCGAACTTGAACTGGATCGTATCCGGGGGCAATACGGTCGCCGTCAATCCCGGCGGCAGGTGAATCATTTTCTCGTTGATCTGATAGTTGCTCAGTCCTACCTTTGCATCGGACAGGTCCAGGGTCACCGGGAATCGGGTAGGTTCCAGGTTGGATAGGATGCGTCGAGGGCCCGTCACACGAACCCGGATCGAATCGTTCACCTCGTTCGTGATGGCCAGAAAGCTCGGCACGTTCTCCCAGACCACCGGTATGTGGAGCGTGGTTTCCGCCGTAGCCTTGAGATTTACGAACAGCCAGAGGCTGACAGCGAAGAAGAACGAGAGGATCTTCAGACTGAGATTACGAAAGAGGAAGTCCTTCATGACAGGGCCTCTGCCTTGCGCTTTTCCCTCGGCACATAAGGAGAAAACAGGTCGGTCAAGGCCTCCCGGAGCCTCTTGGGCGACAGACCGTGCTGCAAAATCCCGTCCAGGGCGACCGAAATGGACCCGTCTTCCTCGGAGACCACGATCACCACCGCGTCGGACCTTTCCGTAATGCCGAGCGCCGCCCTGTGCCGAGTCCCGAAGGATTTGTGAATATCCGTTCTCTTGGTCAAGGGCAGAAAACAGCCGGCGGCGTAAATGCGTCCTTCCCGGAGAACCGCCGCTCCGTCGTGGAGCGGGGACAAGGGAAAGAAGATACTGGTGAGGATTTCTCGGCTGACCCGGGCGTCCAGTACCGTTCCTCCCTCGAGAAAATCGTTCAACCGCGTATCCCTCTCGAGAACAATGAGAGCGCCTACGTTCCGTTCCGACATATAGACCGTAGCAACGGCGATCTCTTCCATGAGCCTGCTCTCTTCCTTTCGGCTCATCCCCGCGAACAAGGGGTTCCTCCCTATCCGCGCCAAGGCTCGACGAATGTCTTCCTGGAAGAGAACAACGATGATCAGTATGATTGAACTCAGGAAGCTGTTGATGATCCAGTGCAGCGTATGCATCGGCAGGATGCGGCTCACCACATAGGCAATGAACACAATGGCAAGCCCGGCAACCATGTGGACCGCCCGGGTTCCCTTGATGAGAAGGATGATCCAGTACGTCACGAACGTAACCACCAGAATGTCCAGCACATCCACCCAGGTCAGATCCAGCCAATCCAGATTCAGATAGGCGTGCAAAAAGGTCTCCAGGTGCCCCATGGTTCTCAGGCCCGCCCCCGTATTTCCCTGATGGCATGAACAATCGTCAGCACTTCACACGTCTCCCGGACATCGTGCACCCGCAGGATATTCGCCCCGTTCCACGCGCCGATGGCCGCTGTCGCCAGCGTTCCCGCAAGCCGGTCCTCGACATCGCGTCCAAGAAGGGACCCGACAAAGGCCTTCCGCGACGTACCCAGAACGATCGGTCGTCCCAGCGCCTCGAATGCACGCAAATGCTTGAGGATGAGCAGATTGTGCCGAACGGTCTTCCCGAAACCGATGCCGGGATCCAGAAGCATGTTCTCCCTGGGAACCCCCGCCTCCTCCCAGACCGCCATCCGTTCCGTAAGATAGTCGATAACCTCGGGCACGACGGCCTCGTAGGCCGGTTTGGCCTGCATGGTTTTGGGCGTCCCTTTCATGTGCATCAGGATACAGGGAACCCCCAGTTCGGCCGCCACGAACCTCATTTCAGGATCCATTCGACCCGCACTGATATCGTTGATCATATCGGCGCCGGCTTCCACGGCCGAGCGGGCCACCTCGCCCGAACAGGTGTCGACGGAAATCCACCCCTGCCACTGTTCCCGCACCGCATGGATCACGGGAAGGACCCGGTCTTTCTGCACCCCCGCCGGCACGGGGTCGGACCCCGGACGGCTGGATTCTCCCCCCACATCGAGAATGGCAGCCCCTTCCCGAATCACCGTCCGCGCTCTCAGCACGGCCTGTTTGGGGTCACCGTATCGGCCGCCGTCATAGAAAGAATCCGGCGTAACATTGAGAACGCCCATGACGATCGGGCCACCGGAAAAATCGAGCCGCTTTCCCCGACAGGCTATCGGCCCCGGAGGCCCTTTCGGGCCGTTGTTCACCCGTTGTGTCATCAACAAGCTTTGTAACGGAGAGGTTGCCTGGATCTTGCTCGAACAGGAGAACCAGGGAAGACGATCCTGGGAGGCTGCCCCAAAAGTCCCATCTGCGGCGTTCGGCTGCATCCCTCGTCATTCAACGTACAGAAAGTACGCTTCATTCCTCGGGATTTTGCCTGCCTTGCATCTAGAACTTTTTGAACAGCCTCCAAGAGCCACTTTTTCAACGGGCTCCTAGCCCCCTTCCTCTTGGCTCTTCAGCCCCAACGGCGGGATTCCCAGCTCCAAATCGCCTTCCTGATTGCTGTCCCCCGGGGTGTGGAGATCCTTTCCTGCTTCGTCCTGCTCAGAGGGGCCGTCCACCGCGACCGCCGCCTCCTTCTTCCCGGGTTCGGCCCCGTCTTCCTCCTGGAAAAGAATCTCCCGAATCTCGTCCCCGTTGATCGATTCCTTGTCCAAAAGGTTCTGGGCGAGCAAATGAAGTTTATCGATGTTCTCGGAGAGGATCTTCTTGGCCCGATCGTAGTTCTCCATCACGAGTTTCCGAATCTCGGCATCGATCTGGACCGCCGTGTCCGGACCGTACTCCGACGGATAGGACAACTCCTTCCCCAAAAAAACCTCATGGTCTTTCTTGCCGAAGGCCAGAGGCCCCAACTGTTCACTCATCCCCCACTCACAAACCATCTTTCGAGCCAGCTCCGTGGCGCGCTCGATATCGTTTCCCGCGCCGGTCGTCATATCGCCCAGGACGAGTTCCTCCGCCACCCGGCCGCCGAACAGAATCGCCAGATTGTTCATCAGGTACGTCCTCGGGTAGGTGTGCTTTTCATCGATGGGCAGCTGCTGCGTAAGACCGAGGGCCATCCCGCGAGGGATGATCGAAACCTTGTGAATCGGATCGGTCCCGGGCAAAAGAAATGCGACAAGGGCGTGTCCCGCCTCGTGATAGGCCGTATTGCGCCTTTCTTCCTCGCTGATGATCATGCTTTTTCGTTCCACGCCCATCAGCACCTTGTCCTTGGCCATCTCGAAGTCCTTCGCGCCGATGAACTGCTTGTCCACGCGCGAGGCGAGCAGCGCGGCCTCGTTGACAAGGTTCTCCAGGTCCGCGCCCGAAAAGCCGGGCGTGCCTCTCGCAAGGATTTCCAGATCAACATCGGGAGCGAGGGGCATTCTGCGCGTGTGGACCCTCAAGATGCCGAGCCGCCCCTGCACGTCCGGCTTCGGCACGACAACCTGGCGATCAAACCGGCCGGGTCGAAGGAGTGCGGGATCCAGTACGTCCGGACGATTCGTGGCCGAAATGAGAATCACCCCTTCGTTCGTCTCGAATCCGTCCATCTCGACCAGCAGCTGGTTCAGGGTCTGTTCCCGTTCGTCATGCCCGCCGCCGAGGCCCGCGCCCCTGTGTCGTCCGACCGCATCGATTTCATCGATAAAGATGATGCAGGGCGCATGCTTTTTTCCCTGGATGAAAAGGTCCCGGACCCGCGAAGCCCCCACCCCGACGAACATTTCGACAAAATCCGAGCCGCTGATGGTAAAAAACGGGACGCCCGCCTCGCCCGCAATGGCACGGGCAAGCAAGGTCTTGCCGGTTCCCGGGAGGCCGACCAGCAACACTCCCTTCGGGATTCTCCCTCCCAAGCGGGTGAATTTCTTGGGATCTTTCAGAAACTCGATGATCTCTTCGAGTTCTTCCTTGGCCTCGTCGATTCCCGCCACATCCTCGAAGGTTACTTTCTGCTGGTTTTCCGTGAGCAAGCGGGCCCTGCTCTTTCCGAAGCTCATCGCCTTTCCGCCGCCCGCCTGCATCTGCCGCATAAAGAAAATCCAGACGCCGATCAGCAGGATCATCGGGAACCAGGAGACAAGGAGGGTCATGTACCACTTTGATTCTTCCTCAGGCTTGACAACAATCTCGACACGATTGTCCCGCAGGTCTTTCATCAAGTCCGGATCGTCGGGCATGTAAGTCTCGAAGGTGCTTCCCGCGGCCGTCCGCCCGGTGAGATGGCGCCCTTGCAGGGTGACCTCACTGACCCGCCCCTCTTTCAGGTAACCCAAAAACTGGCTGTAGGAAAGGCTTACTTTGTCGGCGCGCTGGTTCCTCACTGCGCTGTAGAGAAGCATGAAGAGGAGAATAATGGTGAGCCAGAGGGCAAGACTCTTGTAAAACTGATTCACAATATGCAGTCCCGGTCTTTCGTGGTTGCGGGTTTCCTCCCCGCCAGGAGGGCCCCCTTTTCACTGCGTCAGGGAAGGCGCAAGGTCGACTTCTTTTTATATCATATCATCTGGGATCGGCATAATTCAACAAAACCTGAGGAATTCTCTTGCCTTATCTCTTGATTTGACGGATTCTTCTCCCCGGGGTTCCATCCTCCCGACCGAATGGGAGCGCCTGAACCCTGAGCATGGACCGCGTCTCTTCCGTCACCTTGAAGCGGTCGTCGACCGCCTGGCCGACCACCCACGCGATCTTCCCGCCTATTTCTAAGATGGCAATTCGATTCCTCATGCTTCTTGGAATCTTGCGATCGATGAAAAAATCCTTGATCTTTTTCTCGCCTCCCAGCCCGTACGGCCGGAATCGGTCTCCCGCTCGGGCGTTCCGGACAACCAGGTTGCCCGGGGTCGGCCCCACGTCCAGGAATACACACTCCCGGTCTTCACCCCCTCTCGGGGGAACGCCGCCGCAAGAGACGCTCTCCGCAAGCAGCACCATCCCGGCCTCAGGTATCCGCCTTTTCTCACCCGGGATGAGGGAGACCTCGTAAGGCGCCGCTTTCCAGAGGTCTCGCCGGGACAGGCACACCTCATCGTACTCCAGGAAGGCCCGGATGCCTCGTGGCAGGGAAAACTGCTTGTGAACACGTCCTCCCGGCCTCTGCAGGGCATCACAGATTCCTTCCAGATGTACATGGGAAAGGCCCTGGGTGGAGCCCGCAAGCCGCCTGTAAGACTCCCTGAGAACACGCCTTTGAAGCGCCCTGGGATACCCCTCCAGAAGATCTCGACGGAGATGCGTCTCCCCTCGGGGCCCTGTTCGGCAAAGCGCCCGCTCCACGGCTTCTTCCGCGAGGCGATCCAGCCACTGCCCCTCCTCCCGAGAGATGGCGGAGAACCGAAGGAGTGCATCACCGAACGCGGGGTTTGCTTCCCTGCGGATCCAGGGAATGAGTTCTTGCCGAATGCGATTCCGCAGATAGGTTCTTTTCTGATTCGAGGAATCTTCACAGTAGTCCAGGCCCGCCTCCCGTGCATACTCCCGGATTCCGGATCGAGGGATCTCGATCAAGGGGCGGATAAACCGGCCTTCACGAACAGGCGGAATTCCAATCAGGCCTCCCGTTCCGCGAAGCAGCTGCATGAGAAGCGTTTCCAGGTGGTCGTCTCGATGGTGTCCCGTGGCAATCCTTGCGGCGCCCCATCGCGCCGCCACCTCTTCGAAAAATCGGATCCTGTATCTCCGGGCGCGGGCCTGCACGTTTCCGCCCTTCCCATAGCCTGAGGCATCCACTCGCATCGCCTCGAAGGGCAGTTTGTACCTGGATGCGAGCGCCTCCACAAATCGAAATTCCCGCTCCCCCTCCTCTCTCCGGAGGCCGTGATGTACGTGTGCAATCACAAGACGCAATGCGAACCGCGGCTTCAGGCGGGCCAGGATGTCGAGCAGACTGACCGAATCCACACCGCCGCTCACCCCCACCACGACGGTTTCTCCGGGGGCCGCCATGTCATACCAAACCATCGTTTTAAAAACGAGAGAAAGGATATCCGGCTCCTTAGGCCCCTCTCGAAATTTCACGCAGCGTTTCCTCCTGCTCCCCGCTTGACGCACATTCCAATCTTGTTCTATTCTATCTTATTGGTAAACTTTTGGATATCACAGCAAACCAGGAAGGAGCAGCAACGATGAAATTCTCCACAAGGGCGCGGTATGGGGCGCGTGCTCTTATCGAACTGGCGAAACACCAAGGGCAAGGGCCTCTGCCCTTGAAGCAAATCGCGCAGTGCCAGCACATCCCGCTGAAATACCTGGAACAGATCGCCATGGTTCTGAAAAGCGCAAAGCTCATCAAGAGTATACGCGGCCCCTCGGGCGGGTACACGCTGGGGCGCCCGCCCGACACGATTCACCTCTTGGAGATCATCGAAACCCTCGAGGGTTCCCTCGGCTTCGTGAACTGTGTGAAGGATCCATCACGTGCGACCGTGTCGATTCCTGCGCCTTTTACGACTTATGGAAGCGGCTCTCGGTGGAGGCGTCGGACATTCTGCGATCGGTCACGCTTGCCGACATGGTCCTGAAGGACTCCCTGAAAAAGAACGGCCTGCCGCCCTGGGTCCATGAGCAGGTTCTGTCGGAGAAGATGGATTGATCCGCGAAGCGGCCCCGCCGGAAGGCGCCGGTTGTTGGGGAGGCAGTCAGTCGGCGGGGGCCTTCTCTTTTTCGGGAAGATCCGGAATGCAGGCCGCGGGAAGCCCCTTGAGGGCGTCGGGGACATCCGAGAGAGACCAACGTTGTTTCGTGGCGTTGAAGGACCAGAGCTCCGTCCACATCCATTCTTTCACCACGAGCGAATCCTTGGGGTGAAGCGAGCACCTTACCCGCACCGTCGCCTCGCTCAACTCCGACCCCAACTTGACGAGTTCCACGCGGTAATCCGTAAAACGGAACCCCTCGAAAAGACACGTAAAAGAGTCGTCCCACGCGTTCCTCGCGTGGGTGGGAACATACTGGAGGGCCACAGGCACGTCCTGCCCGATCAGGGCCCAGTGGAAAGAGCGTAAATCCATGCGCAGACGATCCTCCCGATGCCGCTCCATGGGGGACCACACGCTGCACGACATGAGCGAAGAGAAAAACAGGAGGATAAGGAGCTCCCGCGCGATCCTGCTCCCTTCCCTGCCCTCGAACAAAGACATCCGTCGCATGGAACATCCAAGGGGCGATCAACGCCGCCGATGGAAAGATGGGCGGGAAACGGGGCTCAACCGCTTTTCGCGGCCGCCGTTTCCCTGACGAAGTCCACGATACCCTGCATGGAGGTTCCCGGGGTGAAGATCTCCCGGATCCCGGCCTTTTTCAGCGCGGCCACGTCCTCCTGGGGTATGATCCCTCCTCCGAATACCACCTTGTCTCCCGCGCCCTTCTCACGAAGCAGTTCGACCACACGGGGAAACAAGTGATTGTGGGCGCCCGAAAGGACGCTCAGGCCCACAAAGTCCACATCTTCCTGGATTGCCGCGTTCGCGATCATCTCGGGCGTCTGGTGCAGCCCCGTATAGATCACTTCATACCCCGCATCCCGCAAGGCCCTTGCAACGACCTTGGCCCCCCGATCATGGCCGTCCAGGCCCGGTTTCGCGACAAGAATCCGTATCTTTCGCTCGCTCATCGTCCTTTCTCCTGCATCTGTTAATGCTCATTCATTGCGTGGGAGGTTCTACTTCCCCGTAAAGGCCGGGCTTCGCTTCTCCAGGAAGGCCTGTATTCCCTCCCCTCGATCCTCGGACGCAAAGGTCATCGCGAAGGCCTCCCTCTCCAGCACAAGACCGGTGTGAGGATCGAGAACGTAGCCCTTTTCGATCGCTTTCTTGGCCTGTCCCAGTGCAAAAGGCGGTTTGGATGCCAGTTTCCGGGCTACGGCTTCCACCTCCTCCATCAGATTTTCCGGAGGAAAAACCGCATTGACCAGCCCCAGCGTCTTTGCAGTCCTTGCGTCGACCATATCGCCCAGGTAGATCCACTCTTTGGCCCGGCGCATCCCGATCACCTTGGCAAGCCTCTGGGTACCCCCGAAGCCCGGGATGATCCCAAGGTTGATCTCGGGCTGCCCGAATCGTGCCTTTTCCGAAGCGTATGCCAGATCGCACGCGAGAACCAGTTCGGTGCCCCCTCCGAGGGCGAACCCGTTCACCGCGGCCAGCACGGGCTTCTCGATGGCCTCGATTTTCAGGAAGACCTCCTGCCCGAAACGGCAGAACCGCTCTGCTTCAAGGGGGGTAAGATCGGCCATTTCCGCGATATCCGCTCCAGCCACAAAGGCCTTCTCCCCGGCGCCCGTAATCACGCACACCCTGGCGGCCTCATCTTTCTCGAAACGGTCCAAGGCATCGTCTAGGTCTTCCAATACCTGGCGGTTCAGTGCGTTAAGCGCCTTCGGCCTGTTGATCGAAATGCGAAACAGCGCATCCTTCTGAGTCAATTCCAGCGTCTCGTAGCCCATCACCGATCTCCACGTTGGCAGTCCATTCGTCCCGGCCTATTTCATTTCCTGAGAAGAAGGTACAAACGACGCGAACAATTGTCAATTCCAGGAAGGGCCCGCTTCGGAGAAAAGAATCATCTTTGCTTCGCAGCGCCGCCCGAACCGGCTCACGAATCCAACGGGCTTGCGGCGAAAAAAAAGGGGCGCGTTCCGCGCAGACCCGGGTGCGGCGAGGGTTTGCGCCGGGAGACTACGGGGGCGGCGGAGACGGAGGCCCAAGAAAATTGGAGACGGAACGCAGAGAAAGAGGGATCCCCACTCAGGAAATACCGGAAGATTCGGGCAGCTTCTTGCGAAGCCGCAGAATCCATGCAGGCACAAAAAGGCAGAAGAAGATCCACCCGGTCAGCGACGCACGGGCGTCGGCCCGGCCACCTTCGGAACCGGGGGCCGTCTGACATCCGCCGGAACTGGATTCAACCGTTGGCGCCCGAGACACTTCCGCGATCTTCTTCTCGTTCGAGTAGGCGCTTTCGTTTTCATCATAATCATAAGCGGTGACAGCGACCCAGTACGCAAGGTTTTCGTCAAGGCTGTTCAGGACATAATGAAGCTTGGCGTCCCGCTCTTCGTAGTCGCCGGGCCGTAGATCCTCGACATACATGTATCCGTCATACCCCTCGTCGTAGCGTGAGACCGGTCCGTAATACACCCTGTACCCCGCAACGTCCTGTTCCGGGGGCCGCGACCAGACCAGCGCCACGTCCCGTGTTCCGGAAGCGGCAAGGTAGCTCTGGACTTCCAGCGCCAGGCTTACCAGGAGAAAGGCAAAAATAAACACAGAGGCCTTCTTCAACAGACTCCAGAGACGCAGCGATTCGAGATTCATCCCTTCAGTTCCTCCCGCAGATCCTTTCCCGGCGTGTCGCTCCGGCCAATAAAGAATGCACACGTGTGTCTCGTGCATCCCTGGAACAAGCAAATATTCTGCCAAATCGGAAAGACAAGAGCACTATTTCCAGAAATCATATTCATCTGTAATTTTCACTGGTTATGATACATTTATGATCTATTACATTCACTTTGGGCCGACACGATGTGAATCCGAACCGTACACGCATGTTCAATCCTGTCGCACCCCCGGGCCTATTTGTTTTTCACCCAGTTCGGGTTTCGAATCCCGAATTTTTGTATCTTGTAATGCATTACTCTTCGGGAAACCCCCAAGAACTCGGCCGCCTCCTTCTGCACCCAGTTGGCCCTTTCGAGGGCTTCGAGGATGAGCCTCTTCTCCATCTCGACCAAGGGGATGCCCCCTTCCGGCATACGGATCGCCTTGGCATCGTTCGAGTCCCCGGCTTCGTCCAATCCGTGCAGGGAGAGGTCCTCCGGACGGATCCACTCCTTCTCGCTGAGCAGAACGGACCTTTCCAGGCTGTTACGAAGTTCACGGATGTTCCCGGGCCACTCGTAATCTCTCAGGACCGCCTCCGCCTCCGGCGTGAAACCGACGATCTTCTTGCTCATTTCACCCGAAAAGCGGTGGAGGAAGTATTCTGCCAGCGGCAGGATATCCTCCCGGCGCTCCCGCAAGGGAGGAATCCACAAATTAACTACGTTCAATCTATAATAGAGATCATCCCGAAACCGCTTCGCCGCAATTTCCTCCTTGAGGTCCTTGTTGGAGGCGCTGATGACACGAACGTCCACCTTGATCGTTTTGGTCCCCCCCACCCTCTCGAATTCCTGCTCCTGCAGCACCCGAAGAACCTTGGCCTGCGTGCTCGGACTCATATCCGCGATTTCGTCGAGGAAAATCGTCCCAAAGTTGGCCTGTTCGAATCTTCCGATTCGCTGTTTGTCCGCTCCGGTAAACGCCCCTTTCTCGTGGCCGAACAATTCGCTCTCCAGGAGGGTGTCCTGCAGGGCCGCACAATTCACCTTGATGAAGGGCTTCTCCCTGCGTGCGCTGTTGTAGTGAACAGCCCCGGCAATCAATTCTTTTCCTGTTCCCGTTTCCCCGGCGATCAGGATCGAGGCGTTGCTGTACGCCACCTTTTTGACGACCGAGAGGACCTTCTTCAATGCCTGGCTGTCTCCGATGATATCGTCGAATCGATAGATGAGATCCTGCGTTCTTCGAAGATAGAAATTCGCCCCCACCAGACTCCTGTACTCCTGCAGGCGATCGAGAGCGATCTGCAGCTCCTTGTCCTCGAAGGGCGTCTTGATATACCCGTCCGCCCCTTGCTCCATGGCTTCCAGCGCCAGGGAAACCTGTTCCGGGTGAACCAGACAGATCACAATCCCAAAGGAGTGGACCTTCTTCGCGTGTCGGACCAGATCCGTCGTCCGGCATCCCTCAGGCTTCACCTCCAGGATCAGGCCGTCGAAGATTTCCTGATCCAGGCATTGTCGGCATCCCGTCTCGTCGCCTACCCACTTCACGGTATGCCCTTCCTCCTCGAGGAACTTCTGAATCCGCTTGCCGAGGAGGCCCTCCGGGTGCATGAGTAAAATCTTCAGGTTAGCCATTCCGATTCGATTCCTCGATGCTGTTCGCTGTGGGTCCTGGAAGAATACGGAAGTATGGTTGAGCGCAGACACGCCGCGCCCTTTTCATGTTCTTTTTCGGATCGAATCGGAGATTACTTGAGTAGAGGGGGGAGAAAGTCGGGAGGGAGTCTATCGTTCCAGGCCCGTCTCCTTGATCTTGTACAGCAGCGCCTTGTAACTGATCTGCAGCCGTTCAGCAGCCTCTTTACGATTCCAGCACGTCTGCTGCAGAACCTTTCCGATCACCTCGCGTTCGGCGCGCCGGATCGCCTCTTTGCTGAAGGCCTTCAGGGAATAGCGGTGCAGGTTCTGCCGGATGAGTTCGTCGAGACCGGGCTTCTCCCCATTCAACTCCGCCTCTGCTGCACTGCACTTTTTCAGCAGTTCCTGGCAAACAGCCTTGTCGCTGTCGAGAATGACGATCTTTTTCATACAGTTTTCAAGTTCCCGGACGTTGCCGGGCCAGTGATATCGCTGAAAGACATCCAGGAGCTCGTTCGAGAGGGGAGGCGCTTTCCGCTTGAACTCACGGGAGTATTTTTTTAAGAAATATTCGACCAGAACCGGTATCTCCTCCTTTCTTCCACGCAAGGGCGGGACACGAATGTTCACCACATTGAGGCGGTAATACAGGTCTTCGCGAAACTGCCCCTGAGCAACGCTCTCTGCAAGGTTCCGGTTGGTGGCGGCAAGGATTCGCACATCCACCCGAATGTCCTGTTTTCCGCCGAGGTGGGTGAATTCCTTGTCCTGCAACACTTGAAGGAGTTTCGCCTGAAGGGGGGGCATCATCTCGCTGATTTCGTCAAGAAAGATTGTACCCCCATCGGCGAGTTCGAATTTTCCCGGCTTGCGGCTTGACGCGTCGGTGAAGGCCCCTTTCTCATAACCGAACATCTCGCTCTCAAGCAACGGCTCGGGCAGCGCGGCGCAGTTCACCTTCAGAAACGGCTTGTCGCGCCGGGCGGAGAGCGTATAAATGGCCCGGGCAACCAGTTCTTTGCCCGTACCGCTTTCTCCCTCCAGCAAGACCGTAATGTCCGTATCGGCCACCTGCTCTACGACGGCCTGGATTTCCCGCATTTTCCCGCTGTTCTGGAAAAGCCTGTTGCATTCCGCTTTGCGCTTGATTTCTTCCCTGAGAGACTTCGCTTGATCGATCAGATCCCGCCGATCCATCTGCTTTCCAATGGTGGCGAGCAGTTCCTCCTGATCAAAGGGCTTGTGCAGGAAACCCATGGCGCCCATCTTCATCGTGGTGACGACAGCCTTCGCAGGTCCGTCGCCGCTCATCATGACGATGTAGGCGTCTTCATCGATCTGCCTCATCTCCTCCAGCGTTTCGAGGCCGTCCTTGCCCGGAAGGTGCAGATCCAGGAAAACGATTGCGGGCCGGACCGTTCGAAGCATGCAAACGGCCTTCTCGCCGCTATCCGAACAAAAGACCTCATAGCCGAAGCGGGTCATGAGTTCACGCATGTAGACAAGCAGACTGCCGTCTCCATCGGCGATCAGAATCCGGTTGTTTTTCTCCCCCGGGATTCCGGAAAACTCCGTCTGCAGGCCCCGACTCGCTTTCACCATTCGCATTCCTTGATCTTATACAATAGCGCCTTATAACTGATCTGAAGAATCTCCGCCGCCTTTCTCTTGTTGCCCCTTGTGTGTTGAAGCACCCTGGATATCAAGACGCCTTCGGCCAGCCGGGCGACCTTCTTATCGATCGCCTTCAGGGAAATCGGCTTTCCCTCCTCCACCAGATCGGAAAGGTTCAGATCGAGTTCCTGTTCAAGCGGAAGACTGGCCCCATCGGCCAGTTCCTTCATGATGATCTTTTCGTCCCCAAGGACCACATATCTCTTGATCATGTTTTCCAGCTCGCGGACATTTCCCGGCCAATCGTGACGCATGAAGGCGTCCATGAGCGCTTTGGATGGACCAACGACCTTTTTGTTGAACTGGCGACTGAACTTCTTCGTGAAAAGATCACAAAAAATCGGGATTTCTTCTTTCCGTTCCTTCAGGGGAGGTACATGGAGGCTGATCACGTTGAGCCGGTAATATAGATCCTCCCGGAAAGCCTGCTTTTCCACCATGGCTTCGAGGTCTTTGTTCGTGGCGACCAGCACCCGGACGTTGACCCGAAAATTCTTTTGTCCGCCCAACCGGGCGAACTCGCCATCCTGAAGCACCTGGAGAAGCTTCGCCTGCGTGGCCATACTCATCTCGCCGATTTCGTCGAGGAAAATCGTTCCCTCCTCCGCGAGCTCGAATTTGCCGGGCTTCGATTTCGTCGCTCCCGTAAACGCCCCTTTCTCGTAACCGAAGAGTTCGCTTTCGAGCAGGGCGTGGGGAAGGGCGGCACAATTCACCTTCACGAAGGGGCGCTCCGCCCGCGGGGACGATCGGTGGATCCTCTTCGCCACCACCTCTTTTCCCACCCCGCTCTCCCCGTGAATGAGTACCGTCACATCCGTCGCGGCAACCTGACCGATAATCTCATCGATTTCCAGCATCTTCGGACTGTGAAAAACCGCCGTCTCCTGTTCCTCCCGATGCAGAAGGGCGCGCAGGTGCTTGATCTCCTCCACAAGATCCGCTTTTTCAAAAACGTTTTTCAAGGCAAATTCAAGCTCTTCCGTCTCAAATGGCTTCACGAGATAATCGCTGGCCCCGAGCCGCATCGCCTCCACGATGGTCTGTGTCTGGTCCACCCCGGTGAGCATGATGACGGGCAGATCCGGCCGTATCTCCCTCACCCGCTTCAACACCTCGATGCCGCTCAACCCCTCCATGATGATGTCGAGAATAATCATCGAAGGGGCCAGGCCCCTTTCGAGGGCCTTGATCGCCTCCTCCCCGGAAGCAAAGGAGGTTACACGGTGGCCGATCGCTTCGAGCAAAGTCGTCAGGTAGCTCCGAAAGCTCTTGTCATCGTCAATGACCACGAGGTGATTGCGGCTCATATGGAAAGATTCCTCTCGCCCTTCTCTTCCACTCGGAACCTGGCGGGGAGCGTAAACCGGAAGATCGCGCCCTCCCCCTGATTTCCTTCCGCCCAGATGCGGCCGCCATGGGCCTCCACGATCCTCTTGGAGATCGCGAGCCCGAGCCCCACACCCTTCGGGTGACCGGAACCGGCTCCGCCGGACACAACCGGATGGTATCCCTTGAAGATCTTCTCCTGCATCGATCGCGACAGGCCGATACCCGTATCGGAGATGGAAATCTCGAGAACCCCGTCCCGGCCCTCCAGGCTCTCGTGCGCCGCCAGGGTAATCATCCCGCCGGCGGGGGTGAATTTGATGGCATTGCTGATCAGGTTCACGAGCACCTGTTCGATCCGATCGGGGTCATGGAGGAGCAAAACCGGATCGCGAGGCAATTCGAGGACGAACTCGATTGCCTCACGATCCGTGATCAGCTTCATCTGCCGGAAGACGCGCTTGAGCAGGCCGAGCACATCGCTCTCCTGCTTATGGAGTTCAAGCTTTCCGGAATCGACCTGGGTGAAATCGAGCATTTCGTTCACGATATTGAGGAGCCTCTCACAGCTCTGAATCGACTCCTCGAGAATGCGCTTCTGCTCCGCATTCAGCCTGCCCGGTCTCTCCTGGAGCAGGAAGCGGTTGTAGCCCCGGATGATGCTCAATGGCGTGCGAATCTCATGGGTCGCCACGGCCAGGAAGTGCGTCTTCGTCCTGTTGATTTCATCCAGTCGCTCGTTGGTCGCCAGCAACTCCTCGTTCCTTTTCAAAAGGTCGGCGCGCGCTTCCCGAAGACGTCTGTTGGCGGCCGTCAGTTCTACGGCCTGCCTCTGGAGGTGGTCCTCCATCTGTTTTTCTTTGGTCGCGTCCCGGAAAAAAACCAGCGTGCCCCCCCCCTCCCCAGGCATGGCATAGCGCTGGATGGAGAAGGTGCTCTCCCGCCCGTTCCGGGCCCGATAAGGAAAATGGTATCGGGTCAGGTCCCTTTCGCCGCCCGAATTCAACTTGCGCATTTTTCGAATCTGTTCGGTCCACTGCCGCGGCACGATGTCGCTGAATTGCAGGGACAGGAGCGTTTCTCTTTCGAGTTGCAGCAATTCGACCGCCCTGGGATTTGCCTCCAGAATGCGGTCCTCCCTGTCCAGCAGCAGAACCCCTACAGGCCCTTCCTGAAAAAGCGCTGCATGCACAACCGCCGTCTTTGGCCCGCCGCTCGTCGAAGGGGATGGCGGCACGTACGTTCCGCCTGCAGGGGCGGTCTCAGGAATGCCCGCACGAACCATCCTCTGCAGCACGCTGAGTACCATCCTCACCATCAACTGGCAGATCCGGACCTCCCGGATGGTGAAACCCTCCTCGGACCTTTGCTTCCGGACCAGCAGCACGGCGACAACCCGCTCTCCCGACACCAGGGGAAGAACCATGATCGAGACATCCCTGATCCTGCTCAGCTGGTTCTCCTCGAGTGTATGCATCAGAGGATCCAGCGACGGATTTTCCACGACCGTGATATGGCCTGTCTGCAGGGACCGCAGGATCTCCGGATAATCGTCCAGAGCAATCTCCACGCCTTCGAAATCGGGGTCCTCGTGGGATACGGCCACGGTTCCCGTCCCTGCATCGCGGTCGAGCAGGATCAATGAACAGTGGGACGCCTCCAGAACCTCCGGAATCTTTTTCACCAGGAGGTGCAAGGCCATCCGGGGGCTCAGGACGCTCGAAAGAGCGTGAATCCCCTTGAGAATATGAATCAGGTCCGTCTTTTCCAGGCTGTAAAGGATGCCTTCAAGTCCTTCCAACGAGTCCGTCGGATCCGGCGATTCCGCCGCGGCAACGCCGTTGCACCGGTCGCCCAAGGATTTGGCGAGGATTTTCTGAATCAACCCGTCGTCCATTGAAAAAGGCCGTCCTTTTTTCGTCGTTCACCCATTCCAAAAACTGGCCTGGTACATGTATCGGCTCTACATGGGAAAAAATTTACCATTTTTTTGACCGAAAGAGAATGAAAAACCGCTTCTTGAGCGGCTCTGCCGCAGTGGGGGAGTAAATCGTTGGAGTCGGATGGGGGGGGGCTGCTTACATCTTGTACTTGCCGAAGGCGTCAGGCGAGAGGTTCTCGAGGACTTCCGTCCACTTGTCCCGGTCCTCCGGGGTGGCCATCTGTTCTTCCATCTTGGATGCATCCGCCTGTCTGGACCGATCGAGAACTTCCTCATGGACGTAGATCGGGGATTCGGTTCGCAGGGCAAGCGCAATGGCGTCGCTCGGGCGCGAATCCACGGCAAGCTTCCGGTTGCCGACCTTCAAGTGCAGGATGGCAAAATAGGTATTGTCCTTGAGATCGGTCACCTCGATTCTTTCCAGATTCACATCCAGCTCATGCAGGATGTTTCGCAGCAAATCATGGGTCATGGGTCTTGCCAGATCGATCTTTTCAAGCCGCGTCGCAATGGCGCTTGCCTCGGCAATGCCGATCCAGATGGGCAACACGTTGTCCCCGCCGCTGTCCTTCAGAATGACGATCGGCATCTTGGTCATCGGGTCCAGCGTAATCCCGGCGACTTGCATCTCAATGAACATGACCTTTCTCCAGACCGTCGAGGATATCCAGATTCGCCCTCATTATACGCCGCCCCGGTTATGCTTTGTCAAGAACCATCTGCCGGCCGCGGCGGCATCCTCGGGCGAAACTTGGCGCTTTTACGCAGAAAGGCATCGGCCGCGGTCTTCGGGGTTCGCATGCTCCGCGGCAAAGTCGCCCCGGAGAGAATTTCGGCAACCCTCCCGCACCGTTACAGGGAGAAATCGGCCCGTCAGGCCCTCAGGGCCGCTGAAATTCACGATCTTGTTGGTCCTCGTCCTTCCCATCCACTGCCGTCCGTTTCGGCTGCTTCCTTCCACGAGCACCTCGAAGGTCTCCCCTTCCAGGGCCTTGTTCTTCTCCAGGCTGATCTCTCGCTGAACAGCCTGGAGGACGTGGAGCCTCCGGAGTTTCTCGCCCTCCGGAACGGTCTCTTCCAACCGGGCGGCCCGGGTACCGGGCCTCCGGGAGAACACGAAGGAATAGATGCTGTCGAAACGTACATGCCGGATCGCCGCCAGGGTATCCTCGAAATCTTCCAGCCCTTCACCCGCAAAACCCACGATCATGTCCGAGGTGACAGCCACGTTCGGCACCCTGTCTCGAAGGGCGGAAA
Organism: bacterium; assembly: GCA_015486285.1. Lineage (GTDB taxonomy): Bacteria > Desulfobacterota > DSWW01 > DSWW01 > DSWW01 > S015-6. The sequence goes on from WFRX01000015.1 coordinate 18,405, forward strand.
TCTTCTCAAGGTACACCGACCGGGTGTATCCCCTGTTCATCGCCTCCAGAACGGAGTCGCTGCCCGACTGCAAGGGAAGATGAATGTGCTCGCACAGCGGCGGCAGGCTTCCGAAACACTCGATCAACTCGGCGGAGAGATCCTTCGGATGCGAGGTGGTGAATCGGAGCCGGCGGAGGCCCTCAAGTCCGCTCAACGCGGCCAGCAAATCCGGAAATCCGAATCCCATGCGATCCGGGGCGCGGTAGGCATTGACGTTCTGGCCAAGCAGGGTCACTTCCTTGACCCCCCTTTCCAACAAATGCCGGGCCTCTTCAAGCAGCGAACGGCAGGGCCGGCTCCTCTCTCTGCCGCGAACAAAGGGGACTACGCAGTAGGAGCAGAAATTGTTGCAACCCTCCATGATCGTGACATAGGCCTTCAGGCCGTTGCGGGCCGGGATGCCCGGGCACTCCAGGTCTTCCACAGAGTTCGTCATCTGGGAGACCATGGCGAATCTCTGCCTTTTCTCTCTTGACCGCTTCACGAGCCGGCCGATCTCGGAAACGTGGTGGGGTCCGCAAACCACGTCCACATGGGGTATCCTGTCAAGAAGGCGTTCGCCTTCCTGCTGGGCAACGCATCCTGCCACGACGATGGTAAGCTCCGGCCTGCGCCTCTTCAGGGCCCGGAACCGGCCCAGGAGGCTGTAGGCCTTCTCTTCCGCTTTCCGTCGTATGCTGCAGGTATTGACGATCAGAATGTCCGCCTCCGCCGGGGAAACGACCTCTCGGCATCCGGCCCCTTTCAGCCGCTCCCCTGCCCGCAGGGAATCCTGCTCATTCATCTGACATCCGAAGGTCTCGATGTAGTAAGCCAACCCTTCCATCCCGAAAACACTTCCCTTCGAAGGCTCTATTCTCTGTTGCCGGGCGGGCCGTTCAGAATCGTCCGGAGAGGCGGCGGACGATGAATGGGACCCGCCCGAGGGGTCAGGCGCGGAGGGCGTGCAAGAACAAATCCCATGGCAAGGCGTACACCATACGCCGCAGTGACGCAGGCTGCGGGCGACACCGCGGATCGACGTTTATGGACGACCGGCTAGAGGGCTTCGATGTTCGAGACGAGCAGTTCCATCCCTTCAAGCACCTCGATGTCCTCGTGGCCGCACTCCGGACACACGAAACGATACTCTTCAACCAAAAACTCGTGGTTGCAATCCTTGCATTTTCCGCGAATGGGCACTGTCTCGATCACCAGTTCAGCACCCTCGATCACGGGGGACTCGCGGGCGACAAACCCGAAACAAAATTGCAGTTGTTCCGGGACGATGCCGCGGAGCTGGCCTGCCCGAATATGGATCCGGAGGACTTTATCGACGCTGTTCCGCTCGGCCGTTCTCAAGACGATATCGAAGATGTTCTGGGCCAGCCCCATTTCATGCATAAATTTCTCCGGACACACTCTCCCGGGTGGTTTCGAGACAAACGGATCCTCTGCGCTATCCCTTCATCCTCTTCCGCAGCCAATCCGTCCATTCATCCAGCCCCTCGCCGGTCCTGCAGGAGATGGAGAAAAACTCCAGCTGCGGATTGATCTGCAGGGCGTTCCTCCGTGCCTCTTCGAGAGAGAAGTCCAGGTGGGGCAACAGGTCGATCTTGCTGAGGATACAAACCGCGGCTTCGCGGAACATCAAGGGGTACTTCAAGGGCTTGTCCTCGCCTTCCGTCACACTCAAAATCACCACCTTCGCGTGTTCTCCGACGCGGAATTCCGCCGGACATACAAGATTGCCTACATTTTCGATCACCAGGAGCCGCACACCGCTCAGGTCCAGATCCTCGACAGCGTCATGAATCATCTTCCCGTCCAGGTGGCAGGCATTTCCCGTGCTGATCTGCACAATCTGACAGCCGAAACGCTCGAGCCGCTCCGCGTCCTTGGTGGTCTGCATGTCGCCTTCGATGATCGCGACCTCCGAGGGATCCAGCCGTTCCAGCGTTTTTTCCAGCAGAGTGGTCTTGCCCGAGCCGGGTGAACTCATCATGTTCACGGAAAAACAGTGATTGGCCTCGAAGGTCTCCCTGTTCTGGGCGGCATAGGATTCGTTGATCTCGAGAATGTTGTTCAACACCTGAATCTTGATGGACATGGCCGGATCCTTTCCAGGGGTAATGGGTATGCAGGGACAACAGGGCCGTGGAGTCCGCATGGGGAAACAAAGCAGGCCCCAACACCCTCAGGAATCCAGATTGAGCAGATGACCCATTTTTTCCTGTTTTGTCCTGAGGTAGTCGATATTCTTCCGGTTGGCCTCGATGATAATGGGGACCCTTTCGACAACCTCCAGACCGTAACCCTGCAACCCGATAATCTTCTTCGGGTTGTTGGTCATCATCCTGAGTTTCCGAATGCCGAGATGCGCCAGGATCTGAGCCCCGATACCGTAGTCCCGAAGATCGGGCAACAGGCCGAGGGCCTCGTTCGCCTCCACGGTGTCCTTGCCCTTCTCCTGCAGTGCATAAGCCTTGATCTTGTTCGCCAGGCCGATCCCCCGGCCTTCCTGGTGCATATAGATCAGGGCCCCCTTCCCTTCCTCGCCGATCATCTCCATGGCCCGGATAAGCTGGGCCCCGCAGTCGCAACGGAGGGAATGAAACACATCGCCCGTAAGGCATTCCGAATGCACCCGCACGAGAACGCTTTCCTCAGGATCAATCTCGCCTTTCACCATGGCCAGGTGCTCGGTCTTGTCCAATACGCTCCGGTACACGAGGGCACGAAATTCGCCGCCGAAGGGTGAGGGAATCACCGCCTCAGCCACCTTTTCGACAAGGGATTCCTTCTGGAGCCGGTAGGCTACCAGGTCTTTGATGGCAACAATCTTCATATTGTGCTTCTCGGCGATCTCCTCCAGGTCCGGCATCCGGGCCATGGTTCCGTCGTCTTTCATGATCTCACAGATCACCGCCGCCGGCTTCAGTCCCGCCAGTCGCGCAAGATCCACCGAGCCCTCCGTCTGCCCGGTCCGGACGAGAACGCCGCCCGGCTTCGCCCGGAGCGGGAAGATGTGTCCGGGCCGAACGAAATCATCCGGCTTCGCGTTGTCGTCCGTGGCAAGCCGGATCGTGTGCGCACGGTCGTAAGCGGAGATGCCCGTTGTGATCCCATGCCGCGCATCGATGGAAACGGTGAAGGCGGTCTCGAACCGGGATGTATTCTTCTCGACCATCATCGGAAAATCGAGTCGTTGGAGTCTCTCGTCCGTCATACTGAGACACACCAGCCCTCTGCCGTGCTTGGCCATGAAATTGATCTTCTCGGGGGTTACGTGCTCGGCGGCAAAACACAAATCTCCTTCATTCTCGCGGTCCTCATCGTCCACGAGAATCAACATCCTTCCCTTGCGAATGTCTTCGATCGCCTCCCTCACCGTAGCGAGCGGCATGGAAAATCTCCTTATGAAAAGGTGTACACAAAATAGTAAAGAAACGGCCCGGGTACGTCAAGAAGCCCGCCCGCCTCGACTTCCTTGGCGATGTTTCCGGAGGCAGCGCGGGGCGAGCGGCTGCGCCTTCCACATGACGCAAATCAAATTCTATGCTAGAGTGAAGACGAAGGCCCTTCGAAAACAAGGCATCCAGGCATACGAGGATCGAAACCGTGAAACCGGAGACATCGGGAACCGTTGAAATCGAATCGCTGGCGTACCGTGGAGAGGGTATCGGCCATATCCAGAACAAGGTCGTTTTCGTGCCCCTTACCGCTCCGGGCGACAGAGTGGATCTGACCATCTCGGAGAGCAGGAAAAACTACCTTCGCGGAAGCGTCCACGAGTTCAAACAAAGGTCCAAACACCGCGTTGTGCCCCTCTGCGACTACTTCGGGGAGTGCGGAGGCTGTCACTGGCAACATTTGAGCTACGAGTACGAATTGGAGGCCAAGCAGAAAATCCTGCAGGACACCCTGGCCCGCATTGGGAAGATCGGTCCGGACGCTTACGAATGCCCTCTTCCCATCCCCTCGCCCAAGCCCTATGGATACCGCTGCCGGCTCCGTCTCCAGGGGCTCATGCAACGTACCAACGAACTCGGATTCTACAAGGCACACTCCAAGGACATCATCCCCATCGACCGATGCGAACTTGCCTGCGAATTCGTTAACGAAACCGCCAAGCGCCTCCATACCTTCCTGAACGCCCACGACTACGTGTTGCCCTTTACCGAGGTACAGATTTTCGCCAGCCCCGGCCAGGAAGAGGCCGCCCTTTCCTTCTCGTGCCCTCAGAGGCTGGATCAAGACTTGATCAATGATTTTCTGAAGGCTTTGAAGTCCTACATTCCGAAGGTGTACGGCGTGGCGTTCGAGACGGTGGTCGACGGCGAGGCCCGGATCGAGCGCTTCGGAAAGTGCGCCCTGGATTTCGAGTATTCCTTCTCCACCCCGAGAAAAGAAGAGCCGGTCTCTGTGCGATTCCGAACGCAGATCAACTCTTTCAGCCAGGTCAACCCGGAGCAGAATCGGAACCTGCTCAGAACCGTCTATGACTGGGCCGCCCCCTCGGAAAATATGATCGTCCTGGATCTCTTTTGCGGGACGGGCAATTTGAGCCTTCCCATGGCCCGTGATGTCAAGAAGGTCATCGGCATCGAAAACAGCGCTTTTGCCATCGAAGACGCCCGCTACAACGCGGAACGCAACGGATTCAACAACTGCGATTTCCGCCTTGCCAGCGTCTACGGGGGCATGAATCAACTGAGGGACGAAGGGCCGGTGGACCTGCTTATCGTGGACCCCCCCCGCAAAGGGGCAAAGGAGTGTATCGGCGACATGGTGGCCCTGCGCCCGTCGAAGATTCTTTATGTATCATGCGATCCGACCACCCTGGCACGAGATCTTGTGCTCCTCTCGTACTCGCGGTACACACTGAACAGGGTCCAGCTTCTTGACATGTTCCCACAGACCTACCACGTCGAGTGCGTCGCCGAAATCATCCCGGAAGGTTAAGCCGAACCTGCTTAGGCCCTTCCCTGCGCGCGCTTCGAAGCCTTCAGGGGATTGAGCTTCTTCGCAGGGCCTGCCTTCTCTTCCCGGCCGTTCCCATGTGTCGACATGTTACAGGGCCCCGGGCTCCATTTCATGGCGGGTTCGGCATAGATACGGCAATACTTGCCGTTCTCGAAACTCTCGATGTTGCCGCAATCCTGACAGTCTTCCACAACAGGGTGGCATCCGCCGCCGTTGTAAGCGCATCCGCTCTTCTTCATGAAGACGCATGCCTTGCCAGGCTTGATCGTGCTGCATGTGTTCATTGTCAGGTCCCTCCTCTTGCTGGATGGTTGGTGGGTTGGATTCGATAAAACGCTCCCAACAGATAATCAAACACGAGAAAAATGTGAATTTTCTAATATATTATAAAATGAAAAAAAAGTCAACGGCCGGGACTTAGTATGTAGCAGCAGCGCGAAGATGAGCGAACGGGGGACTCCAGATGGGCGATTTCAGCCGTCACCCAGGAAGCGCATAACCTCGACGACATCGTCCCAAACCTGTCGCCGGATTTCCGGCGTATAGTTACGAAGCACGTAGGCCGGATGATAGGTCGGCATCAAGGGGATCCCTTCGAAGGCATGCCACCTTCCCCGCAGCCGATGCATGGCTCCCTCCGCTTCCGCCAACGCACGGACGGCGGGCAGCCCGAGGGTAACGATTGCTCTCGGCCGGATAGCCGCAATCTGCATCTTGAGAAAGGGCAGGCACGCCTGCACCTCTTCTTCCCGGGGGGTCCGATTCAAAGGGGGGCGACATTTGAGGATATTTCCGATGTAAACGTCGGTCCGTGAAATCTTCATTCCCCTTTCGATGATCCGGGTCAAGAGTGAACCCGCCTTTCCCACAAAAGGCCGGCCTGTGCGATCCTCCTCACTTCCAGGGGCCTCCCCAACAAACAGCACATCCGCATCGGGCCTGCCTTCCCCGAAAACGATCGTGCGCCGTGTCCTGGAGAGCGGACAGCGCGTACACTCACCCAGTTTCTCGCGAATCGACTTCAACCGCTCCTCCGGGTCGACAGCCCTCCGGGCGGCCGCACCATCTTCCCAGCGCGGCCCTGCCTCTGTACTTCGCGGCACGTCTATCTCATGCACGCCGCTTTCGATCAAGTACTCGAGAAATCCTCTCAGGCCTCTCAGGCCCATCTCGTCCATTTCAATGCTTCCTCCCTGTCCCTTCCCGTTCCGTCCCGGCGATGAGCGCCCCACTCGCTGATCGTGCAAGTTTGCCACGTCCGAGCCGTCAAAAAAAGTCCTTTCCCTTGCAATCACCGAGGAACCGCCAATCCGCCGGCAGGATGGACATGGGCCACATCCGGGTAATGACCCGTGCCGGGATGTATGCTAAGGTGTTGTTGTTTCACAAAGGCCTACGCCCCACCCATCGACCCGGGATCGGGGCCAATATCGTGTATGCATGACGGGTTTATCTTTATTGTAATTCCGGCTAGTTAGGAGAAACTCTTCATGAATAACATTAGAGTTGCCCTTGCCCAGGTAAACCCGACCGTCGGCGACCTGAAGGGCAATGCCGGCCTGGTGCGGAAATTCATCCGGAAGGCCAAGCGAGCAAAGGCGGATCTGGTCGCCTTTCCTGAACTCGTCTTGACCGGCTACCCCCCCGAGGACCTCCTTCTGAAGGCGGCTTTCACGGAAGCAAACCTGAGGGCTCTCAAGCAAATCGTCCCGGAAACAAAGGGCATCACCGCAGTCGTCGGGTTCGTCGACAGACAGGACGATCTGTACAATGCGGTCGCTGTGCTGCACGACGGAAAATGGGTGGGAACCTACCACAAGCACTACCTGCCGAACTATGGGGTCTTCGACGAATACCGGTACTTTCAGAAGGGAGAGCGCATCCTGGTCTGCGCCCGTTCCGGTGTGCGCCTCGGCGTATCGGTCTGCGAGGACATCTGGCTGCCCACGGGGCCTCTCGCCTTGCAGACCGTTCACGGGGACGTAGACCTGGCAATCAACATTTCCGCCTCCCCCTACTCCCTGGGCAAGCGCACGGAAAGAGATCAAATGCTCTCCACACGGGCAAGGGACCATACGGTGGCCATTGCCTATGTGAACCTGGTCGGAGGCCAGGACGAGTTGATCTTCGACGGGAACAGCCTCCTGGTGGACGAAAAGGGCGTCGTCCTGGCGCGGGGCAGGCCCTTTGTCGAAGACCTGGTCGTAGCGGACCTGAACGTGCGGAATATCTTCCGCTCCCGTCTCCTCGACACAAGAAGACGACTCGATAAAAGGAGTTCTTCGACTGGGTCCGATCGGATCGACACCATCACGCTTTCTCCCATGCCGCGCGAAACGGGGAAATACGCCCCGGCATCCCCCCCGCATCTCGAGGAAATGACGGACATAGAGGAGGTCTTTCACGCCCTCGTCCTGGGCATCCGAGACTACTTCCGGAAAAACGGGTTTCAGAAAGCCGTCGTCGGACTCAGCGGGGGAATCGATTCTTCGTTGACCGCGGCGCTGGCTGCCGAAGCGCTCGGCAGCAGCAATGTCCACGGGATATTCATGCCCAGTCGGTTTTCCTCGAATCAGAGCCGGGAGGATGCAGAGGCCCTTGCAAGAAACCTCGAGATCCGTTTTCAGATCCTGCCGATCGAAGCGATCTACGAGGCGTACCTGAAAACGTTGCGGCCTGCCTTCCAGGATCGACCGCCCGACGTCACGGAAGAGAATCTTCAGGCCCGCATCCGGGGCAACCTGTTGATGGCCCTGTCGAACAAATACGGCTGGCTCGTTCTCACCACGGGAAACAAGAGCGAGACTTCGGTAGGATATTGCACGTTGTACGGGGATACCGCCGGTGGCCTGGCCGTGCTGAAAGACGTCCCCAAGGTCATGGTTTACGCCCTTTCCCATCACCTGAACAAGGTACAAGGCGGTGCAATCATTCCTCAATCCGTGCTGGAGAAGGCCCCGACAGCGGAACTGAGGCCCAACCAGCTGGATTCCGACAGCCTTCCCCCTTACGAACAACTCGATCCGATTCTGCACGCCTATGTGGAAGAGGACCTCAGCCTGGAAGAAATCGTCCATCTCGGATATGGGAAAAAACAAGTCCGGGAAGTCCTGCGCATGGTCGACAGAAACGAGTACAAGCGTCGCCAGGCCCCCCCCGGCCTGAAGATCACGTCCAAGGCCTTCGGGAGGGACCGGCGCCTTCCCATCACCAACAGGTACAACACATGAGGGGCCGGCGGCACGCGGATTTTCGCAACGGAACAGCCCGAGGATTCAAGGGGCGGGGGAGCATCGATCATGTGGCGACGGCATCGCCCCGGGTCCGCAGATAGGACTCGAGCATCTGCCGGCTCGACGGCTCCAGGGCAGAGAAGCGGATACCCATCCCGGCGACCGAAGACTTCTTTGTCGGGCCGACATGCAGGGTATGAACCACCATGCCGGAAGCGGTAATCGGAGCCCTCATCTCCGGCAGACGGAATTCCACTTTGAGCTTCGTGTTCATCGGAAGGGGCTTCTCCGTCTCGATAAAGATGCCGCCCAGGGAAAGATTGCGGATGTAGTCTTGAAAAAAGCCGTCGGCCGTCTTGTAACGTATCTGAATCTGAACTGGAACGCGGCGCGCCCGCCGCCTCTCGCAACCCGCCTTCGTCATCCTGGGGCCCTCCTTTGATCTTATAGATAGAATGCTGGGAAGAAGAGGGAAAGTCAAGATTTCCTGATCCGACGGATTTCGCTGAAACGGGAGGCGGAGGGCAGGTGGACCGGTTGCGGGCAATTGGTTACAATGAGACCGCAACCGCAATGCGAATCTCGGATCGTGCAAAAAGCAAGAGAGGAAGAGGAATGATCAACCCGCTGGCACAACAATTGAACGAGCAAATCCTTGCAAACAACCCGCATGTGTTCGAAATGCTTTCTCCCCTGGGGAAAAGGCTCTTCTTTCCCAAGGGAATCCTTGCACAGAGCGCGGAGGCGAAAGCAAAGGCCTTCCGATTCAACGCTACCATCGGCATCGCCCTGGAAAAGGGCGAAGCCATGCACCTGGCATGCATTCACGAATGGGTCAATGCACTCGGGCCGGACGACCTGTTTCCTTACGCGCCTGCGGCCGGGAAACAGGCGCTGCGGAACAAATGGAGAGAAAAGCAATTCGCCGAGAGCCCGCGCCTGCGGAACAAAAAGATTGGAAGGCCGATCGCAACGAACGCACTGACCCACGGCCTCACCCTCGTAGGGGACCTTTTCGTCGAAGAGGGCGATCCCATCCTCCTGCCGGACAAATTCTGGGGGAACTACCGGCTGATCTATGAAGTGCGCAAAAAGGCGCGAATCGTCACATATCCCTTTTACAACAGCGCGGGCGGGTTCAATCTGCAAGGATTTTCAGAGACGGTCGACAGGCAGGCAGCGGGTGCAAAGAAGCTCCTTGTGCTCCTCAATTTCCCGAACAACCCCACCGGCTATTCCATTACCCCCCCGGAGGCCGAGGGGATTTGCCGCATCCTCATCAAGGCGGCCCAAGAGGGCGCACGCATCGTTGTGGTCCTCGACGAGGCCTATTTCGGACTGTTCTATGCCGACGATCTGTTTCGAGAGTCCCTTTTCGGCCTGCTTGTGAACCAGCACGAACGTCTCCTCACCGTCAAGCTCGACGGAGCCACCAAGGAAGAATTCGTCTGGGGCTTTCGGGTCGGATTCCTGACCTTTGGACTCGGGCCGGCCGGGGATCTCGAGGCCGTCTATGAAGCGTTGGAGAAAAAGACGATGGGCGCCATTCGAGGTTCTATCTCGAACAGCCCGCACCTTTCCCAGACGCTGGTCCTCAAGGCCCTCGAATCCCCGGATTTCCGGAATCAGCAAGCCGAAAAATTCCGTATACTCGAAGGGCGAGCCAGGCAGGTGGCGAAGGTCCTGGAAAATCCGAAATTCGCAGATGCCTGGACGGTCTACCCCTTCAATGCAGGCTATTTCATGTGCCTGGCGATCAAGGGGGTGGACGGTGAGGCGCTGCGCAAACACCTCTTGGAGACATACGGAGTGGGCCTCATCGCCGCCGGAGGCAGGGACGTACGGATCGCCTTCTCCTGTATCGAAGAAGAGAATGTCGAAGAATTGTTCGAGTTGATCTATCGAGGGGTCATGGATCTCCAGGCACATGCAACGAGCGGCAAACCGTAACTCCGGCGACGCTTTCCCCGCCGACCGGCTGCGGCCTGATCTCCGGCTCGCGGAAAACGCACGAAACCTGCCTGATAAACCGGCCCTCCTTTTCCGGGAGCGGCCCGTCACGTATCGCGAGTTCTGGGAAAGGGTCTCCAGACTGGCTGGCGGCCTGATTCGCGCGGGTTTGCGGCCTGGAGACCGGATCGCCTGCGTGACCGCCAACCACCCCGCCTTTCTCGAAATCTATTTCGCTTCTTCCCTCATCGGCTCGATTTTCGTCCCCTTGAATTTTCGTCTCGCCGCGGCGGAGGTTCTCTTCCAGTTGAAGGACGCGGACCCTTCGATCCTGATCCTGGGCGGCGACGCCCCCCCCTCCAAGCAACTCATCCGGGATCTACGGACGACGGACGTTAAGACCTTCGCAATCGAAACCGGCCGGGATACGGAAGCCCTCCCTTACGAGGCCCTCTTCCAGGACGGCCCGGCCGGGAAAGACGCAAGGCCCCACCGCCCATTCTCCCTGGAGGATCCGCAGATGATCATGTATACCTCGGGGACTACGGGGAACCCCAAGGGCGCGCTTCTCCCTTACAGAAAGACACTGTTCAACAGCCTTAACGCGCAATGTTTCTTCGATCTGAGAGAGAACGACAGGGTCCTGGTTCCCGTTCCTCTTTTCCACTCGCTCGGCCTGAACATCCTGAGCATTCCGGTGCTTTCCATGGGGGGAACGGTTGTCCTGCTCGAAAAATTCGAACCTGCCTCGACCCTGGAGGCTATCGTGAAGTACCGGGTCACCTTCGTCGGAGCTGTTCCCACGATTTATAGACGCCTGCTCGACCACGGCCTCGCAGGGTGGGATCTGTCCAGTCTGCGCTTCGCGTTTACGGCAGGCGCGCCGATTTCCGTCTCTCTCATCGAAGCGTACCACCGGCGAGGCATCCTGCTGAAGCAGGGATTCGGACAAACCGAGACATCCATCCTCTGCTGTCTGGACGCCGGCGATGCGATTCGAAAGGCGGGTTCGGTGGGGAAACCGGTTCTCCACGGCGAGGTGAAGGTCGCGGACGACCACCTCGAGGAGGTCCCGGCCGGCCGTATGGGGGAAATCGTCGCCCGGGGCCCGATCGTCATGTTGGGCTACTGGCGACGGCCCGAGGAGACCCGGAAGGCCTTCCAAGAAGACTGGCTGCGAACCCAGGATCTCGCCGTCCGGGATGCCGAGGGATTTATCACACTTGTGGGACGAAAGAGCGACATGTACATCAGCGGAGGAGAGAATGTTCACCCGCAAGAGATCGAACGGGTCCTTCAGACGCACCCGGATGTGGAGGAAATCTCCGTGGTCGGCACCCCGGACGAGGATCTCGGGGAGGTAGGCACCGCCTTTGTCGTCCTCCGTAAGGGGAGGAGGCTGAACCAGGAGTCGTTCAAGGCATATGTGCGCGGCAGGCTCGCCCGCTACAAGGTGCCTCGACGGTTCGTGCAGGTGGATTCCCTGCCCCGAACCGTCACGGGAAAGGTCCGCAAATTTCGCCTGCGGGAAGGACTGAGATCCACCAGCCGCGGCTGATGCCCCGGGACACGGCAAGTCGCCTCAGCCCTCGGGACCCGGAAGCCCCAGGGCCTCGCGAACCGCGGCGGTAAACGATTCCAGGAACAGAAAAGAGCGAGTGTCCAGCGTACGGGCAATCTCCTTCATGGATTGGAAACGGTTCGGGGGGCGGAAGTCGGGCAGCAGTTCCGCAAGGGGAAGGACCCAGAAAGTTTGTGTCGGGATACGGGGGTCGGGCAGAGACATGCCTGCCTGCTCCACCTCCAGGTCACCGTAAACCAGCAGGTCCAGGTCGAGGCTCCGGGGCGCGTACCGGTCCCCGGACCTGTTCCGCTGCACGGACCTCTCCACGTCACGCAAGACATCGTACTTGAGCGCAAAGGGGTCCAGGTCGGTCCGAATTTTCAGTACGCCGTTCACAAAGGGAGGGGCCTCGCGCCCGTCCGGCACAATGGCCGGGTTTCGGTAGAAGCGAGAGGCGCCCAGCACCTGCACACGGGCGGTGATCCGGGGAAGGGCGGAGAGGATGTTCCGCTCCGGATCCACATTGGACCCGACGCCCACAAACACCTCGACGGAACCGAAAGGAAATTCGCCCATTCACCGGGATCCATTCATGGTGCGCCACCGGGGCCGCTTACCGGAGGCCCCGGAGGGGAGTCCTGATCCCCGGTCCCGGATTCCCGCTCCCTGACAATCTCCACACCCACCGTGCGCGCAGCCCGCAATGCACCCGGCTTCTCGACGCGAACCCGGACCCGATGTACCACAGGCTCCCCCAAACACGCGTCAGCAATCCGCGCGGCGAGGGCCTCGATGAGAAAAAAACGGGATCCGGCCACGATGGTCTCGATCCGGTCTCGTAGGGCCTTGTAATCTGCAGTGAGGTTCAGGTCATCCCGCTTCCCCGCCGCCGCGAGGTCCATCTCCAGGTCCAGGTCGATCTGCACCGTCTGGAGGATCTCTCGTTCCCAGTCGTTCACCCCGATGGTGCAGGCAAGACGGAGATCCCTGATATAGATCCGGTCCATAGGAGAGAAAATCGATTCCGATTTCATTGCTTGGGGGGTGTTGCGTCCTGTTCCGCAGGCCCGTTCCCTTCGTCGAAGGGCTCATCCGCATACGAGTCCAGGGAAGTGGAATCGTCGTATCCGCCCTGGGCGCGCAGGCCCGCCAGCTCCTTTTCCAGGGCCCGCACCTGCCTTCGAAGGCGCATCCTGGTAGAAAGGTCGATGACCCACATCAGGCACAGGCCGGCGAGGAAACAGATAATGATCACGGCGTAGAGCGGAATGGGCTCGGATCTCCATGCGCCCACCTTCCAGATCTCGTACCCCAGGGTAATATCCGTATCAAGCAGCGGGGGGATGTTCTGCCAAGCCATGGACAGGAGAATGAGCAGGACGATGATCCAGAATGTGAACTTCAAACCTTTCATTGAAAACCCCCCTTTCTCGAAAACGCTTTCAATGCATTAAGAATCCCTTGTGAACCGCCGCCCCTTTCAGAAATCTTCTTTCCCCGCAAACACCGGCGACAGCGTGCTCCATGTATCGGCGAGCGACTCGGATATGACCCGCGTTTCCGTAAAAACCGCCATGAAGTTGTTGTCCCCGTTCCAGCGTGGCAAAAGATGAAAGTGCAGGTGCTCCTCGACCCCGGCACCCGCCACCTTCCCGAGGTTCATCCCGAGGTTGAGTCCGTCCGGCCCATAGGCCTGCTTCAGGCGACGCACCGAGGTCCGCACCGTTTCCATCAGTTCAATCGCCTCATCCTGCTCCAGTTCTTCCAAAAGAGATACGTGGCGGCAGGGAGAGATCAGCAGGTGCCCGTTGATGTAAGGGTACCTGTTGAGCATAACGAAGCATCTCTCGCCTCGCGCGAGGACCCCCGCCTCCCGCGGGTTCATTTCCAGCGCGGCACAGAAGACGCATTTCGCGGGCTTGGGTCCCAAAATGTACTCCCTCCTCCAGGGTGCCCAGAGATGCCTCACGCGCCCTTCCCCCTCAGAGGCCCTCTCCACCTTCTTGCAACGCAGCGGCCGAAGGGGTGCCCTGGTTGATGCGCTCGTAAAGTTCCTTGCCGATCTTGAAAAAAGGCATCCTCTTGGCCGGAATCCTGACCGTCTCCCCCGTCTTCGGGTTCCGACCCTCACGATCTCCCCGGTTCTTCACTTTGAAACTCCCGAATCCACGGATCTCGATGCGGTCCCCGTCGACCAGCGCATCGACCATGCTGTCGAAGATCGTGTTCACAATAATCTCCGCGTCCTTTCGGGTCAGGTAGGGGAGCCGCTCGGCCACACGGTTGATCAGTTCCGACTTCGTCATCTCATCTCCTCCCTAAAACTGAGAGTCCCTCGGGATGAAAATGTATGGGATCCGCCAGCTCAAGACCGGAACGGAACGCGCTTCCCACGGTTTCCGCAAGGGTTTGAACAAGGTACTCCCATATCTTCTTTCTTTTCTCTTCCGGATAAAGGATCTCGGGTTTTCCCTCGATGCCCGCCAGTTCCGCCGCCCTGTCGATCGCATCCTCGAAATCCCCCAGACGATCCACCAACCCGTTCTCCTTGGCCTGCTCCCCCGTAAAAACCCTGCCATCCGCCAGCGGCTCGATTTCCTCGACGGTCTTTCCTCTGCCGCGCGCTACATCTCGAATAAACTGCTTGTGAATGTTGTCGATCAGGTTTTGCAGAAGCCGTCGTTCCTCTTCCGTCATCTGCCGGGTCGGATTGCCCATATCCTTGAAGCGACCGCTCTTCAATACCTCAGCCCTGAGCCCGACTTTCTTCATCAGCTGTTCGACATTCGGGTACTCTGAGATGACGCCGATGCTGCCTGTAATGGTTCCCGGATTGGCGACGATCTCCGACGCCGCACAGGCAACATAGTACCCCCCGGACGCCGCCACATTCCCCATCGAGGCAAGAACGACCTTGTTTTTCCTGAGCTTCCTGATTTCCGCATAGATTTCCTGTGCGGCAACCACCGTTCCACCCGGGGAATCGATCCGGAGAACCAGCGCCTTGACGTCTTTCTTGTCTCGAACCTCTTTGATTTGGCGAATCGTTTCCCTCGAGCTGGCAAGCACGCCCTGAATGGAAACGACTGCGACCTTGTCCCTGGAAAGGATGGTCCCCTCTCCCCCGAACACACCCCACCGCCCCGCCAAATAACTTGCCCCGAAGATCAGTCCAAGTATCAGGACGATGAAGAGTAGACCCTTCCCCCTGCTCCGGCCCGGCATCGTTCTATTCAAGCCCCGCATCTTGGGGTTTCTTCAAGGAAAATCCGAGGAATGGGAGCGCCCCGGGGCCTCAGCCCTCGGGCTTGCCCGCTTCTTCCCCCTCGTCTGCCGTGAGAGTCTCTTCTTCCGTCGGGGTCTCCGCCGATTCCGGCGTCGTGGCCTCTGTCGGCTCGGAAGGGGCGCCCTTGGCGGCGCCGGATGGTTCGGAAGCCTCCCGGTCCGCATCCGGCAGATCGAGGGTCTTGGACAGGTCTCTGAGTTCTTGTTTCCAATCTTCCTCTACGCGATAAGGCTCCTCTTTCTGAGCCAGGAAGGCGTCCATATCCGCTTTTTCCATATCCTTCTTCAAGGCCTTGATACTCAATCCGATCTTTCGTTCCCTGGGATCCAGATGGATGATTTTCGCCTCGAGTTCATCCCCGACAACGGAAAAGTTGCGAATATCTTCCACTCTCTCATCGCTGAGTTCGGAAATGTGAATCAATCCCTCAATGCCCCTCTCGATCTCGAGAAAGACCCCGAAATCCGTCACGTTCGTCACTTTGCCCTTCACCAGGTCCCCAAGGCGGTAACGATCCGGAATCTCGTCCCACGGGTCCTTCTCCAGCTGTTTGATTCCAAGGGAAAACTTGTTGTTCTCCTCGTCAATGTTCAGCACCACCGCCTCGATCTCATCTCCCTTCTTGTAAATCTCGCCCGGGTGCTTCACCTTGTGGGTCCAGGACAGGTCCGAGATGTGCACGAGACCGTCGATGCCGTCTTCGATGCCCACGAAAATCCCGAAATCCGTAATATTCCGAATCGTCCCCTTGATGCGGGAGCCTTTCGGGTACTTATCCTTGAGGACCGACCACGGGTTCGGTTCCGTCTGCTTCAAGCCGAGAGAGATTCGCTGGTTCTCCACGTCGAGGTTCAATACCACGGCCTCGACCACATCCTGGACCGAAAGGATTTGCGAGGGATGTCGAATTTTCTTGACCCACGACATCTCGGAAATGTGAATCAATCCTTCTATGCCCTGCTCGAGTTCCACAAAGGCCCCGTAATCGGTCAGGCTGACCACCCGCCCTTCCAGCCTCGTTCCCACGGGATACTTCTCGGCCGCGGAAGTCCATGGGTCCGGCATCGTCTGCTTCAGGCCCAGCGACACCCTTTCCCGTTCCCGATCATACCGGAGCACTTTGACGTTGACTTCGTCTCCAATGGACAGGAGTTCGGACGGGTGTCCCACCCTGCCCCAGGACATGTCCGTGATGTGCAGCAGACCGTCCACGCCCCCCAGGTCGATGAAGGCACCGTAGTCGGTGATGTTTTTCACGATGCCCTCGAGAACAACACCCTCTTCCATCCGCTTGAGCGTCTCCTTTCGGAGAGCGTCTCGCTCCTTCTCCAGCAATACCCTGCGTGAAAGGACGATGTTGCCCCGCTTTTTGTTGAACTTGAGAATCTTGAACTGAAAGGTCTTTCCAATCAGGTCGTCGAGATTCTTGACGGGACGCAAATCCACCTGGCTTCCCGGCAGAAACGCGGGTACGCCGATGTCCACGGACAGGCCTCCCTTCACCCGCTGCACGATCCTGCCTTCCACGACCTTCTCCTCATTGTACGCCTCCTGAAGGTCGTCCCATATCTTCAGTTGATCGGCCTTTTCCTTGGAGAGCCACACGATGCCTTCTTCATCTTCCACGGCCTCAAGGAAAACCTTGATCGTGTCTCCCACCTTCACGGAATGGGACCCATCCGGTTGCCGGAATTCGGCCAGCGGCACCTCCCCCTCTGACTTATATCCGATATCCACCGTCACGGTCTCCGGCCCGATTCGGATCACTTCGCCGACCACCACCTCACCGACCTCAACCTTCTGTTTCTCCATGGACTGGTCGAGCAGGGTGGCGAAATCCTCCTCTTCATCGTTCCGTTCTGGCGGGTTCTCTTGCGCCGTCATCTCGGTTGTGGGGTCTTCGGCGCCGGTCTTGTCCTCGGGCGTAGTTGTTGAATTCATTCCTGGTTCCTTCTCCTGCTGCTGCTGCTTGCCGGCGCCGGTCCAAAGGGACCCAACGCCTTGGTTTGCGGGACGCATGGAGGACTCCCCAGCCCAACTCGGGTTCGGGGAATCCCCGGCTTCAGCCAATTGCTCAAACGGCAAAGAATTTTTTAATTATACCGGTACCTTACTAAAAGAGCAAGGCAGGCTCTCCACGGCATTTCAGCTCGGCATCCCGCCCCACCTCATGCCTTTGGGGCTTTCCCCCTCCCCTTCCCGGGGAGAAGGGCGACAATGCGATCCAGAACCTGCCCCGGGTCGAGATTTGTAGTATCGATCAGCACCGCATCAGGAGCGGGCGCCAGGGGGGCCACCTTGCGGGTCCTGTCCCTCCGGTCCCGCGTAAGGATCTCGCGGGCCAGTTGCTCCTGGGCTACCTCGATCCCCTTCTCCTTCCACTGGAGGTAACGCCTTTTCGCCCGTTCCTCCGGCTCTGCATCGAGGAACACCTTCACATCCGCTTCCGGCAAAACCACCGTACCGATATCCCGGCCTTCCATGACCACGTTGCCCCGTCCGCCCAACTCGCGCTGCTTTTCCACGAGCACCCGGCGAACCTCGGGAAACCGTGACAGGCGCGAGGCCTCTTCACTCACACCCGGCAACCGGAGCGCCGGGGTCACGTCCTCACCGTTCAGCATCACCGTCGGTGCGCCGTCCGTAACGGTGAACCCGATCCGCATCTCCCGCGCGAGGCCGGCAAGCCCCGCGGCATCATCCACGCTCACCTCGCGCTTCCGGGCCAGAAGGGCCAGTGCCCGGTACATGGCACCTGTATCGATGTATCTGCATCCCGTCCGTTGGGCCAGGGCCTGTGAGATTGTACTCTTTCCCACACCGGAAGGCCCGTCGATCGCAATCACGAGCCCTTTTCTCTTTTCCCTTGCGCGTTGATTCAATTTCGACAACCTTCACTGCCTTGGCTCATCTCGGAGCCGCCTTTGCCCTTCACCCTTTCGCCTGTTCCTTCTCACCGCTCGACGAGCGGAGTCATCCGATCGAGGAATCCCGGGAACGATATATTCATGCATTCGGCGCCGAAGACCCGGCTCGGGCCCTCCGCGGCAAGCGCCGCTACGATCAGGGAAAGGGCGATTCGGTGGTCCTGCCAGCTCCGCCCCCGAAAGGCCTTGATCTTCCCTCTTCCTTCGATCTCCAGTCCGTCAGGCCTCTCCACAACGTCGATTCCCATTTCGTTCAAGTTCCACGCCATCGCCGCGATTCGGTCCGACTCCTTCACCCGAAGCTCTGCCGCCCCGGCAATCCTCGTCCTCCCTTCCGCAAACGCCGCCGCCACGCACAGCACAGGGATCTCGTCGATACATCCCGGAACCTCCTCGGGCAGGAGGGTCGTCCCCTTCAGCCGGCTCGACCGGACCCTCAGGTCTGCAACCGGTTCGCCGCAGACTTCGCGCAGATCGTTCATCTCCACGGAGGCGCCCATTCGGTCCAGGACCTTCAGGTACCCGATACGTGTGGGATTTACGCATACCCGGCGGATTTCCAGCTCCGAACCGGGGGTAATCAGGGCGCCCACAACAAGGAAAGCGGCCGACGAAGGATCCCCCGGAACGTCGATATCCCGGGCGTCGATCCGGCGTCCGCCCCGCAAGATCACCCTGTTCCGCTCCAGCCCGATCTCCGCCCCCATATAGCGAAGCATCCGCTCGGTGTGATCCCGGGACAGGTACGGCTCCGAAAAACAAGTTTCGCCTTGCAGAAAAAGACCGGCCAGGAGCAGAGCGGTCTTTACCTGTGCACTGGCCACCGGCGAGTCGTAACAGATAGGACTCAGCCCCCCTCCCCTGATCGCCAGAGGGGCGTATCGTCCGCCGTCTCTCCCCCAAATCTCCGCTCCCATCAGCCGAAGGGGCTTTACGACCCGGTCCATCGGCCTCTGCCGGAGAGAGCCGTCACCGGTCAAGGTCGAGAACAGAGGCTGCGCCGACAGCAGTCCGGAAAGGAGCCGGATCGTCGTACCGGAGTTGCCGACATCCAGGACGTCTTCCGGTTCTTTCATGGACGATCGGGCCCGCCCTGTCAACCGCGCCTCCCCGACGGACCCTTCGATATCCACCCCGAGATGCTCGAGGCACTGCCATGTGCTTCGTACATCCTCGCCCGGCGACAGGTTCCTGATCTTCATCACACCGGCAGAGAGGGCTCCGAGGATCAGGGCCCGGTGGGAGATGGACTTGTCGCCGGGTACGGAAGTCCGTCCGTAAAGACGCCGCACCGGTTCCAGACAGACTGGCGGCCCTTCTTCCGCGGCTGAAGGCGCCGGGCCGGGGAGAAGATCCTGGGAAGGGTCTCGCGAACTCACCTGCCTCTTCGGGGACCCCTTCATTTTTTCCCCTCGAGCAAGGCCGCGCGGGTACGCCGGCACCGGTCGAAATGCTCTTCCAGCCCTTTTCCGTCCCCGGCGGAGATCATCGCCTTGAATCCGTCCAGCGTGCGGGCAAATGCCTCGACCGCCTCCAGCAATGCTCCCCGGTTCATCAGGCAGATATCCCGCCACATTTCCGGATGACTGGAGGCGATGCGCGTAAAGTCGAGAAAGCCGCCCGCAGAGAACTTTGCCACCTCCCCCTCCCGTTCGTCCTCGGTGTAGATCGTGTGCACCAACGTATAAGCAACGATATGAGGCAAATGGCTGACAAACCCCATAATCCGGTCATGCCGCTCCGCGCCCATCACGACCACCCTGGACCCGACGGCCTCCCACAGGGCGCGGAGCCGCTCCAGGGGTTCCGGGTCGGTGCGCTCCGTGGGGGTGAGAATGGTCGTTCGTTCCATGAAGAGGGAAGCGAAGCCCGCCTCCGCGCCGGAGTGCTCCGTTCCTGCAACCGGGTGTCCGCCCACGAACCGCCCAGGCGACGGCAGGGCCCTCTCCGCCGCCTCTACGATCGGCCCTTTCACGCTCCCCACGTCCGTCAGAATCGTTTCTTCCCCGCATAACGGACCGATCTTCGCAAACAACTCTACGATGCTCTCAACGGGGGTGGCAAGCACGACCAGCTCCGCATCCCGAACCCCCTTGGCCCAGTCGGTCTCCATACAGTCGATCACACCGAGGTCGAGCGCTTTCCGGAGATTCTTCTCCCCCCTTCCCAATCCCACAATCTTCGACACCAGCCCGCGCTCCCGGGCCGCACGGGCGAGAGACCCCCCGATCAGGCCGACACCCACGACGGTCATGGTCTCAAACAGGGGTTCGGCAACCTGTTTCCGTGGAGGTCCGCAATCCGCGCCCGATCGATTCATGAGCGACCGCTCTTTCCGGTTTGAGGCCTGTCCCCCGCGTCTACCGGCAGGCCCTGCGGATAGGACCCAAGGAGCTTCAGATCACTGCAGCCCTCCCGGAACGCCTCGAGGGCGGCGGCCAGTTTCTCGTCGGTGTGATGACCTTCCAGATCGACAAAGAAGATATACTCCCACGGCTTTCCCTTGCACGGCCTGGATTCGATTTTCGTGAGATTCACGCCATGTTCAGCAAAGGGCTTCAAGGCATGGTACAAAGCGCCCACGCTGTCCTTCAATGCAAACATCAGAGAAGTCTTGTCCCGCCCGGTAGGCGCTTCATCCCTTTTTCCGATCACCAAGAACCGGGTGTAATTGTGCGGCATGTCCTGGATCCGCTTTTCCAGAACATTCAGATCATACAGCTTCGCCGCGTAGCTGCTTGCCACCGCCCCGCTGTCCGGTTCAGCGCTGACGATCTCGGCCGCCTTGGCCGTGCTCGGCACCTCGATTATTTCAACGCCCTCGAGGTGATCCTCCAGCCAGTTCCTGCACTGTGCGATCGCATGGGAGTGGGAATACACGCGACGGATGTCATCGAGGCTCTCCGACCGGGAAAGCAGATCGAGGCTGATTTCGATCATGATCTCTTCGCAGATCCGGACATCGCACTCCATGAGAAGATCAAGGGTGTGAGCGATCACCCCCTCTGTGGAATTTTCGATCGGGATCACGCCGTAATCCACCCTCTCCCGCTCCACGCCTTCGAACACGCCTTTTATGTTCTTTTCCGGTATGAACCGGCTCGAGCGGCCGAAGTACTGCAGGCAGGCCAGATGGGTGAAGGTGGCGCGAGGCCCGAGGAACGAGACCCGCAGCGGTCTTTCAAGAGACAGCGACGCGGACATGATCTCCCGAAAAACGGCACGAAGCGCTTCGTTCGGAAAGGGGCCCTTGTTTTTCGCGGACAGCCGATCGAAGATCGCACGCTCCCTCTGTGAAGAATAGAAGGCAAGGTTACGGCTCGCCTTCGCCTTACCGATCTCGATGGCAAGCCGCGCCCGCTTGTTGAGCAGGCCGAGAATCACGTCATCGATGCGGTCGATCTCCGCCCTGAAGACCCCGATCTCGTCGTCTGAGGCCCCCCTCTTCCGTGCCCTTTCATCCCTCTTGGGGCTTATCGGACCCTTTTTCGCCTTCGTTTTCAGTTTCCTAGCCATGATACCTGAGAACGCACATGAGAGTTCATCGGAAGGCCCATACGGGAGAAACGTTAGGGAAATTATATGGATAGGATTTCAAAAATCAAGCGACTTCTCAAGCAAACCCCGATACGGTTCAAGTAAATTCTCCAAGATCCCCCATTCTCGACAAACTGCTTTTACATCGTTGTCAGAAAGCCGCGAATTGTCACAAGGATTCTCTCGGCCCGAAATGGGGGTGTCAGCCACTCTACTTTTTCCTGGTTGTAAAACCAGGTAAACTGTCGTTTTGCATATCTGCGGGTATCCCTCTTGAGGAGCCGGATCGCGTCCGACATCTCCCAATCGCCGGAGACAACCTTCGCCATGTGCCGGTAACCCAGACTCCGCATGGCAGGCAGATCCGGCGAGCAGCCTCGGGCCAGCAGGGATCGCACCTCCTCGAGCAGACCGGCACGGACCATTCGGTCGATCCGGCGATGGATACGATCGAATAGCCGCTGCCGGTCCATGGTCAATCCGAGGGTAAGGGCCTCGTACCGCTCCTCCTGAAAGCGGTGCCGCTCCTGCAAGACAGTGATACTCCGGCCGGTTCGGAGGAATACCTCCAACGCCCTCCTGGCCCGCGCCTCGTCCTTGGGGTGGATGCGTCCGGCGGCCTCGGGGTCCAGGGCCGCAAGGGATTCATACGCATTGTCGCCTAACGATCTATAATGACGCAGTTTCTCGTCCCACTTCTTGAAGGTGTCCGCACCCGGATCTTCGAACAGGCCGTGCAGGAGCGCCTTGATGTACAGCCCCGTTCCCCCAACGACCATTGGCAATTTTCCGCGGGCATGAATGTCTTCGATGGCGCGGTCGGCCTCCTTCTGAAACCGAACCGCGTGAAAAGGCTCGTCCGGTTCCACGCAGTCTACGAGGTGGTGGGCAACCCGCCTCCGTTCATCCGCCGTCGGCTTGCCCGTCCCGATGTCCATGCCCCGATAGATCTGCATGGAATCGGCGCTCACGATTTCCGCATTCAGCTCCGGGGCCAGGCGCATGGCGAGGGAAGATTTTCCGACCGCCGTGGGCCCCACGAGCACGAGGATCTTCTTCGGGTCCATGGCGGGGGCCTTCTCAACTCCTGTGGAACCTCTTTTCGATTTCCTGGAGAGACCAGGAAATCATCACAGGCCGTCCATGGGGGCAACTGAGGAGGCCCGGCTTTTCGTCGAGTTGTTTCAGCAGGGCCTCCATTTCCTGCGGCTCCAAGGTACGGCCCGCACGAACAACGGAATGGCATGCAATCCGGGCCAGCACGCGGGTACGAAGCAGATCGAACTGGTTCACCCGTTCCAGTTCGATCAACTCTTCCGCCACATCCTGCAGGAGGACCCTCGGGTCGGCCCTTCCCAGCATGGCGGGTACCGCCTTGACCACAAAGCTCCTGCCTCCGTAAAAGTCCGCTTCCAGCCCGAAGTCCCGAAGGGCGGCGAGGTGTTTGTTCAGGCACTCCGCCTCCCGGGGAGGCAATTCCACCACTTGCGGGACCAGCAGGGGCTGGCCGGTCACCCCCTCGGCCGCATAGGATTCGGCGAGCCTCTCAAAGGCGATTCTCTCATGGGCCGCATGCTGGTCAATCAGAACAAGGCGGTCGTTGTATTCGCATATCAAGTACGCGTCCCTGTACTGGCCGATGACCCGGAATTTTCTGAAAAGGGCTTGCGGTTCCGACCCGCTCCCGGTCTTTGCCTCGACCCGGCCCGCACCGCCTGTGTGGGACAATGGAACGATCCCCTCCCGGACCCCGGGCGGCGTAGGCGCAGGTCCGCGCATCGTCTCCCTGTAAGGTCTGGCTGTCGAGGGCCCCGGGGGAGTCGGCGGGAAAGGAAGAGGACCCGGAACCGGGCCCGATGCAGCCTCTACCGTTTCCCCCGGGACCGCGGCCGGCTCAACATGCCAGGTCGGGCCCCTGCCGACCACCTCCGCAAGAGTGGACATGAGTAAATCACGGATATGCCCCGGCCGGGAAAAATGAACTTCCATCTTGGCGGGATGTACGTTGACGTCCACCTCCTCGTAAGGAACCTTGAAAAACAGTACGGCCATTGGAAACCGATCCTTGGGCAGCAATCCGCGGTAGGCGGCCCGCACCGCCCGTTGGATCTGCAAATCTCGAACAGGCCTGCCGTTCACAAACAAGAACATGCCCCGCGAGGTGACCCTGTGGAATTCAGAGGGTCCCACAAGGCCCTCCACGTAATACCCTTCCCTGCTGCCGGACACGGGACGGAGCCCCTCGCCGAGCTCCCACCCGAACAGCTGGGCGACCCGCTGTCTCAGATCCTCGGCGCGGGGGGCGTTGATCCAGATCTTGTCCGATCGTTTCAGCTGGAAGGACACATCCACCCTGGACAAGGAAAGCCGGATAAAGGCATCCAGGATCTGTCCGGCCTCGGTCTGCCTGGACCGAAGAAATTTCCGTCTCGCCGGAGTCTTGCGGAACAGGTTCCGGACGATCACGCGCGTTCCCTTCGGCATGCCGATATCCTGGCGGACCACTTCCCTCCCGACCCGGATCTGCACCCGGACCCCGAAGTCCGCATCCTCCGTCTTCGTTTCTATTTCCAGGTCCGCAACCGCCGCGATGCTTGGCAACGCTTCGCCGCGAAAGCCCAGGGACGCAATCCTGGACAAGTCCTCGTAGGATGCAATCTTGCTTGTCGCATGGCGTTGGAGGGCCAGAGGGATCTCCTCGGGCCGCATGCCCGTCCCGTCATCCACCACCTCGAGATGGTCCACCGCATCCTTCCCGACAACGATCCGGATATGGGCGGCCTGCGCGTCCAGCGCATTCTCCATGAGTTCCTTGACCACCGATGCCGGTCGTTCCACCACCTCGCCGGCTGCGATTTTTTCCGTGAGTTCGCGTGGAAGGACTCGAATGGTCATGGCTCTCTTGTCCTCGGATGCAGCCCGGGGAATCTCACCCATTCCCTCAGGGCCTCTCCGCCTTCTTTTCCTGTTCGATCTGATCCCTGCCTCGCCGGATTCCGTTCTGGATGATGGCGTTGTCGGACCGCCACGTCCTCTGCTCGAACGATCGGTCACGAAGGCTCCGCAGGAATCGCTCCTCCATTTCTTCGAAGTAAGAACCGTAGATGTGGTAGGAATCCGAGATGTCCACATACCGGCCCACTCGAACAGGTCTTCCCATGCGTTCCGATAGCCGGTCCGCGAGGATCCGCTGCAGATCGGTCAGGGCATAGATGTTCATGAAAGCGGCCTTGTATGCATCCCGGCTCCTCCAGTGGGTATTCATGTTCAGGAGGAACACGCCCCCCTCCCCCTCGGCAAGTCGGCACCAAATCCTTTGCAGGCAGGGAGGATCATCCGTCTTCGGGTCCAGGGTCGGCATCCAGGTGATCGCCTGTGCCCGCCGTGAGTAGGGTGTACGGGAGAGCTTCTCCACCACGTAATCCATCTGCGCCACCCCGGCAAAAGGGCCTTCCTCGCCGCTCACCAGCTCTTCCTGGACCCGGTAGTCAAACAGCCTCTTGTGGTAGGTGTAGGTCCACTTGCCCTCCTCGGGCCGAATCCAGTGATCGTGAACCCCTTCCACCACCTCGAGCCGGTACTTTTCCAGGTCCTCGATCGCCCCGGGGAAGGCCCGGTGAAGGCGGGGTTCCTCAAAAGGCCTTTCGACCACGAGGGTCATCGTTGCATCCAGACTCGGCTCGTCCCCTGCGTGATCGTACTCGGTAGGGTTCCGTCCCCCCTTTTCCCAGACGGCCAGGACGCTCTTTTCCCAGGCCTCCGGCAAGGTGGCGCCTCGAACAAACAGGACCGGTATGTTCCCCGAACGCCCGACTTCGCTCATCTTCTTCTCCCCTCAGCCATCCCGGACAGAGATTCTCCGCATCCCAGGTCTTTAACACACGGGGAGGCGGGCTGGCAACGACCGCACACCGGCGGCGGCCTTGAATTCGGGTGTTTCCTGTTATACCGTATATCGTTATGCACTGAGGCCCCCCTTTGCAGGGCCCCGTTTCTCACCGCCTGGATTGAGCAGAGGACTCTTGGAACGCTCCGCTTACATAAGAACGGCACGACGCATCGTCGTCAAGATCGGAACCCACGTGCTGACAGACGATCGAGGTAGACTCGCCACGGAGATCTTCGATTCGGTCATCGATGAGGTCGTACGGCTCTCCGAAGCGGGAAAAGAAATCGTTATCGTCTCTTCCGGCGCCATCGCGGCGGGGCGCGCCCTTCTCGCTCCGGCACACCAGACCGCCAGCATCCCCGAAAAACAGGCCCTGGCGGCCATCGGCCAGACACAGTTGATGGGTATGTACCAACAAGCCCTGGACCGCTACGGGAAACGGGCTGCCCAGGTATTGCTTACACGCGACGATCTGGGCCACCGTCGACGGTATCTGAACGCGCGTAATACGCTTTTCAAGCTTCTCCAGTTCTCGGTCGTGCCGGTCGTCAACGAAAATGACACGGTCATGGTAGAAGAAATCAAGTTCGGGGACAACGACAGCCTTTCCGCCCGCGTGACCATCCTGGTGGATGCGGATATCCTGATCCTGTTAACGGATGCGCCAGGCCTTTGCGCCCGGCACGGGACAGGAGTCCGGGACGAAGCTCCGATTCCGTTTGTACAGGAAGTGACCCCCGATCTCCGCCGTCTGGCAAGAGGGCCTTCGGGCCTTTTGGGCACCGGAGGCATGGCCACGAAGATCGAGGCCGCACGGATCGCGACCGAGGCGGGCCATCCCGCCGTGATCGCGGATGGGAAAAGGCCGAATGTCATTACCGACATCCTGGAGGGAAGGCAGGTCGGCACCTTCTTTGCGCCCCTCGAGGATCGACTCAGCCATAAGAAACACTGGATCGCTTACAGCCTCCCCAAGAAGGGGGAGCTGGTCCTGGACGACGGGGCCGTCCGGGCCATTGTACACAAGGGGAAGAGCCTCCTCTCATCCGGAGTCGTAGAGGTGCGAGGCCGGTTCGACAGCGGAGAAATGGTGGCATGCCTCGACAGGGACGGCATCGAACGGGCGCGGGGCATCACACACTACTCTTCGCAGGAAATCCTGCGCATAGCGGGCAAGCAGAGCGGAGAGATCGAGTCCATCCTCGGATACCGGATTCAAGATGAAGTCATCCATCGAGATGAACTCGTACTGATGACAAGGCAGGGGACCTGCCAGGCAAGGAGGACGGAATGATCGATGTAATCGACATGGCGAAGATGGCCCGCGAGGCCTCACGCCGGCTTGCCGGCATCTCGACCGCGCGCAAGAATCAGGCGCTCCTGACGGCGGCACAGGAAATCCGGGGGAACGCCGATGCCCTGCGGGAGGCCAACCAACAGGATCTGAGGACCGCCCGGGAAAAAGGGCTCTCCCCGGCCATGCTGGACCGGCTCACCCTCTCGGACGCGGCTCTTCGGCAAATCTGCGAAAGCCTGGAAGAGGTCACGGCCCTGCCCGATCCCGTGGGCGAGATCGTAAACATGTGGAGGAGACCGAACGGACTCGAGGTCGGAAAGATGCGCATCCCCCTGGGCGTCGTCGGGATCATTTACGAGGCCAGGCCCAACGTTACCGTAGACGCCGCCGCACTCTGCCTCAAGTCGGGCAACGCGGTCCTTCTACGCGGCGGGTCCGAGGCGATTCACTCCAACCTTGCATTGGCTTCCCTGCTGGCCCGGGCCTGCGGAGAGGCAGGCCTCCCGGAGGCTTCCGTGCAGCTGATCGGAACAACCGACCGGGCCGCCGTGCTCACGATGCTCGAGCAGGAAGAGACGATCGACCTCATCATCCCCAGGGGCGGAGAAGGCCTCATCCGGTTCGTGGTGAAAAACTCCAGGATCCCGGTGCTCAAACACTACAAGGGAGTCTGCCATGTCTACGTGGACGAGGGGGCCGATCCGGACATGGCCGTGAGGATCTGCGTCAACGCAAAGGCTCAGAGGCCCGGCGTCTGTAACTCCACGGAGACCATCCTCATCCACGAGAAGGAGGCGGACGACCTTCTCGTCAAGATCGCCGCGGCTCTGCGGCGAGAGGGCGTCGAGGTTCGAGGCTGCCCGGCCACGTGCGCCCGCATCCCGGACGCCAAGGCGGCAACCGAAGAAGACTGGGGGACGGAGTACCTGGATCTGATCGTCGCCGTGAAGGTGGTGGGCGGCATAGAGGATGCGATGGATCACATCCATCGATACGGGTCCCTGCACACCGAATCGATCATCACACGCGATTACGGCAGGGCGGAGCGATTCCTGCGGGAGGTGCAGTCTTCTTCGGTCATGGTCAATGCCTCGACCCGTTTCAGCGACGGCTTTGAATTCGGCCTCGGCGCCGAGATCGGCATCAGCACAAGCAAGCTCCACGCCTTCGGCCCCATGGGCCTCAAGGAGCTGACCACAACGAAGTTCATCGTTCGCGGCCAGGGCCAGATCAGAGAATAGACGCAGTCAACCTTTGACTACACCCAGGGGTCTCAGGCGAACCGCCTTCCTGCTGATCCCTGCGGCATGCATCACCTCCACCACCCGCTCCACATCCTTGTAGGCCTCGGGCATCTCCTCCGCCAGGGTGGTCCGCCCCTGCGCCATCACGACAATCCCTTTGTTCTCCATCTCGCGCGCCAGGCTGCGCCCTCGGGCCGCCTTCTTGGCATGGGCGCGGCTCATCACCCTGCCCGCCCCGTGGCACGTGGATCCGAAGGTCTCCTCCATGGCCCCGGGCATGGCCACGCACACAAAGGAGGCCCGCCCCATGTCCCCCGGGATCAGGACCGGCTGCCCGGTCTCCCGATAGAGGGGGGGGACCTTCGCATGTCCCCGCGGAAAGGCCCGGGTCGCTCCTTTCCGGTGGACGCACACCTTCAGGGCCTCGCCTTTCCAGACGTGCTCTTCCAGCTTGGCCATATTATGGCTGACATCGTAAACGAGACGCAGCCTCAAATCGGAGGCAGAGGCCTGGAGGGCCTCCCCGAGGGCCCTTCCGGCCAGGGTCATAATGATCTGCCGGTTCGCCCAAGCGTAATTCGCCGCGCAGGCCATGGCCGCCAGGTAGTTCTTCCCCTCCTTCGAATCGAGGGGGGCGCACGCCAACTGCCGGTCGGGAAGCTCGATACCGTATTTCCGAACCGCATGCATCATCACCTTCAGGGAATCGTCGCAGACCTGGTAGCCGAACCCCCTGGACCCGGTGTGGATCAATATCGTTAGCTGCCCCTCCGAGAGCCCGAGGGCCCGGGCCAGCCGGGAATCGTAAACACGATCCACAACCCCGACCTCGAGAAAGTGGTTGCCGGACCCGAGGGTCCCGAGTTGGGACAATCCGCGTTTGACCGCCCGTTCGCTCACCTTCTCGGGATCGGCTCCCTCCATGCACCCGCGGTCCTCCGTCCGCTCCAGGTCTCCCTCGTTCCCGTACCCCCTGCCCACCGCCCAGCGGCTCCCCTGCACGAGGACCTTGCGCAGGGCCTTGTCCGAGAGCTTTTCGATACCCCCGCTGGAACCCACCCCACAGGGAACACGCCGATAGAGGGCCTGCACGATTTCACGGATCCGCCGCCCGCCCACATCCTTCCCCTCGAGGGCCGTCGCAACGAGGCGCACGCCGCAGTTGATGTCGTACCCGACTCCCCCGGGCGAGATCACGCCTCCATCGAGCCTCGTAGCGGCCACCCCGCCGATGGGAAATCCGTATCCGCAATGGATGTCCGGCATGGCAAGGCTGTATCCGACGATCCCGGGCAATTCGGCTACGCGGACGACCTGCTCCAGGCTTCCGTCCTGCCGCCCGCCCTCAACAAGCCGCTCATCGGCATAGATCCTTCCCGGGACCCGCATCCGCCCGGCTGCCGGGATCTCCCAGAGAAAATCGCCGATTCTGTTGAGCTCGATGGCCCGCTTCTTCTCGTCCCGCATCTCTCAGATCACCATCCGCATCAAGCAAACCGGCCGGCCACTTCTCTGCCGCACCCGGGACATTTTCCGTGCTCGAGGTCCATGGACAGCACATGAAAACCGTAACGCCGGATCAGGCGTCTGCCACACTGCGGGCAGAGCGTGTTTTCCCCCTCGTCCCCCGGCACATTGCCTGTATAGACGAACAGCAGGCCTTCCTCTCTTCCGATCTCCCGGGCGCGCCGAAGCGTCGCGACAGGGGTTCGCGGCCGGTCGGTCATCCTGTACGTGGGGTAGTAGGCGCTCACGTGCCACGGAACATCCTCCCCGAGCCCATGGAGAAATCGCGCGATGTCCCTGAGCTCTTCCTCCTCGTCGTTCCTGCCGGGAATCAACAGGGTAGTGACCTCGAGCCATATTCCCAGAGCCCGCATCCGTTTCAGCGTCTCCAAGACAGGCCCCAGCCTGCCCCTGCACACACGGCGGTAAAAGGAATCGCGAAAGGATTTCAGATCCACGTTCGCGCCGTGAAGCCACGGCTGAATCGCCTCCAGAGGGCCGGCCTCCACGTATCCATTAGTCACGAAGACGTTTTTCAAACCCCTTTCAGCCGCCTTCCGGGCCGTGTCATAGGCATATTCGAAGTAGATCGTAGGCTCTGTGTACGTATAGGAAATGCTCCGGCACCCGCCCTCCAGGGCCGCGGAAACAGCCTCTTCCGGGGCAAGATGCCTCCCCGCAACCCTGCCCTGGTCGAAGGGCATCTGGGAAATTTCCGCATTCTGACAGTGAAGGCAATGGAGATTGCAGCCGACGGTTGCGAGGGAAAAGGAAAGGCTCGCCGGATAAAAGTGAAACAGGGGCTTCTTCTCGATGGGATCCACATTGGCGGCCACGACCTTGGAGTGCACGAGGGTGAAGAGACGCCCTTCCCGGTTCTCACGCACCCCGCAGGCGCCGCGCTTGCCTGCTTTGATCCGACACCGGTGCGGGCAGAGACCGCATACCACCGTGCCCCCTGGAGCGGGGTCGTAAAACATCGCCTCTTTCATCGGCTCTCCCGGCCTGGCCTGAAACAAAAGGATCGTCCCCGGAATCATCCGGTTCAGTACTCTTCAGGGTTCCCTCAATTCTACCAGCGCAATGACGAACATCCAAGCCCGCTGCCGTCATACCACCGGGGCGAAGAAGGCGAAAAAGAAGAAGAAAAAGAAAAAAAGGAAGACAAAAAGGGGACGCACCTCTTTTGGTTCCCCCCCGGGGTTCGGGGAGGGCTCGGCAGGTGGAGGGGTTTCCGCGACCCTATCCCGTCAAGGCCGGCTCACGGGACATGCGGCACTCAGGCGTCTTCCGAATGCACGGGGACCGTATCCGGTTTCGCACCGAGGTTCGTGGTCTTCACACCTTCCCGGATCCGACTTTCCAGGATCGCAAGACAGGCAGGACAAATTCCGTGGCTCACCTTCTTTTCGCCTCCCTTCTCGAAGGTCTCGGTAATGGTCTGCTTGCATCTGGAACAAATCGTTTTCACATCCCCTCCGAAGGCGGTCGGGCCATGACGACGGTCTTGCAATTCTCTTGCCGAGGGGACCTTACGACGATTCATTCCGGCTCCCCGCCCAATTGCGACGCTGCATGAATCCAGGCTTCGCCTTGGCGCCTTGCGGCATGGAGGGGACAGAGAGACCGGCCCGTCGACGGAACAGGGCTCGGGCGATTTACGATGGGGGGAACCACCGGGTCGGGGAGAGACGTACACCTGGGAAATCCCTTTCCCTTTTCCGATAATAGTTTTCCCTTCCGGCCGGGGTGAGGAATACGGGAAAAGGGCCCTGTCAGTCTTGCTGGAAGAGCGCATTCAAGATACGGGTTCCATCCTCGAGAAAGGTTCCGCTCCGCTCCGCTTCCTTCTCGTTGTACAAAAAGGCGGGGCCGTGTTCCTCCGGATAGAGGAGAAACGGCACGGGCGTGTCTGTGTGGGTACGGATCCGGAGGGGTGTCAGGTGGTCAGGCAACACCAAGAGCCGGTACTCGATCTCCATCTTCGCAAGTCCCCGCCTGAGTACCCCAAGCACCTCTTCGTCCAGGCGCTCGATCGCAGCCACCTTCTCATGCAGCCTGCCCTGGTGGCTCGCCTCGTCGGGCGCCTCTACATGGAGGAAGACAAAATCCACCTCCCGCAAGGCCCGCAGGGCGGCGTATGCCTTGCCCTGGTAGTTGGTCGCGAGGTCTCCGGTAGCCCCGGGGACCTCGATCGTGTCCAACCCTGCACACAGGCCCAGCCCCTTGATCAGGTCAACAGCCGAGATGACCACTCCACGCACGCCGAACCGCTCCCGCAGAAGGGGCATCCGCGGCCTGTGCCCCTGCCCCCACAGCCAAATGCCGTTGGCGGTCTCTGCAGGTCCGTCGCCGTCCCGGTCGGGCAGGACATCGCGCAATAGATCGCGCGCCTCGCCCATCAGCCTCCTCAACACCTCTTCTCCCGCCCCGCTTGGCAGATGAGAATCCACAGGCTGCCCCAGGATGTCATGAGGGGGGGTGGTCTCGAGCCCGTCGAATCGCTTCCGGCCGCCCCGCCAGAGAAGAATGTGCCTGTAGGCAACCCCTGGATAAAAGGCAAAGTCGGGACCGGCCAGCCGCTCGTTCAAGGCCGCAATGCAGGTCTTGGCACGCTCCGTGGAAATACCGCCGCCGCTGTAATCCGACATAAAAAGGCCGCCTGAGCGTTCACCCAAGGTCACGAGGTTGCATCGGAACGCCACATCGTCGGGCTCCATGTCCAGTCCCATGCTGAGCGCCTCCAGAGGCGCCCTGCCCGTGTAATAGGCCTGAGGCGCGCACCCCATCAAGGACATATTGGCGACATCGCTGCCCGGAGCCATTCCCTGCGGCACGGTACGAACCAGGCCCACCGTCCCATTCCGGGCAAAGAAATCCATGTTCGGGGTGCGACTCGCCTCCAGGGGGGTCTTCCCCCCCAAGGCCTCGATAGGCTCGTCCGCCATTCCATCGCCAACCACAAGCAGAAACTTCAATCGTCTCGCCCCGGCCCCAACGGGCATTAGCTTAAAGTAAATTATTAAATATAGATATTAACTAGCTGTAATTTCATATTATTTAATAATATCTCGATCTCATCAGCCTGCTTCGTTTTCAACATATTTCTTGAATACGAGCGTCCCGTTCGTCCCGCCAAAGCCAAAGGAATTCGACATTGCGATCCGGATGGGCGCTACTCTCGCTACATTGGCCACATAGTCCAGGTCACATTCGGGATCCGGGTTTTCATAATTGATGGTCGGAGGCACCACACCATGGGACAGGGCAAGAATCGTATAGATTGCCTCCACGGCCCCCACGCCTCCGAGGAGATGTCCTGTCATCGATTTGGTGGAGCTGATGGCCAAATCAGCGGCATGCGGTCCGAAAACCGCCTTCACGGCCCGCGTTTCCACCACGTCGTTGAAAAGGGTTCCCGTTCCGTGGGCATTCACATAGTCCACGGCCTCGGGTTTGATCCGTGCATCCTTCAAGGCCGCCCGCATGCACTCGGCCGCGCCCTCGCCCTCCGGGGAGGGCGCCGTAATATGGTGGGCGTCTGCATTCTGGCCGTATCCTATGATCTCGCCGAAGATGGGCGCCCCCCGCCTGACGGCATACCCGTATTCTTCCAGGATCAGGACGCCCGCCCCCTCGCCGATCACGAACCCGTCCCGGTCCCTTTCAAAGGGGCGGCTCGCCCCCTTTGGATCATCATTCCTCCGCGAAAGGGCCCGCATGGCCGCGAATGCGCTTACCCCCAACCGTGTCACGGCCGCCTCGGCGCCGCCGGCAATGACGACGTCCGCTTCGCCGCCGCGGATCATGCGGAAGGCATGGCCGACACTGTGCGTACTCGCACTGCAGGCCGTTGAGAAGCAAAGGTTCGGCCCCTTGGCCCCGAACCGGATGGCAATCTGGCCGGGGGCGAGGTTCGGGATGATCATGGGCACGTAAAAGGGCGACATGCGGCCCGGCCCCTTGTTCACCAGCATATGATAGGCACTTTCGCAGGTTTGAAGCCCTCCGAAGCCTGTGCCGAACATGACGGCCACCCGGCTCGCATTGCCGTCTTTGACAAACGATCCGGCCGCCTCCGCCGCGAGTTCGCTCGCCGCCAAACCGAAATGCACAAAAGGATCATTCCTGCGAATCTCTTTCTTCTCCATGAACTGTTCCGGGTCGAAATCCGCAACCAGCCCGGCGATCTGAGAGGCGAGGTCCGAGACCTCGAACCGATCGATCCTGCGTATGCCGGACCGACCCGCGCAAAGGGCCTCCCAGTTCCGCTCCACGCCCACGCCCAGGGGCGTCACCAATCCCATGCCGGTCACAACCACTCGCGTTCTGCTCACCTCAACACCCCTCCATTTTGTACACACCCCCCATGGGCTCGTACCCTTTCTGATTTCCGCTCTGCAGCAGGAGCCCGGAACCCCATCCCCACCGCCTCTCACGCATCCAAGGGAGAAAGGTTCCGGATTTCTTGTCAACCCGGAACAAATCGCGTTTCGAGCATCAGGGATGGGCAGCCCCCAACCCACCCATGAACTTCATCAGGGACTCGGTAATCCAGGTGAGATCATCCGTCAAAATCAGGGCTCCGATGGCGATCAACAGAACGCCGCTCGTGATTTCCACTGCCCTGAAGTGTCTTTTGAACAGCGATGAGACCTGAAGAAAGCGATCGACCGCCAGGGCGGAGACCAGAAAAGGGATCCCGAGACCTGCTGAATAGACGCCCAGGAGCCCGATTCCGCTGAGGACCGTTTCTTTCGTGCTCGCGAGAAAAAGGATCGTGGCCAATATGGGGCCGATGCACGGCGTCCAGCCGAAAGCAAAGGCCATTCCGACAAGGACGGACCCGAACAGGCCGAGGGGCTTACTCTTCTGCTGGTAGCGCCTCTCCCGGTCCAGGAAGCCGATCCGGAACACCCCGAGCATGTGGAGGCCGAAGAGAATCACCAGGGCGCCCGCGACGCGCCTCAATATACCGAGCTGGCCGACCATGAACTTCCCGAAGAAGGTGGCCGACGCACCGAGCGAGATGAAAACAAAAGAAAAGCCGAGCACGAAGAACAAGGCGTTCGAGAAGACCTTCACAGCGGGGGTCGCGTCGGATTCCGACCGGCGCATCTCGTTCAGGGAAACGCCCGAGATGAAGCTCAGGTACGCCGGGATCAGCGGCAGGATACAGGGCGACAGGAACGAAAGCAGTCCGGCGGTGAAGGCCGCCAACAAAGAGGTGTTTTCCATGGATCAGTGCTCCCCGTCTTGATGAACCTCAACGTTGCACAACCACAGATAACACAGCTCTACCTTTTGAACAAATCCCCCCCCGCATTGACATCCAGCGGGCAGGCTCATAATGTGGCTGGCGGTCCCGCGGTCTGGGCGCAATGTCGCCTTGGTGCCGCCTTCGATCTCTGCTTCCGAAACCAGGCCAGGGTAACCGTTCATGTGGAAACGCCCGAGAGTTCCTTCCCTCTCCCTCGCCGGGCTCGTTCTGCTTGTCTGCTCGATTGCTACGGCCTGTTCCATGCTGACCCGGTACCCGGTCGAAACCGAGGGCCTTCTGCGGGACTTCGAATCGGGCAGCGGAGAGGATGCCTTCCTCCAGACGGACAAACATTCCAAGAAGGGCCTGAACCGGCTTGTCTACCTTTTGGAGGGAGGCATGATCTTGCACACCCGGGGAAACCTCGAGGAGAGCAACGCCGTGTTCCAAAAGGCGGAATCGGTCATCCGCCACTACGATGAAAAGGCCGTCCTGAGCTTGTCGCAGGGATCCGCGGAGCTTGCCAGCCTGGTGGTCAACGAAAAGGCCCTCCCCTACCAGGGCGAACCCTTCGAAAGGGTGCTCGTGAACACCTACAAGGCGGAGAACTACCTTTTTTTGGGCGACTATGAAGGGGCCCGCGTGGAAATACGCAGGAGCTACGCCCGCGAGAAGGAAAACGAAAGGCTGTACAGGAA
>WFRX01000016.1 GCA_015486285.1 bacterium
CATGAAGAAACTGTGGGAGGAGGTCGTGGGGTTCAAGGCCCCGGATGTCGTGGGCAAGATCGCCCCCGAGATCAAGCCCGGGAAGTATACGTACAAGGATCTGGCCAAGTACCCAGGACTTAAAGATTTAATGATACCTTATTACTACGACTGCTTCAAGCCCGGAGGACGGCCCTGGATAGGCAATATCCCGGAATTCGAGATCGTGCCCACCCGGCAGCTCTATTATGCCCTGCCGGTAGCCGAAGCGACCAAGCGGAACCAGGGCAAGGTGAAGCTGGATGGGCAGGGCTATGTTATCGCGGATTCCTTGCGAGCCATAAAAGGCGGCTGGGGCTTCCCCTTTCCGCGGCCCTCGGGGGAGTTCAAGGCCCAGCAGATCATGTGGAACTGGATCTACGGCAGGTACACCCAATGGGGCATGAATTTCGCCAACCGCCTGGCCTTTCTGGGGTACACCAACAGCTTCAAGCGGGACATGAAGGCCGACATGGATAACCACTTCGGCCGGCTCGCAGGCCGTGTGCTGATGCCCCCCTATGGCTGGTATGACGAGCGCGCGGAGAAGCGGGGGGAACTCATTGCCGGCGCCTGGAACTTCAACAGCCCGCGGGACATCGCCGGCACGGTCCGGACCATGCTGAATTTCATCGACCAGGACACGACGGACCAGAACCTGCTCTATATTCCCTCCATGCGGCGAGTCCGCAAGATGAGCGCCACGGACACCCAGGACCCCGTGATGGGGCAGGATATCATCTACGACGACGCGAACCTGTTCTGGCAGAAGCTCACGCCGGATCGATATCCGTACAAATTTGAAGTGGAAGAGCGCGAGTACCTCGTTCCTTATGCATACGCGGGGACCCACTATTTGAGCACCAAGGATTACGCAGTCCATAACGTCAAGATGGAGCGCCGGCCCGTTTACCGCGTCACCCTGACGCAGCTCGACAAGAACTATGTGTACGGCAAGCGAGTGCTGTATCTGGACGCGGAGACCTTCGCCATTCTTCTCGTGACGAATTACGATCAGAGAGGGCGGCTGTACAGGATACAAACCACGTCTTGGGGTTTTATGCCGAAGATGGGCATGCCGACCTTTTTCAAATCCATCGCAATTTACAGGGACTATATCGATCAGCATTCCATGTTCATGCTAGGCTGGCAGGGCCCGGCCTTCTGGGATATCCGCAACGAGCTCGGGATGGCGCACTGCATCCAGTTTGGGAAATAGACGGACAGTTCATGCATTTTCATGCGACCCCTCCGGGGCGACAGGGAAAAACGGGATGGTCTGTTCTCGGTTCCGTTCTTCCCTGTCTCCTGCTTTTCATTTGGCCTCCCCGAAGCAGGGTCTTTCCTGATCGGCTGGAGGCATCCGTGGGCAAAGGCACGGACCCTGTCCTCCCACAAAGAAAGGACGGTGCACGATGAACTCCCGGTTCGTTCTGCCAATCGCTATTCTGCTGGCCGCCCTCATGCCCTGGACGGCCCTGGCCGGGGGCAAGACGCCCGGCTTCAACCCCCAGCGCAACGCCTATTTCGGCGACCTGCACGTGCACACGGGCTGGTCCTGGGATGCCGCCATCTTTGCCGTGCGGACCGGGCCGGAGGATGCCTACCGGTTCGCCGAGGGGCAGCCCATCGACTTCGTCGGGGGCGGGAAGATCCGGCTCAAGCACGGGAAGATGGACTTCTACGCGGTGACTGATCATGCCGAGTACCTGGGGATCCTGCACAGGGCGCAGGACCCGAAGGATGCGATGGCCAGGATCCCGCTCACCCAGCAGCTTGTCGGCCCGGACAAGAGCAAATGGATACAGGCATTCCGGAAGGTGGCGGACGGATACTTGCGTAACGCGCCCCTTCCCGAGCTTTCCCATCCTCAGGTCGTTCGTTCGGCATGGAAGGAGATGATCGCTATCGCGGACCGCCATTACAAGCCAGGCGAGTTCACCACCTTTGTGGGCTACGAGTGGACCTCCACGCCCGCCGCGCAAAACCTCCACCGCAACGTCATCTTCCGCGGAAGCAGGACCCCGGGGGCGCCTTTCACCGCCTTCGATTCCGACCGCCCTGAGGACCTCTGGAACTGGCTGGACGGGCTCCGCGCCAAAGGCATGGAAGCCATGGCCATCCCCCACAACCCGAACATGAGCAACGGGCTCATGTTTCCCCTGGTCACCTCCGCGGGCAAGCCCGTGGACGCCGCATGGGCCGAGCAGAGGATGCGGAACGAGCCCATTGTCGAGATGACCCAGGTGAAGGGCACTTCCGAGACCCATCCCGCGTTGTCGCCCACGGACGAATGGGCGGATTTCGAGATCTTTGCGCAAACCTTCGTGGGGATGGCCTCGGAAGAAATGAGGAAGGAGATGGGGACGCCCCTGGCCTCAGAGCCCCGCGGGAGCTACGTCCGGGATGCGTACAAGAGGGGGCTCGAACTGCAGGATCAGAAGGGCTTCAACCCGTATAAGTTCGGGATGATCGGCTCTACCGACACGCACAACTCGGCCAGTTGCATGGAGGAGGACAACTATTTCAGCAAGCTGGGCATCGCGACCGACACCCCCCAGAAGCGCCTGGCAAAGCCCCCCCCCGGAGGCGGTGTGGACTTTGGAAAGTGGAGCGCCAGCGGCCTTGCCGCGGTGTGGGCCGAGGAGAACACCCGGGAGGCGATCTATGACGCCCTCCGGCGAAAGGAGTGTTTCGCCACCACCGGGACGCGTATCCGCGTACGCTTCTTCGCCGGATACGATTTCCCGAAAGATCTGAACAAGCACCGTGACATGCTGAAGGAGGCCTATAAGACCGGCGTGCCCATGGGCGGGGATCTGATCGCCCATCCGAAGGGCAAGGCTCCCCGGTTCCTCGTCTGGGCCACGCGCGATCCGACGAGCGCACCGTTGCAGCGCATCCAGATCATCAAGGGCTGGATGGAGAACGGGGAGGCGAAGGAGAAGGTCTTCGATGTGGTGGGCTCGGACGGACTCAAGCCCGACCCGGTCACCTACCGGATCCCGGACAACGGGGCTACGGTGGATCTGAAGACGGGCAAATGGTCCGAGGACAAGGGCGCGGCGGAACTGAGCGCGGTCTGGACCGATCCGGAGTTCGATCCCGGGCAACGCGCTTTTTACTACGTCCGCGTGCTCGAAGACCCGACTTTGCGTTGGAGCACGTATGACGCCAACAAGCTCGGAATCCCGCCCCGCGCGGACCTACCCAAGACCATCCAGGAGAGGGCCTATACCTCGCCGATCTGGTATTCGCCCAGGAAAGAGAGAGGATAACCCGAGGGTGAGGCGGCTCATTTCCAGCGTTCTCCGTGAGCCCCTGGTGCAGTTGATCGTGCTGGGGGCTCTGCTCTTCGGCCTGAACGCCTGGCTGGGCGGACCGGCCGGGAACGCGCGGCCGGTCATCCAGGTTTACGCCTCGGACGTCGATCGTTTCCGGGAGCTTTTCGGGCTCCGCTGGGGACGCCCGCCGACCGGAATGGAACTGCGCGGCCTGGTGAATCAATACGTGCGGGAGGAGATCCTGTACCGGGAGGCCGTCGCCCTCGGCCTCGACCAGGACGACACCATCGTACGGCGCCGCCTGGCGCAGAAGATGGAATTCGTCTCCCAGGGCGTTGACAGCGGCGAGGAGCCGAGCGAGGAGGAATTGGCCCGCTTTTTCGAACGGAACGCTGCACGTTATCGAGAGCCCGCGCGCGTCACCTTCACCCACATCTACTTCAGCCGGGATCGCAGAGGCGCCGCCGCCGATCGCGATGCGAAATCGGCGCTCACCGCCTTGATGGACCGGCCCGAACCCCCTCTTCGTGCGCCGCAACTCGGTGATCCTTTCATGCTTCAGTACGATTACGCTCAACGCAGTGAACAGGAGATCGCGGATTTGTTCGGAAGCGATTTCGCGGCCGCGGTCATGGGCCTGTCGACGGGATCCTGGCAAGGGCCCGTAGCGTCGAGTTACGGTCTCCACCTGGTCCGGGTCAGCGAACACCTGCCGGCGCGTCAGCCGACACTGAAAGAGGTACGGAAGACCGTACTCGCCGATTTCGAAGAGGCACGGCGCAAGGAGAAAATCGAGGCCTTTTACGCCCGGTTGCGGAAACGTTATCGCGTGGTGGTCGACGAGAAGGCCCTCGAGGAAGCTCCATCATCCGCCGTGGCGGAGGTGCGGCAGTGAAACGCAAGCTCGCGCTCGTATTGCTGGCGGCGATGATTTTGGCCGCTGCGTCCGAGGCCTTGGCGCACGAGGTGCGGCCCGCCTACCTCGAACTCAAGGAAACCTCCCCGGGACGGTACCAGGTAGCGTGGCGGACGCCCCTCTATTACGGCAGGCGGCTTCCGGTCCGCCTGGAGTTTCCGGAGCGCTGGAACACGGAAGGGGAGCCGAAGGAACAGGTGTTTTCGGATTCCATGGTGGAACGGCGGGTGGTGGAGACGGGGCCGGACGGGCTGGCGGGCGGACGCATTCGATTCGCCGGCCTGGAATTCACCATCACGGACGTGCTGGTTCGGGTGATTCCCCTTGAAGGAAGCCCGTGGACCCTGATGGCGCGGCCGAACCGGCCGCAGGTGGAATTCAAGGAGGTAAGGCGGGGATTCGATGCAGCCAGGGCATATCTGATGCTCGGTGTCCGGCATATCCTCTTCGGGATCGACCACCTGCTTTTTGTCTTCGGCCTGCTGCTGCTTGCCAGGGGCTTTGGCCCCTTGTTGAAGACCATCACCGCCTTCACGGTCGGGCACAGTATCTCCCTGGCCCTGGCCACCCTCGGGTTCGTAAACGTTCCGTCCAAGCCGTTGAGCGCGGCCATCGCCCTGAGCATCGTGTTCCTTGCGGCGGAGTTGATTCGGGCCCGACGGGGGGAGCTTTCCTTTACCATCCGCAATCCCTGGGTGGTCTCCTTCGGATTCGGCATCCTCCACGGGCTGGGATTCGCCGGCGCCCTCGTTGCGTTGGGGCTGCCCAGGCCCGCCATCCCCCTGGCACTCTTCCTGTTCAATGTAGGCGTGGAAATCGGGCAGCTCCTCTTCATTTTCGTGGCTCTGGCCTTGATCGAATCGTTTCGCCGGTTGGAGCTTACCTTGCCGGCCATGGCAAGGCCGGTGCCTGTGTATGCCATGGGATCCATCGCCGCCTTCTGGTTTGTCGGGCGGTTTGTCGCCATGTTTTATTAAATATAGGGATAGACCGATGAGGGCCCATCGAACAACACGCACGGTACTTCTTGGTACGATCTTCAGCCTTGTGCCCGCCAGGGCCTTTGCCCACTTGGTCAATACCGACGTGGGGGAATTTTACGCCGGCATGATGCATCCCCTCACATCCCTGGAGCACCTGCTGCCCATCCTCGCCCTGGCGCTTCTCGCCAGCCAGTGCGGAAAGCAGGCCGGCCGCTGGGCCCTGGCGGT
This sequence comes from bacterium, assembly GCA_015486285.1. Classification (GTDB taxonomy): domain Bacteria; phylum Desulfobacterota; class DSWW01; order DSWW01; family DSWW01; genus S015-6. The sequence continues at coordinate 5,430 of WFRX01000016.1, forward strand.
CTTTCCGCTGGCCCTCATGGCCGGAATCATCCTGGGAAGAGGGCTTTCGGCCCCTCCCGTTTTTCTTCGTTTCGGGAGCCTCGCTCTGCTGCCCATCCTGGGTATCCTGCTCGCTTGCGCCCCCCGCATTCCGGCGGCGGGGGTGGCGGGGGCGGCCCTTGTGACCGGCCTGCTGCTCGGCTGCCGGAGCGGCATCGACATGGCGGCCTCGAAGGTGGGCTATCAATTCATCCCGGGTGTGGCCCTCACCGGGCTGATTGTTATTGCGGTCTTTTCAGGCTGGGTTCCGCAATTTTCTCTAAAGCGTGCCCGTACCCTGCGGATAGTGCTCGGCGGCGGATTTGCCGCGGCGGGGCTCGCCATGCTGGCCGGTACCTTTGGCCCCGGCATGCAGGCCTTCCGGGGTGTGGGTCTGCCCGGCCAGGCGGACCTTCTTGCCATCGTCAAGGCGAAAGAACTGAGTCCGCCGATCATTCTGGGGGCATTCATGGCGGCCTCGATTTGGGGCGCGGCACATGCCCTGACACCGGGGCATGGCAAGGCCATCGTGGGCGCTTACCTGGTTGGAGCGCGAAGTACGCCGTGGCATGCCGTGTATCTGGGCCTCACGGTCACGCTGACCCACACCTTCGGGGTGTTCCTCCTGGGCCTGGTGGCCCTGTTTGCGTCCAGCTATGTCCTTCCCGAGCAACTCTACCCTTGGCTTGGCGCCGCCTCGGGCCTGATCGTGCTGGTCCTCGGGGCTACGATGTTCGTGAACAGGATCCGGCCGCTCCTCCCAGGGGGTGTCCAACATCCGGTTCATTCACACCACCACCATCATCATCACGATGGGCAGGACCCTGATTCCCATCACCGTGCACATCATCACGGGCATGATGAGGCCCACTCGAACCAGCCCCACCAGGACGACCCCGGATCCGGCCACGTCCATCCCCATGTAGACGAAGGCCACGGCCACGAGTACCACGGACACGCCCATCTGCCGCCGGGGACGGACGGGGCCCCGGTCACATGGCGCTCCTTGCTGGGATTGGGGATCTCCGGTGGTCTGCTTCCCTGCCCCGGGGCCCTGGTGCTGCTGCTTACGGCGATCTCGCTGGGAAGAGCAGGCTTCGGTATGGGCCTGGTGGCCGCTTTCAGCCTCGGGCTGGCCATCGTGCTTACAACAGTCGGGCTCCTGTTTGTGAAGGGAGGCCGGCTTGTGCAGGGGGCACCTCGTGTGCCTGCGTTCAGCCGGTTTCTGCCGGCGGCGAGCGCCATCGTCATCTTCACGATCGGGGCAGTCATTACTGCAGAGGCCGTACTGCAGATCGTCAATTGATGAGAAGGAAGGGCAAAGGCAGGGCATTTGGAACGTACGATTACGAAAAATAGAGAGGGGACAGGCATGAAAAAGGCGATTTTTTGGAAGACACTTGCGGGATGGCTGCTTGCAGCCCTCTTGGTATTGCCCGCGGCGGCCCAGGGCCAGGGCGCGAAGCAGCCCATCGTCGGGAACTACTGCCCCTATCTAGGGGAGGATTATCCTAAGAATGTATACTGGGGCGATACGCATGTCCATACATCCTATTCCTTCGATGCGGGCGTGATCCTGGATCTGGGCCCGGACGCGGCGTACCGATTTGCGCGGGGCGAGGAGATCACGGCCCAGGGCGGCATGAAGGTGAAACTCATCCGGCCCCTCGACTTCCTGGTCGTCTCCGACCACGCCGAATATCTGGGCATCACCCCGAGGATCAAGGCAGGCGATCCTGTGGTATTGAAAGACCCCGTGGCCCAGCGCTGGGCGGGCCGGTTCGCCAAAGGGACATTCGAAGACGTTTACGCGGTGTTCATGGATATGGTTACCAGCATCTACGAGGACAAAGAGTTGATCCAGGACAAGGCGATCAAACAATCCGCATGGGAGTATATCCTCGACACCGCAGAGAAGTTTAACGATCCCGGCAACTTCACCGCCTTTGTCGGCTTCGAATGGACTTCCATGCCCAACGGAAACAACCTCCACCGGAATGTGATCTTCAAGGAGGGCAAAGCCAAGGCCGGGCAGGTCCTGCCCTTCTCGCTCTTCGACAGCGAGGACCCGGAGGACCTTTGGAAGTACATGGAAAACTACGAGAAGAAAACGGGCGGGGAGGTCCTGGCCATTCCCCACAACGGGAACCTGAGCAACGGGTTGATGTTTCCCCTGACGGACAGCAAAGGCAACCCGCTCAGCAGGGCATACGCAGAGGCCCGCGCCCGCTGGGAGCCTCTGGTCGAGGCAACCCAGATCAAGGGCGACAGCGAAACGCACCCGGTCCTGTCCCCGGGAGATGAGTTCGCGGACTTCGAGACCTGGGACAAGAGCAACCTCATGGGGACGGCCCCGAAGGAAAAGTGGATGCTCCAGTACGAATATGTCCGGTCGGCGCTCAAGCTGGGGCTCCTGATCGAAGAGAAGACCGGCGCGAACCCGTACAAATTCGGGATGATCGGAAGCACGGATACCCACACCGCCCTGTCGACGGCGCGGGAGGCGAACTTCTGGGGCAAGCATGTGGGGGTCGAGCCGTCGCCGAACCGCATGAACGTGCCGATTATCCGGTCAAAGGTGGATCCGAAATTGAGCAGCTTCGGCCGGGACATGTCGGCGGCCGGGTACGCGGGCGTCTGGGCCACGGAAAACACCCGCGCAGCCCTCTTCGATGCCATGAAACGCAGGGAAGTCTACGCATCCACGGGCCCCCGGATGACCGTGCGCTTCTTCGGCGGCTGGGATTTTGCCGGGGCGGATGCAACCAGCCCGGATTTCGTGGATACCGGCTACGGCAAGGGGGTTCCCATGGGCGGAGACCTGCCGCGCGCATCCGCAGGCAAAGCCCCTACCTTCCTGGTGAGCGCGCTCAAAGACCCGGACGGGGCCAACCTGGACCGGATCCAGATCATCAAAGGCTGGCTCGACAAGAAGGGAAAACTTCGGGAAAAGGTATACGATGTGGCCCTGTCCGATGGGCGGCGTGTGGGCAGGGACGGCAAGGTGAGGCCCGTCGGAAATACGGTCGATGTGGCGAACGCCACCTACACGAACACCATTGGGGATGCGCAGCTGGCGGCGTTCTGGCGGGATCCGGACTTCGATGCGAAGGAGAGGGCCTTCTACTACGCCCGGGTCATCGAGATTCCCACCCCCCGGTGGCCTGCCTATGACGCGAAGTTCTTCCACATCAAGATGCCGGAGGGGACCCGCATGGTCACCCAGGATCGGGCCTACACATCCCCGATCTGGTACACGCCGGCAAACTAGCTGCCGGTACCGTACCCATGACCCGCGGGGAAACGGCAAACTTGACTCGTTACAGCCGGAGCAATTCTTCCGTTAGAGGAGAAACAGATGGAGATACTCGACAAGATCAAAGGTGATTTAACCCACGGTCTGGGCGGCATAAAACGAGCAAAAGAGCAGGGACGCAAAATCATCGGTTATATGCCCGGCGGGTATTTTCCAGAAGAACTTGCGCTGGCCGTCGGAGCCGTACCGGTG
>WFRX01000017.1 GCA_015486285.1 bacterium
GAAAAGACATCTACATGAAGATGCTCTCCGGCGGCGTAGGCGTGGGGCTGGGCGTCAAGGACTTCAGGGGAATCTTCATCTTCTCCGACAGGGCGGCCTTTACCGATTTCGTGGAGCACGGCTGGACCGCCCAGGGACAGGCCGACGCCGCGGCGCAAGCGGACGACAAGGGAGGCTCCGCCGCTGCGGCCATCGAGGTGGGCCCCGGCATAAGGCTTTACCAGATTACCAAGAACGGGCTCGCGCTCCAGGCCACCATCCAGGGGACCAAGTACTGGAAGGCCGACAAATTGAATTAGCAGGCTCCGCATCCGCCCGGGCCGGTCAGTCCCACTCGATGGTCTCCAGGTATTCTCGAAGCTGGCCGGCCGTACGGAATTTCCGCTGAATCAGGGTCCGCTTAAGGCCGCAGCATATCTCCTTCACAACGGGCGGGTGCCTGGCGTAATGCCTCGCGCCGCCGATCACATCGTAGAAGACCCGGATCAGATCGAAGACGTCCTGCCGGATATTCGAGGCCTTCGACGCCCCCCAGTGGAAGAGGTCCACGAGCTTCACGTCGAACCCGAGGCCGTAACGGTTCACGATGATGTTCTCATCGTGAATGTCCCCGTGATACTCCCCCAACAGATGAATGCACTCGACGCCGGAGGCCAGGCTGTGCAGCAGATGCAGGCCTTCGAAGACCGTAAGCCGCCCGCCCGGCTGACGTTTGAGCATTTCGCACAGCAGTTCCCCTTCCACGAAATCGGAGACCAGGAAGGTAATCCGCGTCCCCTTGAAGCGTATGGTCTCGTGGGTGTGGTACTGGATCAGGATGTCGCAGCAGCGCAGCTTGTGCAGTTTCCTGGCGTAGTAGTTCGCGCTCCGGTCCTTCGGGTTCCGGTGGGGAAAGAAGAATTTGGCGGCCCGCACGATGCCCATAGTGGTTTCGCGGACCTTGAAGACCTCGCCCTCCCAACCGGCGCCCAACCGCGACAGGACTTCATACTTGCCCGCGAGTACCCGGCCGGGCTGGAAGTCGAACGAATCGATCCGGCGCGTCTTTGGCCTGGCCGCCTTCACCGTTCGGTACCTCCCAAGAAAAAATGGATAGTCCATTCGTACTCCCGGGTCAAGGGCACCGTCAATGCCCTCATTCCCCATGGCAGTATTCTGATTTTTTGCTCGAAATCCCGCCGAACGTCTGGTATAAATCTAAGCATGGAACCCGGTGCGAACGGCAGGATGGACGTCTTTTCCCGGAAGCTCGACGCCCTCTGTTCCGAGGTGATCAAGACGCTTCAAGGGATCGAGAAATTCCAGCGCAGGTTCTTCCCGCCCGCCATCCCGAGCCTCCAGGAGGAAGTCCTCCCCCGCCTGCCTTCCCTCGAGCAGGCCCGACGGGATCTCCAGAGGATGGAGCCCTCCCGGGGCCTCGGAGGGATCCGGGACGCCCTCGACAGATCCGCCGGGCGCCTGGCCGAGGCGATCGAGCGGATCACGACGGCCAGCCGCAGCGACATGGCCAGAACGGTCGTCCAGGTCCTCGAGGGCCTTCGCAAGAGCTGTCGCGCCCAGGAGCAGATCTTTCCCCTGCGTCGCGCCCTGCCCATGGTCAACCGGTTCTTCTTCGAGCCCGCCGTGAGGGACCGCGCCAAGGAACTCGACCCGGATCCCCCGCCGGACCGTCGCAGCGGGCTGCGACACGTCGGAACCGACCGGGGCCCATACGCCCGGGGCGCCTATTCCCTGTACGTGCCGGAATCCTACGACGGCTCGCGTCCCTGGCCCCTCGTAACCGCACTGCACGGCGGGGCCGGTCACGGGCGGGACTTCATCTGGACCTGGCTCCGGGAAGCGCGCAGTCGGCGCTTTTTGTTGCTGGCGCCGACCTCTTCGGGCGCCACCTGGTCCCTGCTCGATCCGAAGATCGACGGGACGGCCCTCCGGGCCGTCATCGAAGGCCTCAGGAAAGAATGGAATGTGGACGCGGAGCGGATGCTGCTGACCGGCATATCGGACGGCGGAACCTTTGCCCTGGCCCAAAGCCTGCAGGGAGACTCTCCGTTCACCGCATACGCGGTCATCGCCTGTACGCTGCCTCCGGGCGATCTCCAGGCGGCTCGAGGAAAGAGGATCTACTGGGTGCACGGGGCGCTCGACTGGATGTTTCTCCTGAAACAGGCACAGCGGGATGCCGGGACGCTAGAACAGAGAGGCGCGCACGTCACCCTGCGCATCGTCCACGACCTTTCGCATACGTATCCGAGGGATGAAAACGGTCGTCTCCTGACCTGGTTCGATCCCTCCATGAAATAGCCCCCAGCCCATGTTGCCCGCAGGGAGGGACCGAATGAAGACCGTCAAGTACGCCTTGATCATCCTGGCGGGCCTGGCCGTTCTCGCGGCAATCGCGATCCGGACATTCTTTCACCTTCCTCTGCCCGACTATCACGGCACGATCGCTCTCCAGGGCATCGAGTCCGACGTCCAGGTCCGGTTCGACCCTTACGGCATTCCCCATATCTTTGCCGGAAACGACCACGACCTCTTCTTCGCGCAGGGTTACATCACCGCGAGGGAGCGGATGTTCCAGATGGACATGACGCGGCTGGCCGGACGCGGGGAGCTTTCCTCCCTGTTCGGCGAGGCCGCCTTGAAGACCGACAAATTCATGAAGACGGTGGGATTTTACCGCCTGGCCCGCGCCGAATACGCTCAACTGCCCCGGGCATGCAAGGATATGATCGTCGCGTATACAGGCGGCGTGAATGCCTACCTGCGGACGGTGAAACACTTGCCCCGGGAGTACGTTTTTCTGCGCACGCGCCCTGTGCCCTGGGTCCCGGAAGACACGGTCGTCTGCGGCACGCTCATGGCCTACAGCCTGACCCGGGCGAAAAAGACGGAACTCATCCTCTACCGCATCGGCGAGAAGGCGGGCAAGGACACCCTCCGGTATTTCATGCCCTCCACGCCGGACTTCGCCCCCATGGTCTCCGGCCCGGCCGCCGGTCACAGTGCCGCATCCTTCGCAAATCCCTTGATCCTCCGCCCGTCACCAGGCCCCGCGGGCTTGCCCCCTGGAGCGTTTCCGGGCCCGCCGGAAATCGCGGCCAGCAACTGGATGATCTATTCCGGGACGCTCACAACGACCGGCGCGCCTATCCTTACGGGAAGCCCGGACCTGAAGCCCAAGGTCCCGGCCCTGTTTTATCTCGTTCACCTGAAATCGGACACCCTCGATGTCATGGGCGGCGCCATCCCGGGGACTCCGGGTGTGAGCGTGCTCGGCTTCAACGGGAAGATCGCCTGGAGCACGGTCAACGGCAGGGTGGACGAACTCGACTATTTCATGGAGCGGGTCGATCCGGAGAACCCGAACCGGTATCGGGCCGAGAACGGCTACGAAGACTTCAAGATCGTGGAAGAGACCCTGAAGATCAAGACAGGCGAGGGGATCCGGGAGGAGCCCTTCCAGGTCAAGCTATCGAGACACGGCCCGATCATTTCGGAGGTTATGCCGCTGGCCCCGGAGAATACGGCCATGAAGTGGGTGGGCATGGAGCCGACGGGCCTGTTCCAGTGCTTCCTGGCCCTCGACAGGGCCTCCAATTTCGAGGAGTTCCGGAAGGCCTTGAGCTGCATGAAGACCCCCACCCTGAATGTGGGCTATGCGGACGCAGAGGGAAACATCGGATACCAGTACGTCGCCTCCCCGCCGATACGCGGAAAGGGCACGGGCACCCTTCCCGTACCGGGCTGGACCGGCGAGTACGAGTGGCAGGGGCGCATTCCCTTCGAACGGCTCCCCCATGACTTGAACCCCGCGAAAGGCTATTTCGCCTCGTTCAACAACCCTGCCGGAAAAACCGACTACTACATGACCAACTACTACCTCTACGAGCGGGCCCTCCGGTTCGAGGAGCTGGCCCGGGGCCTCGGAAAGATGACGCTCCAGCGGGCGCGGGGCATGCAGCTGGATACGGTCTCCGTCGTGGCCGAACGGTGGGTCCCCCTCGTCCTGCGTGCCTGCGAAGGCCGGGACGACCTGGCGCCGGGTCTTCGGCTCTTCCGTGGCTGGGACTACGCGATCCGCAAAGAAAGCCCGGCCGCCGCCCTGTTCAATGCATTCTATTTTCGACTGATGGAAAACACCTTTGCGGATGAAACGGGCATGCCCTTATGGAAGGAATACCTTTCGCAGAGCTACATCATCTACGTGCCGGACCTCCTTCTCACGCGCATAGCCGACCAGAACAACCACATCCTGTTCGACGACGTCCTCACCACCCCCTTGCGGGAAACCCGGGACATGATGATCCGGAAAAGCATGAAAGAGGCGATGGAAGAGCTTGCCCGGAGGCTGGGGCCCGACCCGCAGAGCTGGGAGTGGGGCAAGGTCCACCGGATGACCTTTGTGCACCCCCTGGGGGCCAAACTTCCCTTCTTCAACCTGCGCCCCATCCCGACCAACGGCGATACCTTCACGATCAACGCCGGCATGTGGGACAATAAAAACCCCTATGAGATGGAGTCCGGGGGCGTCATACGCATGGTAGTCGATTTCTCCGCTCCCGAAAGATCAACCATCATCTGCCCCCCGGGCCAGTCCGGCCTGTACGGGAGCCCTCATTACAAGGACCTGGCCCGGATGTGGGCAGCGGGCGAACAGGTACCCATGCACTTCGATTCCGCGGGGAACCTGCCCGAGGTCCTGACCCTGGAAGGGACGCCGCAGGTTCCTTGAAATTCCTTAATATTCCGTCACAAACTGTTGCATAACCCTGGGCACGACCGGACAACCCGAAGAGAGAAGGAGAATGGCGACATGACAAGCGTCCTCCTCGCCAACCCCTGCGGCCCGTACCCTTTTTCGTGGGGAGAAAACGTGCTCGACTTCTTCGCGTCCCGCCTGTCCCGGGGGCAGGGAGAACTTACGTTCACCTCTCACATGCACTGTTGGGCCCTGTATCTGATCGCGGAAAACATCACTGCGAACACCACCGTCCTGGAGTACTCGCACCTCGAGGAGTTCGAGGAGGAACTCAGGAAGAATTACGACTACCTGGGCATCCAGCTCGTTGGTATCTACACGCCGGTCGTGGCGAAAATGATCGAGTCGGCGCGCAGACTGAGCCCGAGGACAAAAATCGTCATCGGCGGCTACGGCGTGGCCGGCCTGGATGATCCGGTACCCCACGACCCGGAAGACCATGCGGGGTATATCCTGAACAATGCCGATTACATCTGCCGCGAAGAGGGCGTGCGATTCTTTCGCCGCATACTCGGCGACGAGCCCTGCGAGAGGCCGATCACCCAGTTTCATATGCCCATGGGGGGAACCCGCCTCAAGGGGCTCGAATTCCTGCCGGCCACCCCCGTGCCGACGATCCTGGTCGCCCTCGGCTGTACCGGCGGATGCGAGTTCTGCAATACCTCCGCCTTCTTCAAGGGGAGGAAGATCGTCGTGGCGGACCCGGATGAATGCTGCCGCTTCATGTCCAGCGCCGTGGACAGGGTGCCCCGGTTCAACGGAGCGGCTCCGCCCGTCAACATGTCCCTCTTCGACGAGGACCTGCTCCTGGACAAGGATTACGTCCTTCGGCTCGGCGGCAACATGCGGGAGGCGGGGCTGATCGGAAAGGCGGGCTATTTCTGCTTTGCCAGCGTGAAGAGCATTTCTCAATTCGATCTGGATGAGCTGGCGGCGTGCGGCCCGGACACGATCTGGGTCGGTGTGGAATCCACCTACGAGCAGGTCGTCTCCCGGAATCACAAGTTCAAAAAACGGGGAGGCAGCGAACTAAGCGACGTCTTCCAGGGCCTTCACGAACGGGGGATATCCACCGTCGCCTCTTTCATCCTGGGGCTCGATTGTCAGACCCCCGAAAATATCGAGCAGGACATCGACAACCTCGTCGGCTTGAATCCGGTCATGTACCAGATCGCGCCGTACACCCCCTGCCCGGGGACACGTTTCTACAAGCGTGTAAAGGAGGAGGACAGGCTCCTACCCACATACACCTGGTCCGACATCCAGATCTGGAAGGATGACGTATATCGCACGAAGAATTTCCGCCTCGGGGAGCTTCGAAGGGTTTTCGACAAGGCCCACGACAAGCTGATGCGTCACAACGGCCCCACCGTTCTGAACATGCACCGCGTGGCGCTCTCGGGCTACGAAAAATACCGCGACGACCCCAACGTTCACTTACGGAGACGGGCCGAGTACCTGGCTCGAAAAGCCAGGATGTCCTATCCGGCGCTGAAGACCATTCGGGAATTCGCCCCCACGAGAGAGGTGAGGAACAAGGTCGACGATCTCGAGAAGAGGTACGTAAGCCTGCTGGGCCGACCGGCCCTCGGACAGCGGTTCTTCCGGGAACTCATCCTCCAGGCGATCAAGCGGCAGGTCAAAATGGCCGAACGCGGGGTTGCGGAGACGGCCTCGGACCCGCCGGTCCGCTGGACCTATTACGCCCCCGGCGACAAGGCGCCGGAGGTGGTCCGCCGGGCGAGGAAGAGGCCGTTCCGGCTCCGGATCCTCGCCAAACCGCTCCGCCTTGTCGCGAATCTGTAACGTCAGGGAGACGGCGGGAACTGCTTCAGGATCTTCGCAACGGCGTCGTTGATCCCCTGCTGGCGCTTCTCAGGCGTTGCATTTTTCGAAACCACTTTCTTGCCGACGCCGCGCCAAATCAGATCCTTGGTCTTGGGATCGATAAAATCCAGGATCAAAGTCCCTTCCCGGTAGTTGACGGTCGAGACACCTCCCCCTCCAAGCCCCCAATAGCCGTACCCGTATCCCCAGCTCTGGATATCGGTCTTGTCCTGCACGCCCATATGAAAGGCAACGAGAAAATCCGGGTCCTGCGTCGTTTCCTTGAACCCCTTCGCCGCCAGCTGCTCGTTCACCGCATTCTTGACCCGCCCTTCGACCAGGCTGTTCATGACCAACTCTTTTTGAACATTCGCAGAGGTCGATTGCGGGGTGTCAATCCAACTGTAGGTGTGGAGGCCCGCAAAATCCACCTTGCTGTCGAAATCCGTCGATACGCTTACGGACGAACAGCCCGCGGCCAGAAGTACGGCACACAGCAAGAGGACTCCCCTCGATACCTTCATGTCCCATCTCCTTTTCTTCCAAGTGGACAGTGCAAAACTACCGGATCATTACCGTGATCTTCCCACTTTTTTCGCAAGGTGTTAGATGAGAGGCCGAGGGATTGGGTTGCAGAAAACCCGGGGCCCGCCAATAAATCGTCCCACATTTTCCCATCTCGGCTTCGGGCCCGCTTCGGCCGCTCCTCAATCGCAAGATACTCGAAATAGTCTTTCTTTTTCCACTATTTCTAATGAAAATGTTTCATTTCAATGGCATCCAACGGGCAGGCCTCGATACAATCCCAGCACCCCATACACAGGTGCTGGAAAACAACCGGCGGAGTAAAAGCTCCGTCGATCTGTTTCAGCACCTTATGTGAACAGGCCGATACGGCTATACAAATCCCCTTGTCCGGATCACATTTTGTTGGATTACAGACCTCATAGTTCACAAAAGCGAACGTTTTTTTCGACTGCATGGATACCTCCGGTTCGTTTGAAACCCGCCGGCCAAGCCATCCCGGCAGAGACCCCTCGCTTGGGTGATGGAGGAGCATCGAGCGTCAAGGTGGCATAAAGTTTACACAGGAGTCAAAGCCCGGGGGCGATTTCGAAGTCTCGTTTCCGGATCCCTTGGGTCTGCGCAAATGCGATCATTCCGGAGGACGTGCTCGCGAAGACAGACAGGTCCGTCCGCAAGCTTCAACCCGAATACAGCGCCCATGAATTTGCATATGGCGATCGACGTCCCAATGTCGTATGATGACGAGTCGGGCGACAAGGAACCGTGCGAGAGCGCGGGCGAGGAGGAGCAAGATGGTCGGACCAAACAGACGAGAGGCGCCTTCGCCCCTGGAGGGCATCCGGGTTCTGGACCTGGGAACCATGACCCCGGGGAAATACTGCACCCTGCTGCTGGCGGATCTGGGGGCGGAGGTCATCCGGGTGGAACGCCATTCGGCCGTATCGGACCGAATCGACGATGAAGATCTGATGCTCAACCGGAACAAGCGGAGTATCGCTCTGAACCTGAAGACCCCTGAGGCAAAACAGGTCTTCTACAAGCTGGCCGGGAGTGCGGACGTTCTCCTGGAAAGCAATCGCCCCGGCGTCACGAAGCGTATAGGGGTGGACTATGCAACCATCCAGGAGGTGAATCCGGACATCATCTACTGTTCACTTTCCGGTTTCGGACAGGACGGCCCCTACGCCCGGCTTCCCGGCTTTGATCTGATCTTCATGGCCATAGGCGGGCTTCTCGGCCTCACCGCGGAAAAGGGCCGGGCGCCCCGTGTGCCCGGGATCTACGTGTCGGATGCGGGGTCCGGGCTGCTGGCCGCGATCGGCATCCTTGCCGCCCTGGTCGCCAGGCAAAAGACCGGCAGGGGTCAGTTCATCGATGTATCCATGCTGGATGGGGTGCTGTCCATCCTCTCCACGGTTTCGGGATTTCTGCGCCCCTCCGGCGAGCCCGCCCAGGCGGAATACCTGGGGGGCGGGGTACTCCCAGCCTACCATGTATACGAAACCAAAGACGGAAGGCATGTCGCTCTGGGGATCTTCCGGCCTCAATCGTGGCAGGCGCTGTGCCGGGCCCTGGGCCGGGAAGAATACAGCGACCGGCAGTGGGCCACGGGCAAGAGACGTGACGAGACCCTTTCCTTCCTCCAGGAGGCCTTTCGTACCAGGACAAGAGACGAGTGGTGTCGGCTGCTCAGGGAACTGGATATAGAGATCGGCCCTGTCAACAGCCTGCCGGAGGTCTACGCCGACCCCCATCTTCAACACCGCGGAATGATCCTGGACGTGGACCACCCCGCGGGCGGGCAAATGAGGCAGATCGGGATACCCATAAAGTTCTCCGAAACGCCGGGGCGTCTGAGGATCCCGGCACCCTCTATCGGTCAGGACACAGAGGCGATCCTCGAGGAACTGGGGTACGACAAGAAGGGCATCGAGGCATTACGGAGTGGGAAGGTCATCTAGAACCGCTGCAGGCAGGAGGGAGAAAAAACATGGCAGAAACCCGGAAACCTACCACCCGGGCCCTGACGAACATGGCCTTTGCCTTCAAACAGTCGGGGACCTTGTTGGCAGCAATCGAGCTGGACCTGTTCTCCAAGGTATCGCAGGGAGCTCATACCATTGCGGAACTGGGCGAGGCGCTGGCTCTTCCGCCCAGCGTCGCCGACAAACTGGTGACCGCCTGCGCAGCCCTGGGGTTGCTGGAGAAAAGGGAAAACGCCTATTACAATTCCGCTGAGGCCGATCGATATCTGGTCAGGGGATCGCCCCGATTCTATGGCGATTTTCTTCTCTTTCAAGCCAGAAGCGAATACGATACGTGGAAGGACATGACGGCCGCTTTGCGACGGCCCGTATCGCCGACAAGCCTGTATCATACGATGATGCAGGATCCCGAAATCGCCCGCGGCATCACCGTCGCCGGCTATAACTCTTCCATAGCGGCAGGACGAAAACTGGCCAGGGAATTCGATTTCTCCTCTTATTCGTTATTCCTCGATCTGGGAGGAGGCTCGGGTTGTTATTCCATTCCCGCCTGTGAGAGTCATCCAGGCCTGCAGGCCATCGTTTTCGATTTTCCCAATGTGATCGCCGTGGCAGAGGAGTTTATCGCGAAGGCGGGCCTGTCGGATCGAATTACCACCCGGGCGGGGGATTTTACGGTCGATGAGCTTCCCCGGGGAGCGGACCTGGTCGGGGTGATCGGCAACCTCCACGCTTACAGCCGGGACGAGACGGAGTCGGTGATCCAGCGGGCGTTTCAGGCGGTGGAGCCCGGCGGGAGCCTGATCATCATCGACTACATGCTCGACAACGACCGGACAGGCCCCTTGGAGGCGGCCCTTCGCCACTTCGAGTCAGCAGCCTATGCCTCCAAGGGCTGGGTCAAGACGCCCGCCGAGATCGCCGGGTTTATGAAACGCGCCGGCGCCGCGGATATCCAGGCAAAAGACTTCATTCCGGGATCCCTGGGCATGGTTACAGGAAAGCGACCGGAATAGGGATGGGCGCGCTGGGGAAGCTACGGTGAATGACGAGCGCCTGAGAACGCAATTGGATCGCCCGATCGGATTGCTCGGCGCAACGGCCATGGTGGTCGGCGGCGTTATCGGCATAGGAATCTACGCCCTGATCGCGGAGGTGACGGCCCAGGTCGGGACAACGATATGGCTCCCCTTTCTGCTGGCCTTGATCGTCATGTTGTTCGGGATTGTACCGACGATCCAGATCGCGGCCGCTTTGCCCAGGGCAGGCGCCGCGTATGTTTACACGAGTCGCCTTCTCCATCCGCTCCTGGGGACGGTCGTGTCCTGGTTGTGCATTTTCAGCATCGCCTGCTCTTCGGTCTATGTCTCGATCGGTATGGCGGGATACATTTCGCCGTATCTGCCGTTCGAAATTTCGCGTGACTCCCTGTCCATTATCCTTCCGGCGCTTTTTCTCCTGTTGTATCTCTTCGGTCTCAGGGTGGCTTCGGCCCTGCAAATCGCGTTGACCGCCTTTCTGATACTGGTACTCCTTGTTTATGGGATCAAGGGGGCGATGGCAACCCACCTGCGCATGACAACCAATCTCCCGCAAGGGACAGGCGGGCTCATCGTTGCCTCAACCATCTGCTATTCCGTTTGGTTCGGTTTCACCGTGGTCGCCGAAATCGGAGAAGAAATCAGGGACGCAAAACGGAACATACCCCTTTCCGTCCTCATCGGCGGGCTGACGATACTTGTCATATACATCATCGTAGGCACGGTTTTCGCCAATTCCGTGGCGTACGACCCCGAGGCGATTGCCGCCATGACCGCTCCTCTGAAGCAAACCGGGGAAACCTTTCTCCCCCACCGTCTCGTGGGGCTCATCAGCCTCGGGGCCCTGGCCGCCACCCTGACCACCTTCAACGCGACGGCCATCGCCATACCCAGGGAATTCTTCTCCCAAGCCCGGGACGGAATCCTCCCCCGGAGTCTGGCCCGGGTATCGAAAAGGACGAAGACGCCGATCCATGCCATTGCGGCCTACTTCGCGGTTGTTTTCCTCCTGCTCGGCCTTGGCATCATGTTCGACCTTGAGATGGATTTCTTCGCGGTGATGTCCGCACAGGGACTCCTGCTCATCATGGTTGTCGTCGCCTTCGCCTCGCTCAGGCTGCCGGGCAAGTATCCGGATTACCACGAAACGGCCTATTTCAAGGTTCCAAGACCCGTGCTCTGGATCCTTGTCATCCTGGCCAGCATGTCGAGCCTCGGATTCTTCGCGCTCACCTTGTCAGAGCGCCCGACCTCCGGTGTCGTGCTGCTGGTCTTCGCGCTGGGCGTTGCCGCATTTCATTCACTCAGGGTCAGGGCCTTGAAGCGTAACGGTATCGACTGGGAAGAGCGTATCCGGGAAATGCCCGGGGACGATGAACCGGGACCCGAATTCAGAACGGATCATATTTCGTAAAGGAGGGGAATATGGTCGGCAGCGTATCCCGAGGAGCGGGAGAAGTTCTAAGGCCCGCGCAACTCGTGCCGGGGCTTCTGGCCCTCTCCCGGCGGGTCCCTTCGATCGTGAAGGCCATGCGGGGAATTCTCGGCTTCCGGGATGACAGCCCCTTGTCCATGGGGACCGTTCTTGAACGAAACGCCGAGAAGTATGCCGGGAAAACAGCCCTCTTATATGAAGATATTCGCATCACCCATGCGGAGTTCAACACCAGGATCAATCAATATGCGCATTTTCTCGCCTCCCGGCGGGTGAACAAGGGGGACATCGCCCTTGTGCTGGTGGACAACCGGCCCGAGCTTCTGATGGTTATCGCCGCGTTGGCCAAGCTGGGCGCGGTCGCCTCCCTGATCAACCCGAACCAGCGGGGCAAGGTGCTGCTCCACAGCATCCACCTGACCCGGGGAAGGCACTTCATCGTGGGGGAGGAACTGTTCGAGGCCTTCGAGGAGATCAGGAGCCAGCTCGAACTCACCGGTGACGACAGGCTGTACTACCAGCCCGAGTCCGGCCGGAGGGCCGTCCCGAAGGGCTACGAAAATCTCGAGGAAGCGGTCAGGGACCAGCCCACAAGCAACCCCCCGGCCACCCGGGAGGTCAAGCTCGGGGATCCCTTTGCCTATGTGTTCACATCCGGCACCACGGGCCTGCCCAAGGCATCGATTCAGACCCACCGGCGCTGGTTCAGCGCCATGTACTGGTTCGGCAAGATCGTGATGAACTTCAAGCCCACGGACGTGCATTACTGTCCCCTGCCCTTCTGCCACACCAACGGCCTGAGCGTCGCCTGGTCCTCGGCCGCCGGATGCGGCACGGCCCTGGCCATGCGGCGAAGGTTTTCCGCAAGTCAGTTCTGGGCGGACACGCGCAAGTTCAAGGCCAACTCGTTCATCTACGTCGGGGAGGTGTGCCGCTACCTGATGAACCAGCCGCCGCGTCCCGATGACCGCGACAACCCCATCGAGGCGATGGTCGGCAACGGCCTTCGGCCGGACATCTGGAGGGCCTTCAAGAAAAGATTCGGCATTTCAAAGATTTACGAACTCTACGGGGCCGCCGAGGCTCCCCTCATCTTTTCCAACATATTCAACGTGGACTGCACGGTCGGTACATGCCTGACCCCCTTTGCCATCGTCGAGTACGACGTGGATGCCGATGAGCCGGTGCGGGGTGCGGACGGCTTCATGAAGAAGGTCTCGCCGGGAGGGACCGGGCTCCTGCTGGCGCAGATCTCGGAGCGTATGCCCTTTGCAGGCTACACCGAAAAAGAGGAGACGGAGAAGAAGATCTTCCGGGACGTCTTCGAGAAAGGGGACGCGTGGTTCAACTCCGGAGACCTCGTTTTCAATCAAGGCTACAGACACATCCAGTTCGTCGACCGTCTCGGGGACACCTTCCGCTGGAAGGGGGAAAACGTTTCCACCTCGGAGGTGGAGAAGATCGTCAACACCCTGCCTGATGTCGCCCAATCGACCGCTTACGGCGTCCGGATCCCGGGAACGGACGGCCGCGCGGGGATGGTGGCCATCATCCCCGCGACGACCGTGGAGGCCTTCGACCTCGAGTCCCTGGCGGATACCCTGTGCAAGGCCCTGCCCTCCTATGCCGTGCCGAAATTCGTGCGCTTCAAGGATGCCTTCGAGACAACCGGAACGCACAAGATCAAGAAGAAGGTCCTCAGGGATGAAGGCTTTGATCCCGGGACCTTGGACGATCCCCTCTATGTCCTGCTGCCGGAGGGCTCCTGCGCGTATCAGCCTCTGACAAAAGAGCTGTATCAGGAAATCGTAGAGGGGAAACATCGCTTTTGAGGGGAGTGTGCAATGAGCGTTGAGGCAAGACTGAAAGAACTGGGACTGGAACTTCCATCGCCCGCCGCGCCTGTAGGCAATTATGTGCCCGCCGTCCGCACCGGGAATCTGGTCTTCCTTTCCGGCCACGGCCCGATCGCAAAGGACCGGGTCGTCACCGGCAAGGTGGGCAAAGACCTGACCGTGGGGGAGGGATACGAGGCGGCAAAGATCGTTGCCCTCGGCCTCCTCGGCTCCCTGAAGGACCTGATCGGCGACCTGAACAAGGTGCGCCGGGTCGTCAAGCTCCTCGGCATGGTCAACTGCGATGCTGCTTTCACGGAACAACCGGGCGTGATCAACGGCGCCTCGGACCTCCTGGTGGAGGTATTCGGCGAGCGAGGAAGGCACGCGCGCTCGGCCGTAGGGGTGAACGCCCTTCCCATGAACATCGCGGTGGAAATCGAAATGATCGTGGAGGTCGAGGATTAGCCGCGTCAGGCGTGGGTCGCCTTATCGACCATCTCCTTGAAGTACGCGTTGGCGCCTTGCACGAATTGCTCCTTGCTGAGCAGCTGGGCGGCCACGGCCTTTTCGGTCTCTTCGGACACCCGGCCGTTCCGCACCAGCTCTCTTCCCGCTTCGCGGGCGGCGGCGTAGACCGGTTCCACCTTTTCCGGCATGAGCTTTTCGGCCATTTCCAGGAATTCCCCCTCGGGCCTGAGCAGCGCGCCCCGGATGCGGCCCCTGCCGTGGCGGGCGATGACACTGAAGTGGGCCATCATCTCGTCGAAGTTGTCAAGTTCCTGGAAGCCGCAATTGGACACCACCACCATGCCCGACTTCGTTTTCCCCTCACGGGCGGGATGGGTGCAATGCCCTTTGTCGGTCAGCTCGATGTAGGGCTCTACCGAAGGAATGATCCGGTCGAGCAGCAGCTTCATCTGGGCGGTCATCCCGAACACATAGAGAGGCGTAGCATACACGATCACATCCGCGCGCATCATTTTGGGGAGCAATTCCGCCATGTCATCCTTCTGACAGCATTCTCCGGGCGTCTTGAGCCAGCAGGCATAGCACCCGAGGCACGGCTTGATCGTCTTGTCGTACAGGTAGACGAGTTCAACGTCCGCTCCGGCCTCTTTCGCCCCATCGAGAAAGGGGAGGAGAATCCGGTTCGTGTTGCTCTTCTTTCTTCGCGGGCTCGAGTTGAAGGCTACAATCTTCATGGCTTCTCCTTGTCTGCATCCCAGGGCACCCGTTTCCCGTCTTCTGTGTAGCGGTAAAAGCCCTTGCCCGTTTTTCTCCCCAGGCGGCCTTCCCTGACCATCCGCTCCACCAGATCGGAGCCGGGCACGAGGTGCTCCTCTCCAAGCGCCTTCATCGCCTGCCCCACGAGGAGGAAGGTGTCCAGACCGGCATTGTCGGCGATCTCAAAGGGACCGACCGTCCAGCCGAGGCCGAGGCGCATGCCGGTGTCGATCTCTTCCGGGCTCGCGATACCCTCCCCGATCAGTGCCACGCACTCGCGAAAGGTGGAGAAGAGAATGCGGTTGATCACAAAGCCCGGGATGTCCCGGCGGACAGGGAGGGGCCATTTCCCGAGCGACCGCACAAAGGCCGTTCCCCGGTCAAAGATATCCTCCGCCGTCTTCTCGCCCTGGATGACCTCCACCAGGGCCATAAAGGGAACCGGCCCGAAGAAATGCAGCCCCAGGACCCGTTCGGGGCGCCGCGTAGCCGAGGCAAGGCGGGTGATCGGAATGGAGGAAGTATTGCTCGCCAGCGGGGTCCCGCCGGGGGCGAGACGATCCAGTTCCGCAAAGATCTCTTTCTTGAGATCCTCCTTTTCCAGCACCGCCTCGATGACCCAGTCCGCCTCGGCAGCCCTCTGCAGGCCCTGTTCCGGGCTGAGCCGCCCGAGCACGATCTCCGGGGCCTCCGCCACCATCCCTTTGCCGGCCAGCTTCTCCACCGACCATTTGATTCCGGCCAGGGCCCTTTCGAGGGCTTCCGCACTCGTGTCCGACAGAAAGACGCGGCAACCCGCCTGGGCGCATACCTGGGCAATGCCGGCGCCCATGAATCCTGCCCCTACCACGAGAACCTTTTCCATGGGACCTCTTTCTGGAAGCCTGTCAGCCGCCCGATGCGATCCGCCATCCGATATCCGAGAGGAATCTCACGTACACACCGAAGGACTCCGCCTGGGCGGAGCTGGCGATTCCGTCGAGCCCTCTCTTGTACACGCCCTGTACGATCGCGGCGATCCGAAAGACGCTGAACGCAAGGAAGAAACTCCAGTTCGGTATCGGGCCGCGGCCCACGCGCCGGCAGTAGGCATCCACATATTCCTCCTCGGAGGGAATCCCCAGGGCCTCGAGATCCAGGCCTGCGTAGCCCAGATTCGTCCCGCTTCCTGCAGGGATATGGTAGAGCAGACAATTGTAGGCCAGATCCGCCAGCGGATGTCCGAGGGTACAAAGCTCCCAGTCGAGAATAGCGATCACCCGGGGTTCTGTGGGATGGATGACCATGTTCTCGAGGCGATAATCCCCATGAACGATCTTCGTGGTCTCGTCATCCGGGATATTCTCCGTCAGCCACTGGATCAGGGCCTCCATGCTCTCTATGTCGTCGGTCTTGGAGGCCTCGTACTGCCGGGTCCAGCGGTCCACCTGTCTCGACATGTAGTTGCCGGGCTTCCCGAAGCCCTCCAGCCCCAGGGCCTTCCAGTCCGCCTGATGAAGCCTTGCAAGGTTCCCGTTCATCTCGTCGATGATGGCGCGACGCTCGTCGGTGCTCGACAGTTCGGGCATGGCCGGATCGCGGAAGATTCTTCCCACGGCCCGCTTCATGACATAGAAAGGCGTGCCGATGATCGAATCATCCTCGCACAGCAGGCACGCCTCGGGAACCGGCACGTCCGTTTCCTGGAGTGCCTTGATGATACGGTATTCCCGGTCTACCGCGTGAGCGGAAGGGAGCAGCTTTCCGGGAGGCTTCTTGCGAAGCACCCATTCCCGCTCCCCCGAAGAGAGCAAAAACGTGGGATTGGACTGGCCGTGCCCGAATTGCCGGACCGTCAGATCGCCCTCGAACCCTTCCAGCCTCCCCGTAAGGTAGCGGGCGAGGGCCTCCTCATCAAAGCGGTGGGCCGACCTGACAGGGATGATTTCGTCTGCTGGACTCATGCGCTTTCCCCAACTTCAGGTGAGTCGTTATGCCAAGAGCGGATTCGGCAAGTCTAAGCCCCTGCCTTTTCTCCGTCAAGACGGTGAAAATCTTTGCCTGTCCGGAGAATTTCCGTAACCGGAAGGCGAATGGCCGCGACTTGATGTGTAAGGCCTCGGACCGGATGACCGGGCCCTTCAAGAAAACAACGAGCAAAAGGGAGGGAAGAGATGAAAAGGTTGCTCATGACTGCAATGATGGCGGCCGTGATCACGGGGACCGCATACGCAATGCCGGGGCATGGCGGGCCTGGCATGGACCGGGGGCCGGGGGCTCACTTCGGCCAGGGCCTGCTGAAGGGCCTGCTCGCGCTCGACCTCACGGACGCCCAGAAGCACGAGGCGGCCGTGATCCTCTCGAAGTACCGCGATACGGGCGAAAATCTTCGCGATGCGCTTCGGGCGGCCATGGAAGAGCTGCGAGAGACGACGGAAGCAGAGCCCTTCAATGAGGAGGCGATTCGCTCTGCGTTCAAAGGGGTCGCCGCCGCGGGAGAGGAGATGGCTGTACACAGGGCGAGGGTTGCTGCAGAATTGAAGGGCATCCTCACCCCGGAGCAAAAGGCGGCCCTTGAAGAGTTCAGGGCCGGCCGGCAGAAACACCGTAAGGGCCGCATGAAGAACCGGACGTCTTTCCTGGACGAGTGGATCGACATGCACAGCAAAGAGCCCTGAAGCGGCCATTCCCGGAACCGAAGGCCTTTACCACGATGGAAGACGCGCAAAACGAGCGCAGTGACGCGGAGATCATCCGGGACATCCTGGGAGGAAACGTCGACGCCTTTGAAGCCCTGATCAACCGGCATCAGGGCTATGTGTGCGCAATCGTGACGAAAAAGGTGCCGACAGACCGGATCGAGGAGGTCGCCCACGAGACCTTTGTGCGCACCTACCGGTCGCTCGAAACATTCAGAGCGAAGACGCCCTTCAAGCACTGGCTCGCATCGATCGCGGTCCGCTGCTGTTATGATTTCTGGCGTGACCATTACAGGCGAAGGGAAACGCCCGTCAGTTCGATCCGGGAAGACGGCTGGGAAGGGATCCAGACCCTTCTCGTCGACGGCTCGGCCAACGCCTCAAACGGACATGCGCCGAACCGGGAGGCCCTGCGGGTGCTCCGTTGGGCGATGAAAGGGCTGTCGGCCGAGGACAGGATGGTCCTGACGCTTGTCCACCTGGAGGAGTACACGACCGCCGAGGCGGCGGCACTCTTGCGTTGGAGCGTTCCCAAGGTCAAAATACGTGCCTATCGGGCCCGTAAAAGGCTCCGGAAGGTGCTTGCAGACGCCATTCCGGACAGGTAGGAGGCAAGGGGATGGAAGGAAAGAAGAGAAAGGTCGATAGAATCGAGAAGGCCCTCGTCCAGGCTTACAGGGCCCAGACCGTCCCGGGCCTTCCCCCTGGATGGCGCGACGACGTTATGCGCCACGTCCGACGCCTGGGCGCTGAGGCGCAGGAAAAGGCCGCGAAGCCCGCCACGACCCCGGCCCTCCAGAAAATATTGTTTCCCGCCGCCGCGGCAGGCGGTCTTGTCGCGGCGGCACTTTTCGTCTATATGCTCACGGCGCTTCCCGGCATGGAACAGGACCTCTTCGCGCTTCTCAGACAGGATCCGTCCGGACTGCTCGTGACCGCCGCGCTGGGACTGTAGAAAAGAGGTGGACATCATGGCGAAATGGAAGATATGGATGGGGCTCCTTGTGCTCTTCGCTTCCGGCGTCCTGATCGGAGGCGTGGGCACCCGGATGTACGTGCGGCATCAGATCGCGGGAATTTTTTCCCGGGAACGGCCTTTCATCCGAAACCTGTATTTGCGGCGTCTCACCCGTGAACTGCACCTCACAAAAGAGCAGAGGCGGGAAGTCGAACAGGTTGCGAACCGTGTGGCGGAACAGTTCTACACCCTTCGCAGTCAACACCGGCGTGAGGTGGAGGCCATCCTCGAGCAGTCGGCCGCCGAGATCAAGAAGCACCTTTCACCCGCCCAGCAGAAACAGTTCGACGATCTGAGGATGCAGATGAGGGCGCGACGGGGCAGATGGAGGCGCGGGCCGCGCCACCGGGGCCAGCCGCCGCCACCGGACATGCCGGGCCCCCTCCCGCCACCACCGGAGCCCCCGGCGCCTTAGTGCTCCGCCACATCCATTACGGTGACGTAATGTAGAGATTTCGGTTTTACCGCAAGGCCTTTCCTCAATCGTAAGACGATTCCGAGGATCCTGCGATTGAGGAGAGACCGAAGCTGGCCCGAAGATGAGATGCGAAAATGTGAAATTATTTTTTTGCAGCCCGTAAGAGGCCGCGGGGAAAATGGCTCCTGGAGGCTGATCAGCCTTCTAAGGCATGGTTCGTAGAGGCCCTCGATTGACATCGAAGATTCTGAATGGAGATACTCCCGAAAAGGAGAAAGGAGGCTCTCTTATGAAGATCTTGGGAATGGTCGGGAGCTACAGGAGGAACGGCAACTCCGACATCCTGGCCAAGGAGGCCCTGATGGGGGCCGAGGAGGCGGGCGCCGAGGTGGAACTGCTCCGGCTGACAGACTATCAAATTCAGGCCTGCCAGGGATTCGGGCTTTGCCTGTTTCGTGCGGAGGGATGCCACCTCGAAGACGGCGTGAAGGAGATCTGGGCCAAGATCGGGGAAGCGGACGCGGTGCTCCTGAGTGTGCCCTGCTATTTCCTCGAATCGACCGCCAGCCTGAAACAGCTCATCGATCGCGGATGGGTCCTGGCCCATCGGGGAACGTTTCGCGGCAAGTACGGGTCGGTCCTGGTGCCTTACGCGACCCGCGGGTGGATCCCCTATGCGATGCTTCAGCCGAACATCTTCTTCGGCATCCTCGGGTTTCACGTCATCCACAGGGCGACCTTCAACGTCCAGGGGCTGGGGGAAGCCGTTCACGATGAGCCGGGCATCGAAAAGGCCCACCGCATCGGGGCCGAGCTGGCGCAGGCGGTCCGTGACCGGGACCCCACCTACCGCTCCGAGCCGGGGCTTTGCCCGATCTGTCAGGACTGGAACATCCGGGTCCTCCAGGACAGGGAGGCCATAGAATGTCCCACGTGCGGCATCCGCGGAAGGCTCACGGTCGAGAACGGAAAAATTCATGTCACCTTCGATGAAAAGGCCCTGGCCGAGTACCGTTTCGATCCGGAGGTGGGCTACAACCATTTTACCTACCACATCAAGCCGTCAAAGGATTATTTCCTGCGCACAAAGGAAGAACGCAAGGAAAAGGTAAAGAAATACAAGAGTTATCTTAACATAGGCATGGGGACATAGGGGGGAAGGATCGAATGGAAGCATATACCGCCCACCTTCGTTACTACCCGGGCGACCCACTCGAAGAGATCCGGCAAGAGGACTTGGACAGCATTGCAGAGGGGTACGGCGTGAAGGCCGCCCTCGAGAGGATCGAGAACCGGACCTTCAGCGACGGGATGATGCGGGAGGAGACCCTGGACAAGGCGATCGAGGAGATGACCCAGGACGTCATTACGGTGGAGGCCGGCGACGAGGCCGCATTCCGGAAGGCCATCCTGGCCATCTACCGAAAGTACCGGTCGCCCCGGACGCCTTACGGATTCTGGGGGAGCAGCCCGGACGGGGAGCGGGTCGCCAGGGCGATCGCAGAGGAGACGGGGGGAGGATGGTAGCCGGGACGGCCAGGGAAAAAGGCTTTTCAACTTGATTTGATGTATGTTAGAATAATATTATTCGTAATTGAATCTCATCCGGGTCCCTGGAAACACGCCCGCACGGCGACATCGACTCGTACAGGAGGCACGCACCATGTTTACCCGCAGAACGCTCACCGTCTGGACCGGAATCATCCTGTTGTCATGCATGTTCCTGATGGGAGAGGAGGCCGCATGGGCCCCCGGCGATGTACTCTACTGCGAAGACGTGGACGGGGACGGCTACGGTGTGCGGCCGGCGCTTCTCTGCCCCTTTGTGGGCCTACTGGACTGCGACGATACGAACCCGGAGATCAATCCCGGGGCCCCGGAACTCTGCAACGGCATAGATGACAACTGCGACGGAGTCATCGACGTGGTCGATGCGGACGGGGACGGGCACTACGCCGCCACCCCGCCTTGCACCGGGGACGACTGCGACGACAGCAACCCGGACGTCTATCCCGGGGCGACGGAG
The DNA here is from genome assembly GCA_015486285.1 of bacterium. Taxonomy (GTDB): domain Bacteria; phylum Desulfobacterota; class DSWW01; order DSWW01; family DSWW01; genus S015-6. Next base: position 20,777 of record WFRX01000017.1, read on the forward strand.
ATATGCGACGGCCTGGACGACAACTGCGACCAGGCCATCCCTGCCGACGAAACCGACGCGGACGGGGATCACTATGTCGAGTGCGGGCCTTGGGCCGGCACGGATCCCGGCATCGTGGACGGCGGCGACTGCGACGATTCGAACGCGGCGGTGAATCCGGGCGTGAATGAAGCCGCCTATGGGGATGCGATGTGCGAAGACGGCGTGGACAACGACTGCGACGCCTTGATCGACATGGCCGACAACGGGTGCCGGCAGTGTTCGGGGCCGGCCGACTGTGACGATGCGAACCCGTGTACGGACGACGACTGCGTGGACTCGGTCTGTTCTTACACGAACAACACCTCCCCCTGCGACGACGGGGATGCGTGTACGACCGACGACACATGTGCCGACGGGGTCTGTACCGGCGGCCCTCCGCTGGACGCGGACTCGGACGGCTATGTGAGCGACGCCTGCCCCGGCGGGGATGACTGCCTCGACTCCGATGCGAGTGTCAACCCGGGAGCCACCGAGGGGCCTCCGGGCGACGCCACCTGTTCAGACGGTCTGGACAACGATTGCGACGGGCTCACCGATGACGCCGCGGACCCGGACTGCGTCGCGAGCCCGTAGCCCGGATTGCGCTACCGCAGATTTCACTCGCCTCCCGCCTCTGGAGAACGGGGCCCGCCCGTTCGTGCCCCTTCCCATTGGATGGGCCCGGCGGTCGGACATGCGCAAAGCGGAGCACCTGCCATCCGCGTCAGCTCGACAAGGGCTCGTTTGTCAATCGGTTCCGTCCGTGCTATAACCTGAATTCTTCGAAGCACATCTTGAGTGGACATAAGAGGAGTTGCGAACATGGCGATTGTGGACGATCCCCGGCTGGCGCCTTACCTGGCGAAAAAGCTGGGGGGGACTGATCTGAGCATCCGGAAGGAGTGGCAGAATACCGAAGGCTGGTCCATGGAGACCTTCAGCCTGGCCGTGGAGTACACCAAGGACGGCGAACGGGTCGCGCAGGAGATCATCCTGCGCCGGGAGCCCCCGGGAGGGCTCCTCGAGCCCTACGACTCCTCCACCGAGTACCGGATCCTCAGCGCGCTCCAGGGCACGGGGGTGGACATTCCAAAGACCTTCTGGTACGAGCCCGATCCCGCCGTCTTCGACCGGCCCTTCTACGCCATGGAAAAGGTGGACGGAGAGGTCCATTTCCTGACGCAAAGCGATGATCCCAATTTTCGCCTGATCCCGGACGATGAGGAACGGGCCAGCCTGACCGAAGACTTCATCGCCAACCTCGTGCGCATCCACGCCTGCGACTGGCGGTCCCTCGGCCTCGATTTCCTGGGCGATCCGGGGCCGGGCAAGGGCGCGGCCCTGAAGCAGACCGAATACTGGAGCGATGTAATCGAGCGGGCCGGGTTCCGGAAAAAGCCGCTCGTGACGCTCGCCGTCAACTGGCTCCGGAACAACGCCCCCGAAACGGACTCGGTCCGGCTGGTCCACGGGGATTACCGCACTGGGAACTTCATTTACAAGGACAAGCGCATCCGCGCGATTCTGGACTGGGAGATGACCCACCTCGGGGATCCCCATGAGGACATTGTGTATGTCACGGGATCGCTCTGGCGTTCCCCCCCACCGACCAACTGGGTCTGTCATCTCCTCCCGGAGGAGGAATTTCTGGAAAGGTACGAGGAGCAGTCGGGGATGAAAATCGACAGGGAGAAGCTCGAGTATTTCCAGGTTCTCCTCGACCTGAAGGCGGTCGGGATCATCAGCACCGCGGCCAACGCGTTCGCCCGGAACAAGACCCCGGATCTCAAGCCCGGCGCCTTCGCCACCCTCCTCGATCTTGCTTACGCGGGCCTTGCCCAGCACCTGAATGGGGGATTAAAGGCATGATGGACACGCCGTTTACGCGCATTGTCGAAGGACTCAATCACACCCTGGAAAACGTGGTCGCTCCCGAGATCGAATCGCCGGTCGTGCGCGGCCAGCTCTTCGCCGTCGTGGAGATCCTGAACCAGATCCAGGGACGCTTCGACTACAGGCACGACCTGATGGTGCAGGATATCCAGGTCGGCAGGCAGATGCTCACCACGTTGATCGAGGCCCTTGAAAAGGCCGGAATCGAGATATCCGAAGAGATCTCCACCGCCCTCGAAGGGCCTGATTTGCTCGGGGCGAGCGGCGAGCAGCTCCGCGAGGAGAGAAGCCGGGTGGAAGCGGCGGTCAGCGCCGCCCTGGACCTCCTGGACGCGCACCGCCCGGATATCCCGGAGGCCGAAAAAGTGGAAAAAACGGTGCTGGGGCAGCTCGGGCAGAATATCCTGCGCGATATGATGCTGTTTCGGCGTCAGCGGTTCGACAGGATTTCACAGAGAGACCAGGAGGAATAACAGGCATGGCTACTACCGTTCCGCCGGAGGATGAATTCGTCCACAAGGATTATCCCCGCGACCAGGAAATGGCATGGAAAGAAAACTGGTACTTCAATTTCATCGACCGGGAGAAGAACGCCTGGGGCATCAACCACATCTCCCTCGAACGCCACAAGCAGAATGCCCGCTTCGCCGCCTTTCACATCGTCGACGACGAGATCCTGATGTACCTGAACGAAGTTCCCCTCACCGAGGATTTTTCCGAGCTGGCGGACGGAAAGCTCCGGGTGGACTTTGTCGAGCCCCACAAGAAATTCCACTTGACCTTTGACGGACCGAACCACTCCGTGGACCTCACCTACCTGGCCCGGTTCGATGTATTCGATTACCCCCAGAGGGGCAAAAAGGCCCCCCAGGGCGACAAGAACAGCATGACGATCAACCACTACGAGCAGGCCCTGACCGTAACCGGAACGATCACCAAGGACGGGGCCACAAGGCAGATCTCCTGCCTCGGCCACAGGGACCACTCGTGGGGATACCGGGACGAGACGATGATTGCCGGGTGGAACTGGATCGCCGTGCAGTTTCCGGACAAGACCATCAATGTCTCGCAGGTGCGCATCGACGGGCTGCCGCCGATGGGCCGGGGATTCGTCTCCGAGGCAGGCGGCAACACGGGAATCAGCAAGGTCAACATCGTTTCCACCGAACGCGACGAGAACGGCGCCCCGGTCAGCTCGACCTTCGAAGTTGTGGACGAGAGCGGCCGGTCCTGGAATCTCATCTCCCGGAAGTTCTCCGGACTTGTGCTTCCCATGAACGAAAAGGGCAAGAATGTGGTCGTCTACGAGAACTTCTCGGAATTCACCCTCGCCGACAGCGACGAGAAGGGACTCGGAATAGACGAGTACCTGGACAACCCGGGCTAGGAGGGCCGCCCCGGAAATCCCATCTGTCCGAAACCAGCGACAGGTCTTGCACCAACACATTCTGGTCTCTTGTTGGTCTTTTGGCCCTCAAACAATGAGTTCCTGCAAGCTCCGACTCGCAAGAGACCATACGGGACATTCCCTGCCAGCGCGACAGTCGCCTTCTACCCACCTGCCCGGTGCCGTCGCGCACCGATCTACGGCCGCCGCCCGGGCCATGCCAACGATAACTGTGCGGAACCACGCGTTTTACTCGTCCGCCGGTTTCTGCCAAAATGGCCCGACAGGCAAGAACCAAATAGGAATCTTCGATGAAAAAGCCAAGAATCGCCATCCTCGGGACCGGCTATGTGGGACTCGTGGCGGCAGCCGTGTTTGCCGACCGCGGCTTCCAGGTAATCGCCTCGAGCCAGGATGAGGAAAAGGTAAAGACCATCAACCAGGGCAGCGCCCCCTTTTACGAAAAAGACCTGGACCCTCTCGTAGAAAAAACGGTCAGGGACGGCACGCTCACGGCCGCCCATGGAAGGCGGGAGGCGGTGCTCGGCTCGGACATCCTCTTCATCTCCGTGGGTACGCCGAGCCTGATGAGCGGCGAGGCGGACCTGCGCCTGATCAAGGAAACCGCAACGGCCATCGGGAAGGCGCTGAAAGAAAAGACGGACTACACCCTCATCGTAACCCGTAGCACGGTCGTCCCGAGCACGACCCGCCATCTCGTCCTGCCGCTGGTGGAGCAGCATTCGGGCAAGAAGGCGGGCGAGGATTTCGGCATCTGTATGAGCCCGGAGTTCCTGCGGCAGGGGGCTGCGGTCCGGGATACCCAGTCCCCGGACAGCGTGGTAATCGGCGAACTGGACAAGCGCTCCGGCGACACCCTCGAGGCCTTCTCCCGGCAGGTCTATGCGGGGCAGGACGTGCCCGTGCTGCGGATGAACCTGGAGAGCGCCGAACTGGTGAAGTACGGCCGGAACAGCTTCCTGGCCATGAACATCTCCTACATCAATGAGCTGGCCCGCCTGGCCGAGACGATTTCAGGCGTGGACATCGCTCAAGTCGTCAAAGGAATCGGGGCCGACTGGCGGATCAACCCCGCCTTTCTCAACGCGGGTTGCGGATACGGCGGATCCTGCTTCCCGAAGGACGTCAAGGCCTTGATCTCTTTTGCCCGGACGCGCGGCGTGGAACCCCAGCTTCTCGAGGCGGTCGAGGAGGTCAATGAGCAGCAGGCGGCCCACATGGTCGCCATCGCGCGGAAGGAGATGGGCGGCACGCTGAAGGGAAAACGGATCGCCCTCCTCGGGCTCTCCTTCAAGCCCGGCACGGACGACATGCGCGAAGCGCCCGCCATCAAGATCGCGAACCACCTCTATGCCCATGAGGCGGAGATCGTGGCCTACGATCCGAAGGCGATCCCGAATGCGCGCACGCGCTTCATCGGAGATACCATCAGGATCGAGTACGCCGAGACCGTCGAGGCCTGTCTGAAGGATGCGGAGTGTTGTATGGTTCTGACCGAGTGGGAAGAATTCAGGGCCTTGACCGCCGAGGTCTTCAACCGGCACATGAAGCGGTCTTTCGTCATCGACGGACGAAGGATCTTTGATCAAGGCCTTCGGGATTCGGTGGACACGTACAGGGGAATCGGGCTCGGCGCCCGGAAGTCCCCTGCCGGCTCCACAGCTACCTAGCCCATCATGGATTCATACACACATAACCGATCAATTTATAAATCAGGCGCGCCAGGGTGAAGTCCGGGTGATGCACCCCCTCGATGGGCGTGAACTCGCAGAGATCGAACCCCACCACCGTCTTCTCCTCACAGACCCTGCGTAGAAGCCCTGTGGTTTCATACCACGAGAACCCCCCCGGTTCGGGCGTACCCACCGATGGAATGATCGACGGATCGAAAAAGTCGCTGTCGATCGTGATATACACCTTTTCCCTCAGGTCCCCAAGAACACGCTCCTCCCAGTCCGGCATCTTCCCGGTCTTGATCAAATGAGCATAGTAGGGCTTCACGTTCCCGGCCCCGCCGAAGCGCACCTCCTCCCGGCTGTGACTCCGGATGCCGACCTGCACGAGGGACGGGATGAACTCGAGGGCCCGGGCCATCACCGAGGCGTGACTGTAGGGATCGCCCAGGTAGGAGTCCCGCAGGTCCCTGTGGGCGTCCAGATGGAGTACGCTCAGGGCATCCCCGTGGCGCGCATGAAAGGCCCTAAGGGGTCCCAGGCTGGTCGTGTGCTCCCCGCCCAGGCAGACAACGAACTTGCCCATGTCCAGCAGGCCCTGGACCGCCTCACGAATCTTGCCGATCGCCTCCGGCGCTGTTTCCGTCAGGAACCGCATCGGCTCGAGCGTGGCAATCCCGTTGCAGGCACGGTAGATCTCTACCTCGAGTTCTTCGTCGTACTCTTCCAGCTGGCTGGATGCATCGAGTACCGCCGCCGGCCCCCGAAAGGAGCCTTGGACGTAACTGGAGGTTCTCTCGTACGGCAACGGGAGGATCGCGACACCCGCCTTCTCCAGATCCCCGTCACCGTCTCTCAGGCCAAGGAACCTCGGCCCGCTGCGCCGCGTCTTCATAACGTCTCTCCCCTCTGGGTGCCCGCAGGGAAACCGTCTTCTCAATTCCCCCCGATTCGCGTACATTGAACCTGCATACAACTTACCCAAAACCGCCTTGCATTCCAAGGGGGAAAGAGGGGACAAAAGGTATGGCGGGCTCTCCGCATCCGGCCCTTTCATCCAGAGACAAACGCCCCCTCTGGATCATCGATCTGGGCAGGCAGGCCTACGAAACGACCTGGGAC
>WFRX01000018.1 GCA_015486285.1 bacterium
CTCATTCCTCGGGATTTTGACTCGGGCCCTCCCTGGCCCTCGCCCTGCGGGCGCGTCATCCCTCTGGGTGACGCGTCCCATTCCGCTGTCCTGCGGAATGGTGCCTGCCTTGCATCTGGAACTTTTTGAACAGCCTCCGGCAGGCACTTTTCCAACGGCCTGCTAGCCGCAATCCCCTCCAGAAGCGCGGCTCGAAGATATCGCTATGTTTCAACGGGGATGCGGAACCTCATTCATCCGCCTGCCCCGGAGAGGCCTTTCGCGGCCGAAGCAGTTGCTTCATCATGTCTTGCACTTCGTCCAACCCCTCCACCGGAGGAATCGAGGCCCCGCTCTCGCCGGCACGCGCTTTCACATCATCGAGGGATTCCAGCAACAACTTGATCTGTTCCTCCGCCTCCGGACTGCCTTTTCTGAATCTTGCCCGGATCTTCTCCCACTCTTCAGGGTTTTCGTGCAGCATCTCCGAGATGAACCGCTTCGTCTCCTTGCTCATGGCCATCCCCGCGGCTCGGGGGCTCCCCCCGCGTGCACCCGACGAGCCGGCCCCCCGTTTCGTGAGGTTCCGCTTCCGAGAGTAGGAATACCGGTGGGGCCGCCCCTTTTCCACGCCAGCCACATAAATCCGTACCTCTGTAATTTTGTACTGACCCGGCGAGGTCCTGGCGTCGGCGGTGTAAACGAAGCTCGTATCCTTTCCCCGCAAGATCTTCTGCAGGGCTTTTTCCAGCGGGAGGCGATCCATATAGAGGGAGACACGGCCCTTGATGGGTCCGTCGGCTACGATGGTGATCATCGCGAGCCGGGAGAGTTCGCTGAGGATCTTGTCGAGGGAGGCATCCGTGGCCTGAAGGCTGAGCCGACCGTTTTCATATTTCATCAATTTGATTCCGTCCGACGGGCTGCGGTATTCCCCGGGGGCGGCTTGAAAAGCCGATAACGCGAGAACGGAGATCACCGCAGCGGCAACGAAACCGGCTTTTACGGGCACGCTCGGACGGGACACGACTCGATTCCTCCTGCAGAGAATCTCTGGAGTCTTTGCGCGCGGCAAGGTCATTCCAGAAAGGGACCCGGGCGGGGCCTTCTCCCCGACCCCTTTCGATTTTCGGCGCAAACCGCGTAAGGAAAGTGTTTCACCTCCCCGGGGGCTTGTCAATGAGGCCCCGGGAGGCAGGGGATTCGGCCGGCATTTGCCGGCCATTGCGGAAAAAAACGAAACCCTTTAGAATGGCATGAAGAGGGATTCGAAGACGCCCTGCTTGAACACAGGCCTTTGGCAAGAAACACTACGTCGTGTATCGGGGGAAGCAATGGAAGGAAAGAGACTCTACGTCGGCAACCTGAATTACTCTGTGACCGATCAGGAATTGGAAGACCTTTTTTCCGAATACGGGAAGGTGGACTCCGCCAATGTCATCGAAGGGAAGGGATTCGGGTTTGTCGAGATGGCCAGTCCCGCCGAGGCGGAGAAAGCAAGAAAAGAACTGCACGAATCATCTTTCAAGGGGCGGACGCTCCGCGTCGACGAAGCCAATCCCCCCGCCTCCCAGTCCCGAAGAGATCCGGGACCTTCCACGCCTCAGAAGCCCGAAGCGCCCCCGGAAGACTGGTCCCACCTTTCCGAGGCGGAGATCAAGGAACGGATTCGGGACATGGTCGAAGAGGCAAGCCTGAAGGAGACCGGTTTCGGGGCGAGGAGATTCTACTTCGTCACACGCGATAACAAGATCCCGTTTCTGGATCTCTCCGACGAACTCACAAGCCGGCTCGAAAAAGGCCAGGCAGCGATCGTAGAGCTGCCGGGGGACGGTGACGTCGAATATACGGTCGTCCCGCGGGCCGTCGCGCGGCAGATGCAATCCATCGATCCCGAATCCGTCCGGTTCCTGAATCCGGAAGCGTCTCCCGACTCCTTTCGAGACCGCGGCGGGAGAAGGCCTTTCAAGAGAAACAGCCACTAGCGGGAGAACCGGGCCCGTTCGCCCGGCTACCCCTCTATTTCACTCGCCGGGGCATTCAACGCGTCCTTACGGCTCAGCTTGATCTTGCCCTGCCGGTCCACATCGACCACCTTGACCAGGACCTCCTCGCCTTCCTTGAGGACGTCGCTCACCTTGTTGACCCGGTGGTCGTCCAGCTCCGAGATGTGGACAAGGCCTTCCATGTTTCCATAAATCCGGACAAAGGCGCCGAAATCCTTCACGGAGACAACGGTCCCCTTGTAGATTTTCCCCTTTTCCAGATCCGCCGTGTAGTATTTGATCATCCGGAGGGCCTCTTCCAGGGCGGCCTTGCCCGGTGAGTAGACCCGGATCATCCCGTCATCGCCCACCTCGATATTCGTGCCCGTCTGTCCCTGGATCTGTTGAATGACCCGTCCCTGGGGCCCGATCAAGTCCCGGATCCTTTCCTTGCGGATCGACACGACATGTACCTGGGGAGCGTACTGCGAAATTTCTCCGCGCGGCGCCTCGAGGATCTTGAGCATTTCGTCGAGAATATGATTCCTGCCCTCCCTTGCCTGCTCCAGGGCCTCGGTCAGGACCTCGGGCTTCAATTCTCCGAGCTTGTTGTCGAGCTGCACCGCGGTAATCCCTTTGCGGCTTCCGGCCACCTTGAAGTCCATATCGCCCAAGTGGTCCTCTGTCCCGAGGATGTCGGAAAGAATGATGATCTGCTCCCCTTCCTGAATGAGGCCCATGGCAATCCCCGCGACAGGGGCCGTAATCGGAACGCCCGCATCCATCATGGCCAGCGTTCCGCCGCAAACCGTGGCCATCGAGGAGGATCCGTTCGACTCGCTGATGTCCGAAACGATTCGGATGGTGTACGGGAACTCGTCGTGGTCAGGGATGATCGAGTCCAGGGCGCGGCGTGCCAGGTTGCCGTGCCCGATTTCCCTTCGCCCGGGCCCCATCATCCGCCTGACTTCGCCCACGCTGTAAGGAGGAAAATTGTAATGAAGCAGAAAGCGTTCCCTCGCCTCGCCGTGGAGGGCCTCCACGATCTGTTCGTCATGGCCGGTCCCCAGGGTGCAGCTCACCATGGCCTGGGTCTCTCCCCGCGTGAACAAGGCCGACCCATGGGTCCGCGGAAGCCACCCGACCGCTCCGGAGATGGGCCGGATATTCTTGCAACCCCGCCCGTCGACCCGTATGCCCTCCCGCACCAGGAGCCCTCTTACCTCTTTGTATTCGAGTTCCTCGAAGATGTCGCGGATCTTCTTCGTCTTTTCCGCCGCATCCTCGCCTTCCCCCGCAAACCTCTCGACCATCTTGTCCCTCAGGCCCCGCACTGCCTTCTGAAGCTCGAGCTTCTCCATGGCACTCCGCAGGATACCCTGCAGTTCGGGTCTGGCCGCCTCACAGATCTCTTCAACCCACTTCGGGTCATCGGGAGGAGGGGCCTCGAGCACGATCTTCGGCCTTCCGACCTGCTCCCGCATGTGCTCCATACCCGCGAGGATAGGCTGCGCGGCCTCCTGGGCGAACGAAAGCGCCTCGACTACGGTAGCTTCCGACACCTCATCGCAGGTTCCCTCCACCATTGCCAGGCCGTCGGAAGCGACCGCCACGACCAGGTCCAGATCCGCCCTCTCCTTCGACTCGAAATCCGGATTCGCCACGAATTGCCCGTCCACCCTCGCAACCCGGATTCCAGCCACCGGTCCTTGCCAGGGCATATCCGAAAGGTGTACCGCCATGGAGGCGGCAGTGATCGCCAATACCCCCGGGTCCGCGTCCGCGTCGAAACTCAGGACGGTGGCGATCACCTGGGTTTCGTCCTTGAACTCCTTCGGGAACAGGGGCCTCAGGCAGCGGTCCACCAGCCGGGCGGTCAGGGTCTCCCTGTCCGCCGGGCGCATCTCCCGCTTGAAAAATCCGCCGGGGACACGGCCCGCCGCCGCGGTTCTCTCCCGGTACTCCACCGTCATCGGGAAAAAGTCCAGTCCCGTGCGCTGCGGCTTATCGTGCACCGCAGTCACCAGAACCACCGTATCTCCCTCGCGAGCCAGAACCGCTCCGTTTGCCTGTCTTGCGATCTGGCCCGTCTCGAGATGAATCTCCTTGCCGTTTACACTGATCGTCTCTCGAAACATACATTTCCTTTCTTGAGCAGAGCACAACGAGCTTCGCTCTTCTATTTGCCGGGTCCTCTGGTTTGATCGTTAGTGTTTGGGCGGGGGCATCTTCCCCGGTTTTGCTCCGAATTTCGGGATGGTCGGCGCCTGGGTACGTTTGTAGCCCTTGGGGGGCCGAAAAAGATCTTCCGACAACGACTTCTCCTCAACCTGAAGAACCTCCCGGTTGAAAGATATCTTGCCGGCAATCGGTTTGACGCGGGCGACCTTGATCGGAAAACCCTTGTCCCGGATGAATTCCCATTCCCGCAAACGGTTGGCGCCCAGCGGCCCCATCCCCCCCAGCCATTCACTCAATTCCTTCTGATACGTGTCAAAGGCCTGGGTTGATACGGAGGGGGCCAACCAGTAGCGGGTCGTCAGGGTCCCGTCTTCGTACACATCATATACCTCGCACGAAAAGCCGTTGACATCCTCCTTCTTTCCCGTGGGCTTCACGGTAAGTTTCGCCGATTTTTGCTCCCCGAACAAGTCTGCAGGCAAAGAGTCAAGCTTCTGCTGCATGGCCTTCCTTTGCTCGGGCGGCATGGTTTTCATCTGCTCTTCCATCTGCTTCCGCAGGCCGCGCATCCACTCCATCGCCTGCTTCTGGGCCTGTTTCAGGTCCTTCAGGCTCATTTCCGTGTATGTTTTCGTCTTTGGATTGATGGTGATAAGCAAGCCCTTTTCAAAGTCCAGCACCCAGATGCGCCCCGCGGTCTCGGTACGGATTTTCTTGCCTTGGAGATAAGTGGTCGACTCGCGAGACGGTTGGCCCGCCGCACTCTGCCCTTTCATGGGCGGCCCGCCGACGACCTGGGTCTTTTCGGTCAAGACCATGCCGGCAAACCCCACGGATGGGTAAAGAGGCTGTAAGGCAAGAACAACAGCAAGGACCAGGGAAAAGGCAAACAGCCCCGACCCCGGCAAAAAAGGATCCCGCTCCGGCTTCATTTTCCCGACTCCCCTCTCTATCTCCGGGGTGTTTCCCGGCCAGCACGTTTTTTCTTCTGTATTCGGTGCTTGGTGCAGGATAAAAAGATAATTTTAGATGAGTTCCTTGTAGAAAGCAATCCGTCTCGGATCGGCCGCCCGCCTACTTACGCCAGGCCCGACCGAGCTTCGCCCAGTTCCTCGCATCCAGGAAGGCGGTCCGGGAAAGATCGCCGAGGATCAGGCGTCCCAGCGCACGGGCCATCCGGGGATTCGCCCGGGCCTTCTCCACAAAGGCATCCAGGATTCCTGCTGTTGTGCCCAAGCCCAAGGGCGGGCGGAGCAGCTTCGTCTGTACGAGCCCCGCCAGGGCCAAATCCCAGACGATCTCTTTGTGGCAGGAAAGGGTATAGGCAACAGAGGCCAAGCCGGCCGGGAGCCCGTCCCTCAAGACGGTTCCCACGCATTCGGCCGCCAGCCAACCGCTTTGCATGGCCGTGCCGATGCCTTCTCCGCTCAGGGGATCCGCGAAACCGGCCGCGTCCCCCGTGAGCAGGAGTCGGCCCCGGGCAACGGGATGGCGCGCCCTGCGAAAAGGGATCATAGCCCCCCGAAGCGGTGAGGCCTGCCTTCCCCCTTTGAGATAGCGGCGTGCCGAGGGGTTTGTCTCCAGGAACATCCCAAAGAGGCGGCGCAGGGGCACCCCCTTTTCCCGCAGGAAATCCTGGCGCATGCCGTATCCGATGTTGGCGCTTTCCGGACCCGTGGGAAAGATCCACCCGTAGCCCGGGATCAGCTCCGGATCGAAGTGAATCTCCATGAAAGGCCCCAAGCCCTTGAGGCCCGTAAAATAGGCGCGCATCGCCACCACTGAAAACCGGCCTCCCGGCCCTGAGGCGGGAGTGGGCCTCGCGACCTTCCCTGCCTGACCGCCCCACGCACCGATGGCGAAACGGGCCTTTACCGAAACCGGGCGTCCCTGCCGTGAGCCCGAAATCCGGAGCCCCCCCTTCTGTTTCTCGATCCCGAGAACTTGCATCCCCTCCCACGATACGGCCCCTCTCTTCACGGCCTCCCTGAACAGCCATCCGTCAAACTGCTCTCGAGGAACCACATAGCCCGCCTTTCCCCCCGCAATCCCCTCCGCGATCGCCACTTCGAGTACCCCGCCGCTCGGCGAGCCGATCCTGACGCCCTCGAGCCCGTATCGGCCCGGAAAGCCCTCCGAGGGATAGAGATCCAGCTTCTCCAGAACCCGCAGAGCCCTCGGCCCGACCCCATCCCCGCAAACCTTGTCCCGGGGAAAACGGGCCCGGTCCATCAGCAGCACCTCAACCCCCCACTCGGCAAGCCGACAGGCGGCCATGGATCCTGCGGGTCCGGCCCCTATCACGCACACGTCAAAATCCATTTTTTCCATTTTGATACCCCCGGGGAAGCAGGATAGCCGCTCTTCACCAAACAACGCAAGCCAAGCCCATGAGTGACAGGACCGCCCTTGCCCGGTAAACTTTTTCCAGGGACAAGCATCAGAGTAAGAAGGGGGCCCCTTCTTGAAGAAGAGCAGAATTTCCGAGTCATGCTACGACAGGAGAACGACCGTATGAGAGCGCCCGAAGGGTTGATTATCCGCCCGCCAAGTGAGGCGGGGAGCCTTCTACTCCGGGTGGTCCGCGGATGCCATTGGAACCGGTGTCGATTCTGCGGCATCTACGAGGCCTATGGGCAGCCTTTTGAAACCAGGCCCGTGAAGGACGTCCTGGAGGACATCGACATCTTGAAAGAGTACTGGGGCGACCAGGCGCGCACCGCCTTTCTCGGCGACGCGGACCCTCTGGAAAGGCCTGCCGAAGATCTCGCGCCGATCATCGCCCGGTTGCGGGAACGATTCCCGACCCTTGAGCGGGTCACGGCCTATGCGCGGGCAAGCAGCCTCTACACCAAGTCGCTTGCGGACCTCGAGTGGCTCCGGAAAAGCGGGCTGGACCGGGTACACGTGGGCCTGGAGACCGGAAGCGACGCCCTGCTCCGGTTCCACAAGAAGGGAAGCAGCCAAAAGGTGCTGATCGAGTCCGGCAAAAAGGTTCGCGAGGCAGGAATCGAGTTGAGCTATTACGTACTGCTCGGGCTGGGCGGCGCCGACCGGTGGGAAGAACACATGACCGAAACCGCCCGGGTCATCAACCGAACCTGCCCGGAATTCGTCCGGATCCGCAGGCTGTGGATTCATCCGCACACCCGGCTCGCGGACCAAATCGAGGCAGGCGCCTTCCGGGAGCAATCGCCGGAAGGCACGGTGAAGGAGTTGCGGCTCCTGGTGGACGAAATCACCGTGGACGGGCCCCGCCTGACCTGCGA
>WFRX01000019.1 GCA_015486285.1 bacterium
AAGAGGCTGTTGAAAAAGTCCCATCTGCGGCGTTCGGCTGCATCCCTCGTCATTCAACGTACAGAAAGTACGCTTCATTCCTCGGGATTTTGCCTGCCTTGCATCTGGAACTTTTTGAACAGCCTCCAAGAGCCACTTTTTCAACGGGCTCGTAAGCCCAAACATCCGCCTGTTCGAATTATGGACTTGTCTTGCTGAACCACAAAGGTCCAACCACATCCCAGTCCCCGGTATAGGTGTTGACTCCGACGACAGCCCACGGTGCCCAGACTCCCAAGCTGGTATAGCCCCATACTGATGTATAGGGCGAGAGATCGAAATGCGTGTCGGAAGTCCATATGGGAGGGGGATTAGGTATCGGATAGTATGACCCCCAAATGGGCAAATACAGATACAGGCCGAAGAGATTATGCTCTTCACTGCTCCACTCGAAGAGTGGAGCCGTAGCAAGTTGAGCTCCATTCGCCGGGTTGATCAACGTGAGTTTCCCAAGAGTGTAGAGTCCCTGGATTTCCTCATCTGAAAGGGCGCGATTGTAGATTCTCACATCATCAATCTTACCATCCCAATTTGGTCCTATCCTGAGTATGCCACCAGCGTCAGCAGGATCACCGGAACGGATACATTCTCCACTAACCGCCCCGTTGAAATAGATCTTCCCCACTGAACCATCATACGTTGCGGCAACGTGAACCCATTCGTTCAGAGGGATTTCCTCGACAGTCTGTGGTCCTTGATACTCAGGAGGGTAGTCTGGATGGAATACGGGATAGAGAAAGAGATAGGCACGTCGAGGGGCAACATAGTAATTGATTCCCAGCGTCTTGTGTTCGGCTCCTTCTGTGTATTTCGAAATAATGGTTCTGTTGTCATCAATGTAGCTATTCAGACAGATCCAGGCGGCAAAGGTCACGGATGGGTTGAAATCGAAATCGGGAGAGTCTGCTATTTCAATGAACTGGTAGAGATCGGTGGAGAATTCATATGCTCGATCCGGAAAGCCGAATCGGTCGGTGGTTAGCGCGATGTTTTCCCCAACAATCGTTCCATGATTTCCGTTTCCGCTCTCATCGTTGGCATTTCCGTTAAAGGGGTAGAATGCAACCAGCCCATCCTCCAAATCCGCCATTGTGGCTCCAGGGAACAAACAGACGATGGCCAGAGCGAAAAGAAGCACCATGGTATCCCTTTTCATAATGTGTACCTCCTCATTCCAGGTTGCAGGGGAAGATCCGGAATTTTCTGCACTCAACAAGCCGTTTGTTACGACAAAAAAGGCCTTTGCTCAATCTTCTATCGACAGCTCCACCCGCTATACTTTACAAAAAATGTGAAAAAGACTCTGCAAGGCAGACCATGAAGTCGCTTTCTAATTAACGGGGTGTTGTTTTCATATCCTACTTTAGCAATAAACTATCGGTCAGGGACCACTTCTGCACAACTATGAAGAACCGTGGGCTTGCTATGGGTTTCGGTCTCGGGCAGTGTTTGCTCAGCAATATGCAATGAGTGAAACGAAATCAAGGATAACCCCTTCCTCCAGCCATACCTTCGGCTTTAGAGATCGGCGGCCTGTTTGACGCACATCGACGCTCTCGATTATTCTCTTCCCGACGGCAACCCCGTCATGCAACGCGCGAAAATCCCGGGCCAGGAAGGAGTGCGCCATGGAAGCTTATGGCTACGCGGGACGAATCGTCCATGTCGACCTCGAGTCGGGAAAGGTCGAAAAGGAACCCCTGGATCTCGATCTGGCCAGGAAATTCATCGGCGGCCGCGGGCTGAACTATGTCCTGCTGGAACGGTACCTTCAACCCGGCACGGATCCCCTGTCGCCGGAGAACCCGATCGTCATCGGGGCCGGGCCCCTGGTGGGCACTCCGGTGCCGGGAGCGGGCAAGGTGGGCGGGACCACCCGTTTCGCCCTGCCGGCCGATCCCGAGGGCGGCCGTTTCGTTGTGGCCTCCGGGGTCAGCGGGAGCCATGCCTTCGGTGTGATGCTGAAGCGGGCCGGGTATGACCATCTCGTCATCACGGGCAGGGCGGCCCGGCCCGTCGTGCTCCGCATCGAGGACGACGATGTCCGGCTGGACGACGCGGCGGCCCTCTGGGGCCGGAAGGATACCTACGAGACGGCCGACGCCCTGACCGATGCCATGGGCCGATGCGGGACCGTCTGCATCGGAGAGGCGGGAGAGAACCGGGTCAGGTTTTCCATGGCGCTGACCGACAAGAGATCCACCCTGGGCAGGAACGGGTTCGGGGCCGTCATGGGGGCCAAGAATCTCAAGGCCGTATCCGTGCGCGGCACGAGGCCTGTGAGGCTCAAAGATCCGCAACGATTCAAGGCGGCGCTCGCCGATCTGCTCAAGGCCGTCCGCGAAGATCCCGCGGTGGCCCTCTTTCACGAGGTGGGCCTGCATGCCGAATGGTGGCACTACAAACACGCACTGAACCCGGGCCTCTGGCCCAAAGAAAAATGGGATGAACTCTACGGGCTGGACAAATGCCGCCAGGCCGTGGAGGCCACACAGGGGTGTACGGGCTGCGCGATCCGGTGCAAGGTGGTCCAGCGCGTCGCCGACGGGCCGTGGGCGGGGGCGCGGACCGGCAACAGCCACTTCCTGCACACCGCCATTCTCGGACAGACCCTGGGGATCGAGGACTGGCGGCCGGTCGTCCGGCTGCTCGACCTCTGCAACCGGTCCGGGGCGTGCGCCGTCTCCGCGGTGGGGCTGCTCCTGCTGGCCGCCTTCGGCTTCGAAGCGGGGATGCTCACGAAGGAGCAGACCGGCGGCATCGCCCTGAAACAGGGGGATGTCCATGGGTATCTGGCCCTGCTCGAGAAGATCATCAGGCGGGAAGACGTCGGAGATGTGTTTGCCGACGGCCTGCTGGCCGGAGGCAGGCACATGGGCCTGGACGTCGGACAGTTCGTAGGGATTATCAAGGGCTCTCCGTGCATTCACGACCCCCGGGACGCGCGCATGGATCCCAGGGGATTGCACCAGATGGTCAATCCGAGGGGAGGCGATCACTCGCAATGCGACTGGACCCTCGTAAGGCCGAAACTGCCCCTGGAACAGGTCCGGCGGGCCTTCCTGATGACGGGAGCGACCCAGGCGGATGCAGACCGGATCTTCGATGCGGAGGGGTTCAACTGCGGACGGCTGACCCGCCATGTCGAGGACTCGGGCATGGTCTTCGACAGCATCGGCACATGCCTGATGTATCCGCTGGCGGGCATGCCCCTGCAGGTGAACACCCTGGCAAAGCTCTATTCCGCGGCCACGGGCATGGAGACAAGCGCTGCGGAGATGAAGGCCGCCGGAGAGCGGGCGAACAACCTCCACAAGCTGCTCAATGTCCGGGAGGGATTCACGAGAAAGGACGACGCGGCCCCCCAGGTCTGGCTGCAGCCCAAGCCGACGCCGGACGGGGACGCGGTGCTCATGGACTATTACGGAAAGAGGCGCCTGGGGGAGCGCGACCTCGAAGCCATGCTCGACGATTATTATGACGAGCGGGGATGGGACCCCGCGGACGGCACGCCGGGCCCGGAAAAGCTGCGAGCCCTCGGACTGGCCGACTACGCGGGCGGAACAGGGCCTGCGTGAGTCCGGCGGGCATCGCCTGTCCCGGGGGCCCGGACGCTATTTCAGGCCCTTGAGCCCGAGCCTCTCGAGCGCCCGCTCCGTGGGAACGCCCGTCTTCGGGTCCCAGTCCCACTCGCGGTAGTAATCATCGATCGCCTTTTCGGCTTCCTCGATGGACAGAGGCTCTTCGCTCACGTAGTCCTGGAACCCCCGGTCACCGAACCACTGCCGGGGCAGGACCTCCTCACGCTCCCGCTCGAACCCTTCCCGCAGGTTCGCCAGCCGCAGCAGGGTCCAGGCCCGGTCGGCCCGCTCCCTGAGCGCGTCCAGGGAGGTCTCGATCCCGGTAACCGCCTGATAGGCCTCGGCGCAGAAGGCAGCGCTGTAAAAACGGTTGATCTGGGCCCGGGCGCAAACCCCGAGGGACCCCATGATCGCAAACCAGCGGTGAGAATGCCTCAGGAGGCCGCCGACCCTCAGGCCGGCCCTTTCTCCCTCGGCCCCCTTGGGCAGGAGCCGGTCGATCGCCTCCTCCGGCACGCCCATGCGCGCCAGGTGTTTCGGGAACACTTCCAGGGGCCTGCGGGCGAAATAGGTGGGAGAGCCGCTCGCGCCCACGTGAGGCCCCCGGGGGTCCAGAACCTGACCGACTTCCATGGTCCCGAAAAGGTGCCAGGGCAGCGCGGCCCCGGGCCCGGCATAGGGGTGCATGCCCTTTACCAGGGCGGGCGCCAGGGCTTCCGCCTTTTCGCCGAAGGCCTCGATGACGCCCGGGAACCCGTCGGCCAGCACGTCCCCCAGCCCTTCCCTGCGGGCCACCTTGCCGGCCCAGGCCTCCATCGACGCGAGGGAATCGACCTCTATCTTCGGGACCGCCTTGTCCCGGGAAATGAGACCGTTGTCGGCAAGGGACTTGGCGAAAACCATCAGTCCGAGAAATTCGAACATGTCCATGCCGTACTCATCCAGATCGGCGATCAGCTTGATCGCCTGCCGGTAGTCCTTCATCCCGTAGATGACCGGCGTGAACAGATTGATGGCGGAGCTGGAACAGGCGACGAGCCCCTTCAGGTCTCCGTCCGCTATCTCCACCACGTCCTTGCAGCCGATGGGACAGGAAACGCAGGAGACACGCCTCTTCTTGATCGTGAAATAGGTCTCCTTCTCTACAAAGGAGAAAGACTTGATCAGGCCGATTTCCTGCCACTCCTTCAGGTAAGGATAATCGCGCATCCTCTCGAAGATGTCTTTCCGGAGCGCCGCGTATCCCTTGCGGTCCGCCACCGACACGCCCCGGGTGCCCCGGGCCACGATCGCCTTCAGGTTCTTCGAGCCCATGACGGCGCCGAAGCCGCCTCGTCCGAGGGTGGCGATCCGGTCCACATAGGCCATCGAAAACTTCACCAGGTTCTCGCCCCCGCCGCCGATGGCGAGCACCCCCGCCGGCCGTTCATATTCCTTCCAGAGGGCCTCGCACGTCGCCGAAACCCCGAGCCCCCAGAGGGACGAGGCGTCGCGGAGGGTCACCCGGTCGTCCAGGATCTCCAGATACACGGGCCGTTCGGCCCGGCCCCTGATGATGATGTGGTCGTACCCGGCGTTCTTCAGCATGCACCCGAAGGTTACGCCGCCGGAGCCGCTCCATCCGATGGTGCCGCTCGTCGGCAGCTTCGTGACCGAATAGACGCGCGACGAGGCGGGCAGATCCGTGCCCACCAGGGGCCCCACACCCAATACGATCGGGTTTTCCGGGGCCAGGGCATCCGTTCCGGGCCGGATGTTCTCGTAGGCCAGCCTGACCGTCAGGCCCAGCCCGCCGATGAAGTCTCTTGCAAGCCCCTCATCCAGGGGCTCCTTGCTGATCACTCCCCGCGTCAAATCAATGACCAGTACCGTTCCGGCAAATCCGCCCAAGGTCATCACGCCCCCCCTTCTGCGCTCTTCTCCAGCGCTCCGTACAGGCAGTTGTCGGCACACAGCCCGCATGCAACACACTCCTCCGTGAACCGGATCGAACAGTCCACGCCGCGGAAATCGATACGGATCCTTGCAGCAGACGGATTAAAGGATTTCTGGTAGGCCTGCGAGCAGGCAAGCTGGCATCGCAGACAGCCGGTACACTTCGCATCGTCCGTGAGGATACGGTACTTGGGCATGGTCCCCTCCCCTTGACCCTTTTTCGTTGCGCCCGCTATTTTTTGTCCGCCAGCCGCTTTTCCCGCTGCTGACGCACCTTTTCCAGGACCCCGTCGATAAGATTCGCCGGGATGGGCTCGAAGGCGAGAAACTCCATCGAGAAATTAGCCCTGCCCGAACTCAGCGAGCGCAAAGTCGTCGCGTACCCGAACATCTCGGAAAGGGGCACGCTCCCGACGAGCTTCTGGGATCCCTTGCGAAACCGCCGCATGGTGTGAATGCTGCCCCGGCGTCTGGAGAGATCGCCGGTGACATCCCCTATGTAATCGTCCGGCGTGGCGATTTCAACCTTCATGACCGGTTCGAGCAGCTGAGGGGCGGCCTTCTGAAATGCCTCCTTGAAGGCGAGACACGCACAAGTGTAAAAGGACTTCTCCGACGAATCCACCTCGTGGAACGACCCGTCCACGAGCACCGCCTTGACGCCCACGATCGGGAACTTGGCCATCACGCCGGTGCGCATCGTATCCTCCACCCCGCGGCGCACCGCCGGGATGAATTCCCGCGGGACGGCGCCCCCGCGAATCAGGTCCAGGAACTCGAAGTCGCCCCCTTCTTCCGGCTCGATCCGCAGAACAATGTGGGCGAACTGCCCCTTGCCGCCCGTTTGTTTTTTGAAGCGGTAATCCACCTCCGCCTGCCGGGTGATCGACTCGCGGTAACTCACCGCAGGCTCTCCGGATACGACAGGGACCTTGAACTCACGGCGCAGGCGGTCTTCGATGATCTCGAGGTGAAGTTCCCCCATGCCCGCCATAACGGTTTCCCGCGTCTCCGGGTCCACGTAGAACGAAAAAGAAGGATCTTCCATCGAGAGCTTACGCAGGGACCGGTGCAGGTTCTGCTCCTCCTTCTGCACCGACACCCCGACAGACCGCTGGATCACTGCCTCCGGAACCGCGATCCTCTCCAGCAGCAAGGGGTGCGCGGGGTCGCAGAGGGTGTCCCCGGTCTTGGTAAACTTCATGCCTACGAGGGACACGATGTCCCCCGGCCCCGCCCGCTCGATCTCCTCCCGTTTTTTCGCATGGATCCGGTAGATCCGCCCCACCTTCTCCTGCTTGGACCGGGTGGTGTTGAGCACCTTCTGACCCGAGGCGATCTCGCCCGAATAGATCCGGATGAAGGTCTGCTGCCCCACGAAGGGATCGTGGATGATCTTGAACGACAGGGCCGCCAGATTCGCCTTGGAGGACGGAACGCAGACGTGGCTTTTGGCCGGATCATCCGGATCCGAGCCGACGACACTCCCCTTGTCCGCCGGGGACGGGAGATAATCGACAATGGCATCGAGCAGGAGCTGGATCCCGATGTTCCGGTAGGCGGACGCGCAGAACACGGGCGTCACCAGGGAGTTCAACACGCAATAGCGCGCCGCCTTGCGGATTTCCTCCTCGCTCGGCTCCTCCTCGGCCACGAATTTCTCGAGCAGATCTTCGTCGAATTCCGCAAGCTTCTCCACAAGTTCGGCCCTCCCTTCGCGGGCCTTTTCGACGAGTTCTTCCGGGATTTCCGTCTCGATCCGCCTGAATTCCTCGAAGGAGAAGGCCTTCATCGACACCAGATCGAGGATTCCCCGGAACTCGTTCCCTTCTCCAATCGGCATCTGGAAGGGCACGGGGTTCGCGTCGAGATACTCATCGAGTTGCGCCACACAGCGGTCGAAACTCGCCCCCTCCCGGTCCATCTTGTTCACGAGGGCCAGCCGGGGCACCTTGTAGCGGTCCGCCTGGTTCCAGACCGTTTCCGACTGGGGCTCGACGCCTCCGAGGGCACAAAAGACCGCGATCATGCCGTCGAGGACCCTGAGCGCCCTCTCCACCTCCACGGTGAAATCCACATGCCCGGGCGTATCGATGATGTTGATCGTGTGTCGGCCCCATTCGCAGGAAATGGCGGCGGAGGCAATGGTGATCCCCCGCTCCTGTTCCTGGACCATGAAGTCCATGGTGGCCTGGCCGTCGTGAACCTCGCCGAGCCGGTGGGTGACCCCGGTAAAATAGAGGAGCCGCTCGGTTACGGTCGTCTTCCCCGCGTCGATATGGGCTGCAATACCGATGTTGCGTAAACGTTTTTTTGGCATGTGTCCATCCGTCCTTGTTTTCCTCGACAAAGATCTCTTTGGAGGAGGCCTGTACTACGTTGATTCCCTACTGAATCCCTATTCGTCTTTTACGACTTCTTCTTCATTCCCTTCTTCTTCTACACTCCCTTCTTCATCCCGCCGGCTTCTCCTTTCCATCCTCTTGGATTCCACCCAGAGCCACAGCCCCAGGGCCAGGCAGGCAAGGAGCAGGCCATCCAACAGAAAACCGCCTTCGATACCCCAGTGCTCCTTGAACAAGGTCCCGAGTACACTCAGGGCGACAAAGGCGAAGGCCAGAACCCTGCGTTTCAGGATATCGTCGGCGTTACGCATGGACGGCTCGACTAACCGGACCCGTAGCTATGAAGCCCGGCGAGGAACAAATTGACTCCCAGGTAGCAAAACAGGGTGGCGGAAAATCCGAGAATGGAAAGCCAGGCGGCCCGCCTCCCCCGCCACCCACGCACGATCCGGGCGTGCAGATACGCGGCATAGATCAGCCAGACGATCAGCGACCAGGTTTCTTTCGGATCCCAGCTCCAATAGGTCCCCCAGGCCGAGTTGGCCCAGGCGGCGCCGGTGATGATACCGAGTGTGAGCATGGGAAAACCGACGGCAATGATACGATAGGAATAATCGTCCAAAAGTTCCGCGGACGGAAGGTGACTCCGCAGGAATCCCGTCCCGCCTTCGCCGCTTCGACTCTGGAGGAGGTAGAGCAGGCTGAGGCTGAAGGCCACGGCAAAGGCGGCGTATCCGAGGAAACAGGTGATCACATGGGCGGTCAGCCAGTTGCTCTGCAAGGCCGGGACCAGGGGCCGGATGTCCTTGTCCATCAAGGCCGTGGATGCGAGGGCCAGGAAGGCCAGCGGCATGACAAAGGTGCCCAGCAGCCGGTTCCGGACCTTCCGGACATACACCAGGTAAATGAGCACGATGGCCCAGCTGAAGAAAACCATGGACTCGTATAGATTCGACAGCGGCGCGTGGCCGATCCCCATCCGGTGGGACTCCACCCATCTCAAGCCGATGGCAAGGGCCTGCAGGATCAGGCCCGCCAGTGCGGCCGCGTCGCTCCCCAAGCCCAGGGCCTTCTTGCGAAAGGCCACATCCAGCAGACACAACAACCAACTGGCCATGTAGACCCAGATACAGATACCGATCAAGGTAGCATCTGTCATAACACCCCCAAACGCTTGTCCCGCGGCCGAAACCGGGTGCGCCGACAAAAAACGGTCAGGATTTCAGCCATGGGGAAAGTCCCTTGCGAAGACGCAGCTTCTGCCGGTCGAAACGAGCGGCGTATATGCCCGGATGCCGGACAGCCCTGCCGACCATGCGAATCCTGTAAGCCTTTTCGCCCGCAGCCTCACCGACAACCCACACGATTTCGTGATCCATCAGGAGCGCCATCAGGAACCCGATGACCAGAAACGTACAACCGATCCAGACCAGAGGCGTTCCCGGATCCTTGACCACCTGCAGCCCGGTGTACGGGGTCAACCGGAAGCCCTTGAGGACGATCCGATGGGTCCCCGCGCGCTCCTGGCCCATGGCCGGATGGTCGCGAAAGATCAGGAAAGGATCATGGAAGCCCTTTTCGTCGAAAATCACAACACGCGCGGCCGGCCCCAGGCTTTTCATGGAGAAGGACGTTACCCTCGCCATTTCCGCCGGGATCCGGACATTTTCCTGAAAAGCCGTGACCATCGCCCGTTCTCCCGTGCTCCCCGGCAGCTGAAAGGGCGTGTTGAGACCCGTCGTCACCGAGGCCTCACTACCGCTCTCCTCGTCAATGAGCTGGAGCGTCACCTTCGGGATCGACCCGTATGTGGCCTGGTAAAAGGTGATGCCCCTGCACGTGAGGGGATGATTGACGCGGATGGATCCGCGCAGGATCTCCTTTCCCCCCATGTCCAGGAAGGTGACGTCGCTGCGGTACT
Organism: bacterium; assembly: GCA_015486285.1. Lineage (GTDB taxonomy): Bacteria > Desulfobacterota > DSWW01 > DSWW01 > DSWW01 > S015-6. Next base: position 9,822 of record WFRX01000019.1, read on the forward strand.
CCTTGGGCGTGCCGTCCGGGTACTGATTGAACACGAACCGGTCACAGCGTATCTGAAAGCCCAAAGGCACCCTTTCGGCCCGTTTCTGCAACCAGACGTCGGAAGCGGCCTCTCCCTCGGTGAGCTGCAATCCGGCCTTGAAGCCTATCACGGCGCCCCACAGCGTCCCCAGCAGGATGAGAAGAATGCTTGCATGCGCCAGGTAGGGCCCAAGCCGCGCATACCGGTTCTTCTCCACCAGCAGGACCTTCCGCGGGCCCTCTGCATGCTTCCCGGTCGGTCTTCTTCCCAGGGCCTTGGCCACAATCGATTCCAGACGGCCTTCCACCTCTTCCGCGCCCGCGGCACAAAGAAAAGTCTCCCTGCATTTCCATTTCTCGAGAGCCGCTTCCGAGGGCGGGGACGGCCCTCTCCTCAAGGACCGCCAGGTACCCGGGAGACGCTTGGCCGTACAGGCCGCAAGGTTCACCGCGAGCAGGCAGAGGAGAAAGATGAAGCCTGCGGAGTGATACAGGTCGTCCAGTCCGAGGCCTGTGACCACCTCCGCGACGGCCGGTCTGTAGAGCGTCTGATATTTTTCGGGCGCCATGTTCTGGGGGATCACCGTCCCCACGACCGAAACGAACGCCAGAAGAATACACAGGAATATGGTTAAACGAACACTCGAGAATTTGTCGTATAATGTATGAATATTCATATCTTCTCTCAAGGGTATCCGCCGGGATCTCCTCGTCGGGCCCCTTTTTTCATTCACCGGTGATTCAGGACTCCTTACAGGAAAATCTCAAAATCCCGTAAGATAAGATTTGACAAATATCCACCCATCATATATCAGGGATGGTTTATATTCAATGAGCCTGGCCGCCGCGTTGCTTACGGCTTTCCAAATCGCCCGGCTCGTTGGCCCACCGGTATGGTGGATGCAAAAACACAGATTGCAATACGCCGGCTTGTCAACGCAAATGGGCACAACGCCAGACGAGCACAGGAAGGGGTGAGATAGAAGGCTTCTGCAAGAAGTACCTATCGAGAAGACCCCACCATCGGTAAGGATAACGCGAACCGAGGGGAGGGAAGCAAATGAAGTCCTTGGGGCAACAACTGATTGTGGAATTATACGGATGCGACAGAACCCTTTTGGACGACCCCAGCCGTTTGGAACGAATCCTTACCGAGTCGATCAGTCGCGCGGGCGGTACGATCATAAGGCCCTGCTTTCATCACTTTTCCCCCCATGGCGTGACCGGAGTCGTAGTCATTGCCGAGTCTCACGTGGCGATCCACACATGGCCGGAGTTCGGCTACTGCGCCCTGGACGTATTCACCTGCGGAACCCAGGTAAAGACAGACCGGATCTTTGAGTTCGTCCGGCTCGAACTCCAGGCGCAGGAAACTTCGGTCATGGAGGTAAAGCGCGGTACCCTGGTCCTGCCCCCTCATGAAGAACTCCGCCACAAACCGATGGAGGCCCTTCCTTCCGCCTGACACAAACGGGCCGCCGGGGGGCTGTCGATTCCGACCCCCCTCCCATCTTCCAGAACAACCCCTTCAGAAATTGCGCGGGGAGAGAGATGCAATCCCAGTGGTACGAAGAAAAAACGAAAAACGTCGTCCTGTCGCACCGGATGAAGAGCCACGTCCTATCAAGACGATCCCGGTTCCAGCAGATCGATATCATCGACAGCTACGAGTACGGTCGGATGCTGTTTCTCGACAACATGACACAGTCCGCCGAAGTGGACGAATTCATCTACCATGAAATGCTGGTTCATCCCGCCTTATGTACCCACGAGCCTGCGCGGAGGGTCTGCATCATCGGCGGTTCGGAAGGGGCCACCCTCCGGGAAGTTCTGAAACACGGGCCGGAGCGTGTCGTCATGATCGATATCGACGAGGAACTCGTCGATATCTGCAGGGAACATCTCGCCTCCTGGTCACAGGGCGCTTACGAAGATCCCCGGGTCGACTTGAAATTCATGGACGGCAGGGGCTTCCTGGAGGAGACCGAGGAAACCTTTGACGCGATCTTCGTGGACATCTCCGATCCCCTGGAGGGAAGGCCTTCCACGCCGCTGTTCACGAGAGAATTCTACGACATCGTCCGTCGCCGCCTCTCTCCGAACGGCTGTGTCGCGGTCCAGAGCGAGAGCCTGCATCCGGTTCGAATCGAGCCCCATGCGAGGATCTACAACACCATGGGCCCCATCTTCCCTTTTGTGAGACCCTACAGCTACATGAGTCATTCCTTCCACGAGATCTACAGCTTCATCCTGGCCTCCAGGGCCCACGATCCGGCCGGAATCGATGTGGCACCGCGGCTGCGGGAAAGGAATCTCAAGCTGAGGTATTATTCCGAAGAACTCCATGCAGGCATGTTCCGCCTGCCCCGGTATATCCGCAGCGCTTACGAGCAGTTCGACCAGCCGATTACGGATGAGGATGTAGTCTACTACCCGGATAAAGACTAGAAGGACAACCTGGAAAGACGGCTGCGTTTCCGGAGATTCCCGCCCTTTGGCCCTGTTCCGGGTTCCCGCTCCGATATGCTTGGGCTCCGTCCCTCTCTCCCCCTATGAAGCCGAACGACGCAGATGGGACTTTTTGGGGCGGCCGCCTAGTCTTTCAGGTCTTTGCGGAAGAGATCATCCAGGGGGCTCTTGCGTTCTTCCTTGCCCCCCTTTCGCAGCTTTTCCTCGATCGCGGCAAATTGGGCCTTTTTTTTCTTTCCCTCCCGCCGGTCGGCGAATATCTCTTCCACTTCCTTGAGCTTCTTTTCCCGCTCTTCTTTCCAGTGCTTGACGTCCTCCCCGATATCGGGCGAATCCGGGGCCCGGCGCAACGACTCCGCCCGCAAAGGATCTTTCAAGCAGACGCGGTCATCGAAGGCGCCGCGGATCCTTTCCAGGGCCCCGAGTTCCTCGAGCCGGTTGCAGAGATGATGCACCGACTCCACGGAAAAACGGATCCATTCGGCCAGTTCTTCCAGGGAGGGGAATCGCTGCTCCCTGTGCTGAAAAAGTCTCACTCCGGCCAGCAGAATCTGGGCCTCCTCGTACAACGTGTAGGAAGACTTCATCGCCCGTCCCCCTCGTGTTTTACGTGAATCGCCCGATCTATTCCCGGATCTCGTGACACTCCGTGCACCCCGTGGGCCCGCTCTCCATCTCCTCGTGGCATCCGATGCACTCGCGATGGTAGGCCGCCCTCAGGCTCAAAACGTTCAGCTTCTCTTTCTCGAAGAGGTTCCCTTTATTGTGGCACGACCCGCACTTCTTATAAACACCCACCGGCGTGTGGTGGTGGCAGGTCCCGCAACCGTCCTCGGCGAGGTCCGCATGCTCCGCGTGCGGAAATTCAACCTCCCCATAAAACTCCTCGAGGTGCTTCAACACGATCGTCTCCGGACATTCCTTCGAGTCCGGGGACGGTTCCTCCGCCTGCTCCTTGGGGCAGGGACAAGGACATTGGCACTGAGGCTGCTCCTCGAGCGGGTCGGCGTGTCCGGCCGTAAGGGATAAAACAAACACGCAACAGATCAGCACGGAAATTCCTGTCTTACGACTCATTCTGTCGGCTCCTGATACGATTCACCCTGGTTGTCTGCATTCCTTCGTGCACGCCTCCTCTTCACAAACCATTCCTTCAGCCGCCCTGGGGGGCCTCATCGCCCTCCGGAGCCGGCAAGACCGGGAGCACGGATACAATCACCCGGTAGCAGAGGATCAGGGCGGAAATCATCGCTACGGTGATGGCGATCTCGCCGATGGCGGGCACATAAGGCCTGGTCGCATACATGGGCTTGTAGGCAACCAGGAACACATTGACGCGATTGAGCAGAACCCCGAGGATTACGTACAGAGCCGCGCAGATGAACAGCCCCTTCGGCGACCGGCGGACCCGCTCCGAAAGAAGCAGGAAGAAGGGCAACAGAACACCAAGACCGAATTCCACGAGGAACATATTGCTTTGAAAGGTCCCGTCGAACAGATGGACGTAGGCTCCCCGGATCACGAGATCCGAGACCTTGGCCACGATGTAGAGCCCGATAAAAAACGGGATCAGTTTCGCCAGGGGGCCGAGCACCTCCATCTCCGGCTTCCGTCCGAAGGCGCGTGCCGCCCACATGGACTCGAAAACCACCATCGGGTAGCCTACGGCTATGGCCGACAGCAGAAACATGAGCGTCAGGGCCGGCGTGTACCAGAGAGGGTGCATCTTGTAAGGCGCAATCACCATCAGGGCGCCCAGGGAAGACTGGTGCATACAGGAAAGCACCACGCCTGCAATAATGAAGAGGAACATGATTTTCCCGAAAAAGCGGTCGGCAAGATCCACGATTTTCCGGAACCACCCCTGTTGCAGAAGGGACTCCACGGGCCCCCGCAACACGCTGAGCGGTGCCGGCAGGTTCAACTTCCCCTTCAGCCCTTCGATCAGGATCGGAACGAACTCGAGATACAGGACGGTAAGATAGGCCATCACGCACATGGCCACTTCGAAGAGGGCCGAGTTTCCCTGCCACATGCTCGGAAGGATCGGGTGCCAGATATTGTAGTACTTGCCCAGATCCACCAGGAGGCTCATACCCACAAAGGTGTAGCCGAGCATGGCCGTGAGGAGGGCCGGGCGGACGATCGCGTGATAATGCTTCCTGTGGAAGATATGGGCCAGGGCCGAGGTCGTGAAGCCGCCGGCGGCCAGCGCGACACCGGAGGCGACGTCGATGCCGATCCAGATGCCCCATGGATATTGGTTGTTCAGGTTCGTCACCGCCCCCAAACCGTAAAGGTACCGGTAGACGGCGAATCCGAAGCCGACGGCCATCAGTCCCAGAAGAAGGAACACGCCGGGCGTCAACAACGGTTTTTCGACAGGCAAGGCTTCCTCTACGTGGCTCATGATTCCCTTCCTCGGTTCAAACCCCAGCTCATGAAGGTTCTTCTATTCGTCCTGGTCCCGGTGTATCCACATCATGGCGCCCAGGAAGCTGTAAAGCGCGATGGGTGGAACGAAGTGTTTGAAAATGGCGTGCTGCACCGTCTCGTTGACCTTGTTCACGGGCGTGTGCCCCAGCACGGGGAAACCGAGCTGCTCAAAGGGTACGCTCGCCAGGTAGAGCCACGCCGTGCCTCCGATCTCGTGCTCTCCGTAGATGTGGGGGATGTATTTTTTCGGATGCCTGGCGATTCGCTCGCGGGCCGCCTTCAACAGGTCCGAACGCCGCCCGAAGGTCATGACTTCCTCGGGGCAGATGTGAGCACAGGCGGGCAGCTTGCCTTCCCGGGTCACCCGCTCGAAGCAGAAGGTACACTTCCTGACGACCGGGTTGAAGGCGTTCGCGTACTCGTAAGCGGGAATCTGAAAAGGACAGGCCACCATGCAGTAGCGGCATCCCATGCATTTCCAGGCGTCGTACTCCACCGGCCCGATCGCCTCCTTGTGAAAGGCCCCCACGAGGCAAACCGACACGCAGGCCGGATGGTCGCAGTGCATGCACTGCACCTTCACATAGACCGGCCGGCCCGCGCCGTCCGGCCCGGCGAAGCGGTTGACCACCGTATACGAAGTCGGATCCGGGCGCCGAAGGCTCTCGAAGACGGCGGCATCACTGAATTGGGCGAGGGGAGCGGAAGGAAGTTGATTCTGCTCTTTGCATGCCCATTCGCAATTACGGCACCCGATGCATCGCGTCGTGTCGACCAGCATTCCCCAGCGGTCAGGGTCGAGTGGCGCGGCGGTCGAGGACCAGACGTTGGGGGAAGGATCGAGAACCGCGGCTCCCCCCCCGGCCAGCGCCAGCTTGAACAGGTCTCTCCGGTTGATTCCCATGGATGGCCTCCTACAGAACAGCGCTATAGAGCGAAAAAAAAACAAACAAACCCTACCCACATGATAAATGAGGCTAGAACATATAGCACAAAATCGCCGCCGTATCAAAGGGTCTTACCGGCCCCCCCAAGGGCGATTCGACACGGGCCCGATTCAGCGTATCGCGACATCCGGCGGGCATCGGATGCCCGGGGGATGTCTGTTTGCACATAGGCCGGAGGAATGCTATCTATGTATGGGCTATGAGAGGAGGGGGTTGACCGGAAATGCTCCGAGCCGATTTGTACGAAAAAAACGTCTCTCTCGAAACGTATCTGTCCCCGACCGACTGCCGGGCCTGCGGGTTTCAGGACCGGGACGAGTTTCTTCGGAAGCTGCGTTCCGGAACGCTTCGCCCCCACGCTTGCGGGCTGTCCAAATCCAGGCTCCTCGCCCTTCAATGGGCGGCTCGGCCGGAAGAGATTCTTCCGCCCATCGAGGTGCTCCAGATGCCGAATCCGGGTCCTGTCGGGCTCACTCCGCTGAACGAAGCGGGCCCGGATTCGCCCGTACTGGTTTCCGGCAATTCGGAACTCAGCATCACGGTGCTCACGGCCGTTCTTTCCACCACGATCAGCCCCTTCTGGTATCTCGTGGTAGACACGGACGGGCATACGGTGGACATGGCCCTGGTTTACAAGGTACTGGACGTGGAGCGCATTGTGAAGGCCTTCCACAAGGAAGGCCTTCACCGGCAAGCGCCCGAAGCCACGATCTATCTGCCCGGCCTGGCCGCTCCCTTGCGTGACGAGCTTGCGGAACGGACAAGGCGCCCTGTGATCCCGGGGCCCGTCTGCGCCGCCGAACTCCCCCTTTTCTTCGGGGAAGACGGCTGGAAAATCTCTGCCGACTGAGCCTTCGGTTTCCGCCTACTTCCGGTAGACCCTCACCTTCAGCGTCCTCCGCCCCCATTCCAGCGCCTTCCGGTGGGACGGGAAAAAGAGATCGATCCGATTCCCCTTGATCTTCGCCCCCGTGTCGTGCACCTCCCCCCACCCGTATCCCGGAACGTACATAATCGTTCCGAAGGGATACAGACGCGTATCCGCCGCGATGGTACCCTTTTTCGCCTTGCTCCCGTCCGCCGTGATTCCGACCTTCTTCCGCTTCCCCTTCTTCGGCCCGCTCGCATAGACCGGGGGCCCGAGGCAACAGCCGTATTTCCGCTTCCACCCGCAGCATATCTTGCACGCGCAGTAAGCCGTCGTCTTCAGGACCACCACTTTCTTGTGCATGCCCCTCGTTTTCAAAGAATAGCAGCCCTGGAGGAAAAACAGGGCCAGGCACACCGCGAGGGAGAGCCGTTTCCAGGGGACCTTGTTCCAAGTCATCGCTTCCTTCCGGTATCAGGGGAGGGTGGTCGTTTGGAGCACCGTACAGGGATGGAGGAGACGGTCATTTCAGCCAAGGTATCACGCAAGCCCCTCCGGAATCCACGGCGGGAAACCCGTCGATTGACTTCGATAGAGATTGCCCTATAATGGGAGATTGACCATTCGGGGCTGTAGCTCAGTTGGGAGAGCGCATGAATGGCATTCATGAGGTCAGGGGTTCGACTCCCCTCAGCTCCACCAGGAACCACGCGGGCCTGATCTTTCAGGCCCGCTTTTGTTTCCCTCCGGCAACCGATCCGCAGGCTCTCTCTCGAGGCCCGACGGGTCTCCGCCCGTTTCATTCTTTCCGTATGCACGGGACAAGCTCCTAAGCGGTTTTGATCCTCGAGGCCTCCTCCAAGCCTAATTCCTTGATGGCAGCCTCCCGCATCTTGAATTTTTGGACCTTGCCTGTCACGGTCATCGGGAACTCCTCGGCGGCGGCCACAAACTTCCAGTACCGTGGCACTTTGAAGCGTGCGATCTTCCCCCGGCAGAAGGCCTTCATCGCCTCCTCGTCCAGCACTTCGCCCTCTTTCGGCAAGACCCACGCCATCAGCTCCTCGCCGTACTTCACATCCGGCACACCGATGACGTAGACGTCCATGACCTTCGGGTGCATCCGAAGAAACTCCTCGATCTCCCGGGGATAGAGGTTTTCGCCTCCCCGGATCACCATCTCCTTGATCCGGCCCGTAATCTTCACGTACCCTTCCTCATCCATGGTGCCCAGGTCTCCGCTGTGAAGCCATCGGCGCCCGTCGATCGCATCGGCCGTGGCCTCCGGGTTGTTGTAGTACCGGTTCATGACCTGATAGCCCCGAAAACACAATTCGCCCTGTTCCCCCCGGGGCAGCACGCGGCCCGTAAGCGGATCGATGATCTTGAGTTCCTGCCACGGCATCACCCGCCCCACCGTGGAAACACGCCGGTCGAGGGAATCCTCGATGCGGGTCATGGTCGTGACCGGCGAGGACTCGGTCTGCCCGTAGGCAATCACCACCTCCCGCATGTTCATCCTGTCGATGACCTCCTCCATCGTCCGGATCGGACAGGGCGCGCCGGCCATGATACCCGTTCTCAAGGTCGACAGATCGTACGCCTCGAAATCCGGGAGGTTGAGTTCCGCAATAAACATGGTCGGCACGCCGTGCAGGGCCGTGCACCTCTCTGAGGCCACCGCTTCGAATACGGAGGCCGGATCGAAGACGGGACAGGGAATTACCATGGCGGCCCCCGTGGTCACACAGGCCAGGTTGGCCAGAACCATTCCGAAACAATGATAGAACGGGACCGGGATGCACAGGCGGTCCGCTTCCGTGAACCGCATGATCCGAGCCACGTGAAACCCGTTGTTCAGGATGTTGAAATGGCTCAGGGTAACGCCCTTGGGAAAACCGGTCGTGCCCGACGTATACTGGATGTTGATGTCATCATCCGGATCCAGGGCGGCGCCGGCCGCCCGCAGGCCCTCGTCCGCCGTCCCTCTGCCCTCTTCGAGAATCTCCTCGAAGCGGAAAGCGCCCTGCTCGTTGCCATGAATCAGGATCACGTTCCTGAGCGCGGGCAGCACGGAGGCGTTCAGGGCGCCGGGCGCAGAGCCGCGGATCTCGGGGCAGAGTTCAAGGAGCATCTCGTAATACCGGGAAGTCTTGAACGAGTGCATCAGTACAAGGGTCTCTGTGCCGGATTGCTCCAGGGCGTACCGGAGTTCGTGGGTCCGGCAGGCGGGATTGATATTCACGAGCACCGCCCCGATCTTCGGAGTGGCAAACTGCATCGCCACCCACTCCCAGCAGTTGACCGCCCAGATGCCCACACGGTCGCCCTGCTTGATCCCCCGTTGCAGGAGTCCCTTCGCAAGTTCATCGGTCATCCGATCGAACTCGTCATAGGTAAAGCGCCGGTTCTGATGCACAGAGACCAGCGACTCCCTGTCGGGATGCGTTTCGGCAATGCCCCGGAGGCATTCCCCGATGGTCATGAAAAGCAGGGGCGTATCGACGGCCCCGCACGCGTAACTCGGTCTCTCCGGTCTCATGGGCAACCCCCTCC
>WFRX01000020.1 GCA_015486285.1 bacterium
CCATAGGGCTCCATGTTGTAGCCGGAAGGTCACGTTTTCGGGCCTTTCGAACCGGGAAGCTCATGGGAAATCCCTTGCCCGCAGTGAATTTTCAGCGTCTGGCCCGGATCTTGCGATTGCCGGACCTGCCGAAGGGGATTGCGTGTGCCTACCGACAGGGTTCAGAAACGTATCTCGATCAAGCACTGGCCGAAAGAGGAGCGCCCCCGGGAAAGGCTGCGCGAGCTGGGACCGGAGGCGCTGAGCGATGCGGAGCTTCTCTCCATCCTTCTCGTGACAGGGACTTCCAACGGAGGATTCACCGCCCTGGACTGCAGCCGAACGCTCTTGCGGGAGCATGCGAATCTGCGGAATCTGACCGGGGCATCCTGTGCCGATCTTTGTCGAACGCCGGGGGTGGGACCGGCCAAGGCTTCGCGAATCCAGGCGGCGTTCGAGATCGGCCGGCGGGTGGCCAGTCGGAAAAGGAGGATGGGAAGGGCGTTTCAGATCAGCCAGGACGTCTTTGATACGTATTCGGTGAGATTGAGGGATGCCCGGCAGGAGACCTTCACGGTCATCCTGCTGGACAGCAAGAACCGGTATTTGCGGGAAGTGACCGTGGCGCTGGGCTCCCTCAATCAGTCGATCGTACATCCCCGGGAGGTGTTTCGGCCGGCGATTCTGGGAGCGGCGGCCTCCGTGATCCTCGTCCACAACCATCCGAGCGGGGATCCCGCCCCGAGCAAAGAAGATGTCCAAGTGACGGAACGGCTTGTCAAGGCCGGGAAGATGCTCGGCATTCGCGTCCTGGATCACATCATTGTCGGGGAAGGCCGCTATTTCAGCTTTTTTGACCAGGGGCGGCTCGACAGGGAAAAGAGCCCGCCGTGATACAGGGCGCTCAGAAGGGAATATCGTCGTCCTCGGGCCCGGAGGAAGGCCCGCCGGAAGGCCGCCCCTCCTGGATCGGCGGCGCATAGGATTCGGTGGGCTCTTCGCCCGCCCTCCCCAGCATCTTCATGGTCGACGCCACGATTTCGGTCGTGTACCTCTTGTTTCCATCGCGATCTTCCCAGGATCTCGTCTGGAGCCTGCCCTCGATGTAGACCTGTTTCCCCTTTTTCAGGTACTGACCGCAGATGTCCGCGAGCTTCCCGAAGGCGACGACGCGGTGCCACTCGGTACGTTCCTCCCGCTGTCCGTCCTTGTTGTTCCATGCCTCATTGGTTGCGATGGAGAAGTTTGCCACCGGGGCGCCGCTTGCCGTGTGCCGGATCTCCGGATCCTTCCCCAGGTTGCCGATCAGAATCACCTTGTTTACGCTCCCCACGGGACCCCTCCTTTTCGGTCGTTCGTTGTTCCCTAGAACCTATCCCAAAAGGCTCCAAAAGCCAAATTTCCATTTGAGCGATTATTGACTATAGTCGTACCTGTGCAATCGAGGCAGAAAGGATCTGTGGATGAAAAAAGAGCATTTTTCCAGCCCTTGGATCGTCAAGAAGGATATTGACGGTTTTTTCGGACTCGGCCTGGACAATCTGATTCAGTTCATCCTGATCGGGACGCTCTGTCAACAAGTCCTCGGGATGCCGGGGGAATTTATCGTGCGCCGCATCCTCCCCGGCGCGGCGCTCTCGATCCTTTTCGGAAACCTGTTTTATGCCTGGCAGGCGAGACGGCTTGCACGGGAGACCCTTCGTGACGATGTCACCGCCCTCCCGTACGGTATCAACACGGTAAGCCTTCTCGCCTTCATCTTCTTTGTGATGCGGCCGGTTTACCAGGAGACCGGGGACGTCGAACTGACATGGAAGGTAGGCGTTCTCGCCTGTTTCCTGAGCGGCCTGATCGAGTTTTTCGGGGCCTTTGTTGCGGAGCGGATTCGCAGGGCGACCCCCCGGGCGGCCCTGCTGAGCGCCCTGGCCGGGATTGCCGTCACCTTCATTTCCATGGATTTCCTGTTCAGGATCTATCAGAATCCGATGATAGCGCTGCTCCCGATGATGATCATCCTCCTTCAATACTTTTCGAATATACGCTATCCTTTCGGGCTGCCCGGAGGCCTGCTGGCCCTCGCACTGGGGACCCTGCTCTTCTGGACCCTTTCGCCCGCGACCGGCCCCCCGCCCGGTCCCGGCCTCGAGGGGCGGGGGATGCTCACACTTCCCCGACCCGCGGTACAAAGTCTCGTGGACATCCTCTGCAGCAGGCAGCTCTTCCGCCACCTTTCCGTGATCATTCCGATGGGCCTGTTGAACGTTGTCGGTTCGCTTCAGAACATCGAGAGCGCCGAGGCAGGCGGCGATTCCTATTCCACCACGGCCTCGCTATCGGTCAACGGGGCGGGAAGCATCCTGGCCGCCCTTTTCGGGAGTTGTTTTCCCACGACGATCTACATCGGACATCCCGGCTGGAAGGCGATGGGAGCACGATCCGGGTACTCGCTCATCAACGGTGTTTTCATAGGGATTCTCTGCTTTACGGGTACGGTTTCATGGGTGATACGTGCGATTCCGCTGGAAGCGGGGATGGGTATCCTGCTCTGGATCGGGATCGTTATTTGCGCCCAGGCGTTTCAGGCGACGCCGAAGAGGCATGCGCCGGCCGTTGCGTTCGGGCTGTTCCCCTGCCTGGCGGCCTGGGGCACGGCGATGGTGGACAGCGGGCTTCGAGCCGCGGGATCGAGCTTTTATGACCTGGGCGATGTGCCCGCCCAGGGCGGGCTTCTTGTCCAGGGCATGTTGTCCCTCAATCAAGGGTTCTTGTTTTCCGCGATGATTTTCGCGGCCATGGCCGTATATCTGATCGAAAGGGATTTTTTTCGTGCGTCCCTGTGGGCGCTCGCGGGGTCGGTGTGCGCCTGGGTGGGGTTCATCCATGCCTTCCGGATCACTCCGGCGGGCATCGTCCCTCACATCGGCTGGGGGACGGCCTCGAGCTATGCGCTCAACTATCTTCTGTTCGCCGTGCTCTTCCTGTGCGTCCACTTGTGGAGGAAAAGGGGCGGGTATCCGGCCCCACTGTGAGGGAGGGGGCTGCAAATATCGTGATGTTTCACGGGGGCTCGCTGTGCGGTGATCTCCCGGGTCCCCTCTCCGATGTGCTTGGGCTCCGTCTCTCCCTCCCCCGAAGTCGCCCGGCGCACATCTCCGACGGGGCCCGGGAGATCACCGTACGACTGGAGCGCTGAAATGAAAGCATAACGATAGTTGTAGCTCACTGCCTTGCTCCCAATGGCTTCGTATCCCCCGCACTGGTTAGAGCTTGGGCAGCGTAATGCCCTTCTGGGCCTGGTATTTCCCTTTCCTGTCGGCGTAGGAGATTTGTGGGGGGTCTCCCTCGAGGAAGAGGATCTGGGCGATTCCCTCCTCTGCGTACACCCGAATGGGCAGGGGAGAAGGGTTGAGGATGGAGAAGGTGAGGCGTCCTTCCCATTCGGGTTCCAACGGGGTAATGTTGATGAGAAGGCCGCAGCGGGCATAGGTGGATTTTCCCGTGCAGATGCCGAGAATCTTTCGCGGTATTCGGAAATACTCCAGGGACTTGGCCACCACATAGCCCCCCGGGGGGACAAGGCACACCTTGGTCCGGATTCGTTCAAAGAAATCGTCTTCCAGGGCCTTCGGATCGATGGAAGCGGCGTGTTTCGGCGGGCGGGGGATCAAAAACTCGTCTGACACGCGGAAATCGTAACCGAAACTGGACAAACCGAAGGAGATCTTTCCATCCCGCACCTGGGATGGCTGGAAAGGGTCGATGATCGCCTGGGCGAGGGCCATCTGCTTGATCCAGAGATCGTTCTTGATCATGGGTGTCTCCAGTGGGCATGGGAAAAGGGAGGGTCGCTGGTATGGATGAAAAGATTCTGGTTCTGATTACTGCCGGCTCCGAGGAAGAGGCCGAAAAGATTGCCAAGGGCCTTCTCGACGAGCGTCTGGTTGCGTGTGTGAATCTGATCGGGGGAATTCGATCGCTTTACCGATGGAAGGGCGAGGTCTGTGACGATCGCGAAACCCTCCTGATGTGCAAAACGGAGCGCCGGCTGTTTGCTCGGCTGTCGAAGAAGGTAAAATCGATCCACAGCTACGAGGTTCCCGAAATAATCGCCCTTTCCCTGGTCGAGGGATGGTTGCCTTATCTTTCCTGGATCGAGCAGGAGACGGCGCCGGACTGAGATCCGAGGGGCCGGCAGAAGGCCTCGAACCAACGCTTCTTCGAGCGGCCGGTACAGCTCAGGGCGAGGCAGAACAAGTTGTTTTCTTCTACGACTCGCAGCCAGACCTTGCGGTAGGAGACCATTGCACGAAGGAGGAACCCGGCGCCCACGAGCGAGCAGCCTGCCGCCGACGTCAAAAACGGCCATCCCTGAAGGTCGGCGTTTTCCCCGCGCCCTAGAGCGGCATAGCCCGCCAGAAAGAGGAGGAGAAAGCCCGCCTTCATGCATGGAAGACCGAGAAGAGACAAGAGCCCCTTTTTTGCATAGTAGAAATATGCCACATAGGGCGGCTGAAATCGATGGAACGCATAGAAGCGGCGGAAGTGCCTGTCGAATTGTTCGGTACAGGCCTGGAAGAGCGGGCGGGCCGGTCCTGCGGTTCGGAATATCCGTTCCCGGACGGGTGAGTCGTCCCTGCATGGGGGAAGTTCGTTCCGTTTCAGCCCTTCCCGCAAGATATTTACCGTGTCTACGGGCAGGCTGAATGCCAGGGCGGCACACAGGAGCAGGAACATCTTTGCGGCCAAGGTCCTGAACGCCTCGGGTTCCCCGAAAGCCGTTCCGTCCAGAGCCAGATGTCCGATGAAAAAGGCCAGGGTGATCGCGGAAACAAGCAACAGGACCCCGTTGCTCAAGGCCGTCCAGGGCCCTGGCGGGTAGTGGGTGCGTCCCGGACGGGAAGCAGCGTCCGTCTGTCTCCGCCTGCGCACTGCGGGCTACTCCGATACCGGCTGAACCAATTTGAGAATGTGGATGTCTTTCGCCTGGATCTGATAGGTGCCGTAAGGGATCTTTCCCACGATCAGGACGTTTTCGTCTATCTGGAAGACCTCGCTGGTTTCGTCCTGGAAGGATACGGTCACTTCCCTACGGTTGCCCTGCTTTTTGCCGAATTCGATCCGGCGGATGTTCCGGAACGGGATGGTTACCAGTCCCTTGCCCCGATACACGGGAAGATAAAGCTCGCCATCGTAACTCGCGTGCGTAATCTTGACGGTAACCCCGTCGAGATCTTCCACAGTGGCATCGAATCGCTTCGGTGTTTCCGGAACATTTTGCCGGGCCGTCGGCTGACCGAACATCCCCATACCGAGCAGGCAAGGCACAATGATCAGCATTCCGAGGCAGATCACGTCTCGTCTGGCCATGCTAGCCCCTCCCTGTACGCATGATTTGGTCGCGTGAAATCTTTTCCTGCTGCAGAAACATGCCCGTTGCCTTGAGCATCTTGGCCCTGGCCTTCCAGTAGTTTACTTTTGCCCTCAACCGGTTGATCTGGGCCTTCCTCAGATCTTCCTCCATCTGCAGCACCTGGTAGTTTGTGGAAAGCCCCAGGGTGAGCCTCTTGTGCTCGGCTTTGAGTTGTTGTCTTGCGAGCCGAACGCTCGTTTCCGATATTTTGATCTTTTTCCGGTTGACTTCCAAGGCCCTCCAGGCCTCTTTTACCTCTAAAACCACCTTCTGTTCAAGGCTGCGAAGCGCCCAGAGGGCCCGAAGGCTGTCCATTTTCGCCTTGCGGTACTCCGCCTTGCCCGTGTTGTTGCCCAGGGGATACTGGAATCGGAGCCCCACGTTCCATTGATACGAGTCGGGCCTGAAAAGTTCGTCGTAACTCTCTTTCCATTTCCCGTCCAGTGGGCTGGTGAAGGTGGGGGAGGGGATCGCGCCGATGAGCACAAGCAGTTGCTCGAGGGGGCTCATCTCTTCGATCGCGGAAAAGTCTGTGGTGGGCACGGCGGTCCCCGCCAGGCCGTTCAGCCCGACACTGCCGATGAAGTCCAGGACCGGAAGGAGCTGGTTTTCCGCCACCCTGATCTGCAGGTTCTTGGTTTCCAGGTCCTTGAGGGCGGCACGGTACTCGGGGCGGTTCTTCAGTGCGATGGCGATCGCGTCCTCCAGGCTGCCCTTTTCGCGCGGAGGCGGCGTGGAGGGAACGTCCGTCGGGATGACTTGCGTGGCGGAGTATGTGGGCGCCCGGTCGAGCTGGAGGAGTTCTTTCAGGACGTCCTGGGCCGATTCCAGCGTGGCCTCCGCGCTGATCACCTCTTCTTTCCTGAGGGCGATTCCCGTCTTGGATTGGAGCAAGTCGATGGGGGCCATCGTGCCCAGGCGAACCTGGGTTTCGTTGTCTCGGAGAAGCTCTTCGGCCAGTGCCAGCGATTTCTTCCTTACCTTCAGATTCTCCACCGCGAAGGCAAGATTCCAATAGGCCTGGGAAACCTTTACGAGAATGTTGGCGATGTATTCCTCCCATCGATCCACACTGATGAGGTGCAGGTTCTGGGCGATACGGATCGGAGCGGTCTGGAAAACGATACCGGCGTTTTTCAAGATGGGCTGGGTCAGGCTGAGATTCAGGCGCGTGGTATAGTAAGGGTTGATGATCAGGAAGGTAGAGTTGCTTTCATACCGGTTCATGTCGAGTTTCAATTCCAGGAGCCCGCCCGTCTTTATCGGCTTGCCCAGGCCGACGTCGAAGAGAGCGGCCCTTCGCTTGAAGTACTGGGTTCCGGCCCCCTGAAGTTGTGAGGAGAGGGGTTCACTGGAGAAATCGTATGAAAAATGGGAGAAGACGTAGGGATCGAACGCTCCCTGTGCCTTCTGGATGTCCATCTCGGCAATGTCTTTCGTGTATCTTTCGGATCGCAGGTCGAGATTTTGCCGGAGGGCCAGCCGGAATGCGTCTTCCAGGCTGAGGGGGAGGGGGGAGCCCGCCGGCAGCAAGTCCTTTTCGATCCTGAACAGATGGATTTCGAAGGCCTCCCGGGCGTTGCGGTTCCATTGCTCCCGGATGATGGTCCAGGGGGCGGGGATCGTGGGAAGCCCGTCCGGCGACTTTTCCCCCCCGGACGCCGGAGAGGTGAGAAGCAGGGCCAGCAAGAACAGCAGGGCACAGTGTGGAAAAGGCAGGTGTCTGAATCGCCCGGCCAACCATGGAATCCCTTTCATGGAATAGCCCTCCCCTGTGGAAGATTCCCGTACATGTCTTGTAAGCATCTTGTTTTAGAGAGAAAATGACCGTAGGGAATGAGAGGTAGCAAGCTAGCACAGGGGTTTCTCGAGTGTCAAAGAAGGCCCGGATAAGGAGGCCGGATCCGATGGCCCCGGAGGAGGTCCCCACATTCGTTGTGGATGTTATGCTGGGCCGGCTGGCGCGGTGGCTGCGAGTTCTTGGATTCGACACCTGGTACTTCAGGGAAATGGATGACCGGGAGCTGGTGGCCCTGCACCGGACGACGGGGCGGGTTCTCTTGACGCGCGATACCCGGCTGGTTCTCTGTCGGGGGGTCGGCCGGCATGTGCTTATCACGAGCGACTGCTGGGAGGATCAACTGCGGCAAGTGGCGGCAGCGCTTTCCCTGGACATCCGCCGGGAGAGGATGCTGACGCGATGCCTTCTTTGCAACCGTCCCCTCGAAAGGCTGGCGAGGGAAGATGTGTACGGAAAGGTTCCGGACTATGTGGCCGGTGCGGCGGCCGCCTTTCACGGATGCGGGTCCTGCGGAAAGATCTACTGGGCGGGTACGCACCGCAAGAGGATGGAAGAGGTGGTTTCCGAGTTGTGTTCTTATGGCAAGGGCGGGAAGAAAGCGCCCGTGGCATGATTATGTCGAAGCAGAAGGCGAGGAGAGACCATCGAGGGTTGCGTGTCGTGGGCGGGTCGGCCCGGGGATTCAAGCTGAAGGTTCCGCGCGGGGGGAGTGTGCGGCCGACCCAGGACAGGATACGGGAGTCCCTTTTCTCGATCCTGGGGGGTACGGTGGAGGGGTGCGTCGTGCTGGATGCCTTTGCGGGAAGCGGCGCCCTGGGAATCGAGGCCTTGAGCCGGGGGGCCTTGCGTGCTGTTTTTTGCGACCATGCGACCGAATGCACCCGTGCCATTCTGCACAATCTGAAGGCGTGTTCGATGAGGGATCGGGCGGTGGTATTGCGGGCCGGGCTGCCGGCGGGACTCGTTCGCGTGCGTGCGGCGCTGGCCGAGCCGTGCGACCTGGTGCTGCTGGACCCGCCGTACGGTATGGCGGAAAAGGGAGAAATCCTTGAAGCATTGCATCGATTTGCTTTATTAAAAGAACGTGCTAGGATTGTGTTCGAGCACGCCGAAGATGACATTTTCGCCTGTGTTCCAGCGGGTTTTCTGGTAGAGGATGAGAGACGGTACGGAGACACGATGCTTACATTTCTGAACTATCAGCCGGGAGAGAAGACAAGCGATGGGTGACGATGGGCAATCGAGAGGAATCAGCTGCGCGGTGTATCCGGGGTCCTTTGATCCGATCACCTTCGGGCATGTGAATATCGTGAAGCGGGCCTTGAAGATTTTCGACCGGATCATCGTCGCGGTTGCCATCAATACGTCCAAGCATGGCACCTTTACGATTGAAGAGCGTGTGGACATGATGGAGGACGTGTTCCGAGGAGACGCAAATGTAGAGGTTGCTTCTTTTTCCGGCCTGCTGGTCGACTACGTCCGCACTGTAGGGGCCCGGGCGATCCTGCGCGGGATTCGAACCGTCACGGATTTTGACTACGAATTCCAGATGGCCCTGGCGAACAAATCCCTGGACCCGGACGTAGAGCAGGTATTCATGATGACGGAGGGGAAATACCTGTATCACAGTTCGTCTATCATCAAAGAGATCGTTTCGCTCGGGGGGGCTGTCCATGAGATGCTTCCTCCGATCGTTGAAAAGCGGTTGAGCGAGAAGCTCAGGGGACGCGGCACGGGTTCGTGACGATTTGTCCGCATCCCGGTTTATTGGGCCGATGAGCCTTGCATGCCCGGACCTGACATGGTTGAAACAAGAGAGACAGAGGGCCCGCGAACCGTCCTGGTGGGCGTTACGGGCGGCATCGCGGCGTATAAATCCGCCGAGATCGTGCGGTCCCTGATCAAAGAAGGCCTCCATGTCCATGTGGTGATGACACGGAACGCTCAGGAGTTCATTACGCCTCTGACGCTGCAGGTGCTGAGCGGTAATCCGGTGTGGACCGACACCTTCCATCTGACGCGGGAGCAGGAAATCGGCCATATCTCCCTCGTGGACCGGGCCGGCCTGTTCCTGGTCGCCCCGGCAACAGCGAATGTTTTGGGCAAGGTGGCCTCAGGCGTGGCCGACGATCTGCTCACCACGATGGTGTGTGCAGCCAACCGGATTCCCGTGATTTTCGCCCCGTCGATGAACGTCAACATGTACGAGAACCCGATCACCCAGGGGAACATCCGGAAGTTGAAACGCCTGGGCTACGGCTTTGTTGAGCCGGCGGAGGGTGATCTCGCCTGCGGATACCAGGGCGTCGGCAGACTTGCGGACCCTCAAGAGATCGTTGAGCGGGTCTTGAGCCGGCTTTGCGTGAAGGACTTGGCGGGGGAGACGATCCTCGTGACGGCCGGCCCCACGGAAGAGGCCATCGACCCGGTGAGGTTCATCACCAACCCCTCCTCCGGAAAGATGGGATATGCCATCGCGCGGGCCGCCGCTCAGAGGGGCGCAAAGGTCGTGCTGGTCAGCGGCCCCACGGGATGTGCCCCGCCTCTCGACGTATCGCTCGTGCGGGTCCGGAGCGCAGAGGAGATGCGAAAGGCCGTGATGAAGGCCTTCCCTCCAGCCACCGTGGTCGTCATGGCGGCTGCCGTGTCGGATTTTCGTCCTGCTGTCCGGAGCCGGCACAAGGTGAAGAAACACGACGCTTCCTTGACCATACGTATGGAGCCCACGCCCGACATCCTGTTCGAGCTGGGCAAAAGGAAAGAACAGAGGATACTGATCGGGTTTGCGGCCGAAACGCGGTCCCTCGTAAAGAACGCCAGCGAGAAACTCGCAAAGAAAAACCTCGACCTGATCGTAGCGAATGATGTTTCGAGAAAGGAGATCGGGTTCCAGTCGGACAGCAATCAGGTCAAGCTGATCGGGAAGGATGGGAATGTCTCTGCATTGCCGTTTCTTCCGAAAAGAATCCTGGCCCACCGGGTGCTCGACCAGATCGGTATGTTACGGAAGAAACCGGCAAAAGGGAGCCGGAGGGGCGGATAGATCAGCCCGGACGGGGCTATAGAGAGCGAGCTTTGGATGGGCCGGACAGAGAGGGGGGTGGGGGGGCGTCACTCTCTTTCAGACTGCCGGTTTCGCCGCCCGCCGAATGGAGCGCCTCGAGTGCCTGCGCAAGGAAACCAGGCTCCAGTTTGCCTCTTCTGTCCAATACCCGAAGGTTTCTTCGGATCCATTTCGCCGATGCAATCGCGTCTTTTCCCGTCGGGTCCATCTTGAGACAGGCGGCACGCTCGAGATGCAATAGAAAATCGAGGGTGCTTTCGAGGGAACGTGTTCGGTATTTCTCCGCGTCACGAGCCGAGAGGGTCCAGATGGATTTATCCGACAGGTTGCCGAGCATCTTCTGCCATTGTTCCATGCGGTTCAGGACCAGGAGGCTGGAAAATATCCTCTTGTCGGTTTTGAAAGAGAACAAGGTTCTCTTGACCACGCGCTCCAGCAGTTCGTCATCTTCCCCGTGCTGGGGGAGGAGGGCGATGTCCCGGGCGAGCGTCCAGAGGTCTCTCTTCGCAAGTCTGTCGAATCGGACTTCCCAGTAGACGTGCCGCAGGGTTTTTGCCGGATAGGTTCGAACATAACATTCGGGTATGAAAAAATTATGGGAAATGGTGTCTGCCGCCAGATGGCTGAGATAGCCGTAAGCAAAGGCCTCTTGCGGAGGAGAATTGGCCTCCTCCAGGACCGAAAAGCCCACCAGCCAATTGTGGGAGTGGTCATGAATCTTGGCGAGGCCTTTGGCGAAGATGATGTCGGCGCCGATGCAGCCGTACAGATAATCGTAGGGGAAGGCCTGCAGGACCATGCGGAGACTGTGGCTGAGAAATTGGATGTTCCGAAGGGCTTCGATGCCCAGTTGAAGATGGGTGACGGGGCCCCAGGCGAAGGCATTCTCCGGGAACAAGAGACAGAGCGGGAAGACAATGAACAGTGCGAGCACAAGGGCCATGCCTATGATCCTTACGAGATGAGATCCTCGTTTCGCCCCGAAGGCGAGAGAGAAGATTTAGACCGAAAGTTCCATTATAATATATTTGATCCTTTCTTTTCTATAAAGGTTCGTAAACTTTCGATCAAAGCTTGAACAGGAAACGAGATTCCGATGAAAACAGAAAAGAAGTACACCGGTCTTCCGGGAAAACCGAAGTCCCTGCCGCTTTCGTGTTGGTTGGTGCTCCTGCTTGGATTGGGCATCGCCTCCGTGCCGTCCCTTGGCGCCTCAAAGGGGTATATTCTTGAGCTTACCGTCAAGAGCACCATCAATCCCGTGATCAGTGAGTACATCGACAAGGGAATCAAAGAGGGTGCAACGGGCGGGGCCGTGTGCGTGGTTCTCGAGTTGGATACGCCCGGCGGCCTGGATACGGCGATGCGGGACATCGTGCAGTCCATCCTGAACTCCCCTGTTCCGGTCATCGTGTACATCGCTCCGAGCGGTGCAAGGGCCGCCTCGGCGGGTGTGCTGATCACCATGGCGGCACATATCGCAGCGATGGCCCCGGGGACGAACATCGGCGCGGCCCATCCGGTGGGGTTGGGAGGGGGGAAGATGGATGAAACGATGCTCAAGAAGGTGGAAAACGATGCGGCCGCCTACGCCAAAAGCCTTGCTGAGCAGAGGGGGAGAAACGTCGAGTGGGCCGTAAAGGCGGTCCGGGAAAGCGAGTCCGTTTCCGCCCGGAAGGCCCTGGAGTTGAAGATCATCGATTTTGTGGCCCCGAGCCTCGCGGACCTGATCGATCAGGTCGATGGAAAGGAGGTGGAGACCGTTTGGGGCAAGAAGACGCTGAAATTGAAAGGCCTTCCCATCGAGAAGCTGGACATGGGGTGGAGATACCGGCTTCTCGATGTGCTGAGTAACCCGAACATTGCCTACATCTTGATGATGCTCGGCTTCTACGGGCTCTTCTTCGAACTGTCGAACCCGGGAGTCATCTTTCCGGGGGTCTTCGGCGCAATCTGCCTCATCCTCGCCTTCTTCGCCATGCAGACCCTTCCGGTGAACTATGCGGGGATCCTGCTGATTATCCTGGCCATTATTCTGTTCATTGCCGAGATCAAGGTGACGAGCTACGGGATCCTGTCGCTGGGGGGAGTCGTGTCGCTGCTTTTGGGTTCCCTGATGCTTTTTGAGTCCCCGGACCCGGCCCTTCGCATTTCCTGGTTTGTGATTGTTCCCATGGTGGCAACCACGGCGGCCTTTTTCCTCTTCGCCATGTCGCTCGCCCTGCGGGCGCAGAGGAGGCAGCCTGCGACCGGGCGGGAGGGCCTGGTCGGGAGACGGGCGCGGGTGGTGAGCCCGATCAATCCGTCGGGAAAGGTCTTTGTGCATGGAGAATACTGGAACGCGGAGAGTGAGGACGAGCTGGAGCCGGGCGACACCGCCGAGATTATGAGCGTATCTGAATTGACCTTGCAAGTGAAGAAGGTTTCCAAGTAGGATCCTCGGGATCCGTCACCCCTTTTCCAGGAGGAGATGAGAATGATATCTACGCCCATTCTTGCTGTATTCGTCATCGTGGGACTGATCCTGGCCAGCGCTATTCGTATTTTGAAAGAGTACGAGAGGGGCGTTGTCTTTCGACTCGGCAGGTTGATCGGGGAGAAAGGTCCCGGTCTGATCCTGCTCATCCCGATCATCGACAAGATGCAGAAGGTGAGCCTCCGGCTGGTCACGCTGGATGTGCCGCCTCAGGACGTGATCACCCGCGACAATGTCTCCATCAAGGTCAATGCAGTCGTTTATTTCCGGGTCATGGATTCGAACAACGCAGTGGTTCAGGTGGAGAATTATCTCTACGCCACCTCCCAGCTCTCCCAGACCACCCTTCGAAGCGTTCTGGGGCAGGTGGAACTCGACGAACTCCTGGCCGAGAGGGAGAAGATCAACGAGCGCCTCCAGGATATCCTGGACCGGCAAACGGATCCATGGGGCATCAAGGTGACGAATGTCGAGGTGAAGCACGTGGACCTTCCCCAGGAGATGCAGCGGGCCATGGCGCGCCAGGCGGAGGCGGAGAGGGACAGGAGGGCGAAGGTCATTCACGCGGAAGGAGAGTACCAGGCGGCCACCAAACTGCAGCAGGCGGCGGAGATCATGGAAAAGACTCCGATCACTCTTCAACTCAGATATCTGCAGACCCTTACCGAAATTTCGTCGGAGAATTCCACAAATACGATCTTTCCAATCCCTCTCGACCTGATCGCCCCTTTTGTGAAAAGGTAAAAGGGGGGCTGTCCGGCTGGAATACGCGGCCGGAGGGAGGCGGTGATGGACGCGGGGGCCATCGGGTTTACAACCTCGATACCTATAGAGATTCTGGTGGCGGCGGGGAGAAGGCCCGTGGATTTGAACAATGCCTTCATCTCCCGGCCGGAGGCGCACACCTTCGTTCGAGAGGCGGAGAAAAGGGGATTCCCGTCCACTTGTTGCGCCTGGATGAGGGGGATTTACGGGGTGCTCACCGCCCTGGATATCGACGAGATCATCGCCGTGGTCCGGGGGGATTGCAGCCAGACCCAGGCCCTGATGGAAGTGCTGCAGATGGAGGGGGCCCGGGTCTATCCCTTTGCGTATCCCTATGATCGGTCCCCTGATGCCATCCGGGCGGAGATCGAGAGGCTGCGGGAGCACTTCGGGGTCGAGCGGAAAGCCGTGGAAGAGGCCAAGAGGGCCCTGGATCGAATCCGGAAGAAACTGAACCGCCTGGACCTCCTCACCTGGCGGGACAACCTCGTGTCCGGAGAGGAGAATCATGCCTTCCTGGTGGCCGGCAGCGATATGAAGGGGGATCCCGCCGCCTTCGAGCGGGAAGTGGATACCTTTCTGGAGATCGCGGAACAGAGGGATCGCCGCCCGGACACAGAGGAAATACGCCTGGGGTACCTGGGGGTCCCCCCCATCTGGCAGGGCTTCTACGAGAGGCTGGAGAGGCCGGGGGTGCGGATCGTGTTCAATGAAATCCAACGGCAGTTCAGCATGCCTTATCTCGCGCCGACCCTCGAGGAGCAGTATCTCCTGTTCACCTACCCTTATGATATATTCTTCCGCCTGGAGGACATCCGTCGTGAAGCGGTTCGGCGGCGCCTGGACGGATTCATTCATTATGCGCAGACCTTCTGCTTTCGCCAGATCGAGGACAAGATACTCCGGCATAGCCTGTCGAAGCCGGTGCTGACCCTGGAAGGAGATCGGCCCGAATCCCTGGATGCGAGAACGGAAACACGTATCGACGCCTTCGTGGAGATGCTGCAGCGTGAAAAACGGACATCCCTCGCCGCCGGGGAATGAAATTGACTTTGATTCGGCCTTTCGGTAAGGTTTACAGACTCTTTTGCCACAGGTTTCAACGATTTTGACAGGGGGCCGGTGGCCCGTCGATCCTGCGTAATGCGATGCAAATGCCGCCCGGACGAGAACATAGAGGAGGAAGAGCCGCAGCTCCTTTTCCGTAAGGATGCCTACCACTATGTTCTTCCCAGCCATCTGATCGCCCAGCATCCCCTCCCCAAACGAGATGAATCACGATTGATGGTTCTTGGTAGAGAAAGTGGGGCCATACAGCATGCGTCCTTCAAGGACCTTCGGGACTATCTTCGGGAGGGGGATCTGCTTGTGGTGAATGAAAGCAGGGTGTTTCCCGCGAGGCTGATCGGGCGCAAGCCTTCGGGGGGCCGGGTGGATCTTCTCCTGCTTCAGCCCTGCAACGCGGAAGAGGCGTCTGCGGCCGGACAGCAGGCCGATGAGGTGCAGGGCCGCGAATGGGAGTGCCTGATCCAGGCCTCGAGGCGACCGAAGCCTGGACAGGAGTTCGGCTTCGAGCATGGCCTTCAAGGGGAGGTGACGGGTCATTCCGACGGGGGTGTCTGGCGGGTGCGTTTCAACATGGAGGGCAGGGAACTTATGGCGCACCTGGAACGATACGGCCGGGTCCCCTTGCCTCCCTACATCCGGCGGGGGCGCACGAGCCGCGAGCGGGAGGAGACCCCCGAGGATCGAGATCGCTACCAGACGGTGTTTGCCAGGAAGGTGGGTTCCGTGGCCGCACCGACGGCAGGTTTCCATTTTACGGAATCCCTGTGCGAATCGTTGGAAAGAAGGGGGATTTCCTTCGGACGGATTACGCTGCACGTCGGGCAGGCGACCTTTCTGCCGATCCGCACGGGGGATATCCGCAGGCACCGCATCCGGCCGGAGCGTTTTTCCGTTGAGGAGGCGGATGCGGAGAGGATGCGGAAGGCGCGCCGGGAGGGGAGGCGGTTGGTCGCGGTGGGCACGACCGTTGCGAGATGTCTCGAATCCCTGGTCGCGGAGCGGGGCCGGGTCGAGGCGGGACAGGGATGGGCAGGCCTGTACATCCTTCCCGGTCATCGGTTTCAGGCTGTTGACGCGTTGATTACGAATTTCCATCTCCCGGAGACCTCGCTTCTGGTTCTCGTCTGCGCCTTCGCGCAGAGAGAAATCGTGCTTCGGGCTTACGCGGAAGCGATTCGCAGGGAGTACCGCTTTTTCAGTTACGGCGATTGTATGCTTGTCCAGTGAGCGGGTGTACGGGAAATGGGAGTTACATTTTCGTTGCGCAAGGGCGGGGCGACGGGGCCGCGGCTCGGGGAGTTGACAACCCCCCACGGGCGCGTGGCGACCCCCGTGTTCATGCCGGTCGGTACGCAGGGGTCGGTGAAGGCATGCAGCGCGGAAGATCTGCAGGATCACAAGGTTTCCATGATCCTCGCCAACACCTACCATTTGTACCTGCGGCCTGGCCATCGCCGGATCGAGAGGCTGGGCGGGCTGCATCGGTTCATGAACTGGCCGGGGCCGCTGCTCACGGACAGCGGCGGGTACCAGGTTTACAGCATGGGCGAGTTGCGGAAGATTTCGGAAGAGGGGGTCCTGTTTCATTCCCATCTGGACGGCTCCAAGCACTCGTTCACGCCGGAAGGGGTCGTTGAGATCCAGCAGGCTCTGGGATCGGACATTGCCATGGTGCTGGACGAATGTACGGCGTATCCGGCCACCTATGAGGAGGCAAGGGAAGGGATGGAGCGAACCCTTCGGTGGGCCCGGCGAAGCCGGGATGCATGGGGAGGGGACGGGGTCGCCCTGTTCGGGATCGTGCAAGGAGGCGTCTACCCGGATCTGCGGAAGGCCTGCGCGGAGGAACTGGCCGGAATCGGATTTGCCGGGTTCGCCGTTGGGGGGCTTGGGGTCGGGGAGCGAAAAGACGAATGCCTTTCCGTACTCGAGTGGATGGAAGAGTTGCTTCCTTCCTCCTTTCCCCGATACCTTATGGGCATGGGGACCCCGGAGGACGTGGTGGCGGCGGTGGCAAGGGGAATCGACATGTTCGATTGTGTGCTGCCGACGCGGAACGGGAGAAACGGCACATTGTTTACCCAGCATGGGAGGATTCGGATCAAGAACAGCCGTTATGCGGAGGATCTCCTGCCCATCGATCCGGGATGCGACTGTTACACCTGCCGCAATTACACACGGGCCTATGTGCGGCATCTTTTCATGGCCAAGGAATTGCTGGCGTACCGCCTGACGAGCATCCACAATCTCTATTTCTACCAGGTGCTGATGGAAAGAATCCGCCAGGCGATTCAGTCCGACACCTTCCCCGCCTTTTCGGAGTCCTTTCTGAATCGTTTGGGTTCGGAGGATGAAGGGATGGGCCGACAGTGCAGGGGTGAGAATGAGTTGCGGGACACAGGGGTTTTGGGGAGACGATTGGAAAAGGGAAGCGATAAAATCCAGGCTTGAATCAGGAGGGAGAAATGGATTGGGTGTATGCGATGGGTACGGGTCCCGGTGGGGCCGGCGCGGGAGCCGCCGGGCCGGGAGGCGGGATGATGGGGGCTGTTTTGCCCCTGGTGCTGATGTTTCTGGTGTTCTATGTTCTCTTGATCCGCCCCCAGCAGAAGAGGACGAAACAACACCGGGAGTTTCTGAACAGCCTGAAAAAGGGGGATGAGGTTGTTACCAGCGGGGGGATTCTGGGCAAGGTGACGGGCATCACGGAAAACGTGGTCACGCTGGAAGTGGCGGACAAGGTCCGCATCAAGGTGCAGAGGGGCAACATTTCCGGCATGAAGCCGAAGCCTGCCGCCGACAAGAGCAACTGACCCGGGCGACGGCGGAATCTTTCAATTCTCTACTGAAATGAGGCAGACGGAACGATGACAAAGAGCCTGAAATGGAAATTCATCTTAACGGCGCTTCTGTTCGTCGGCGCCGTGATCTATTTGATGCCGACGTTCACGAAGAAGCTCCCGGACTGGTGGCCGGGGTATCTGCCCAAGGATCAGGTACACCTCGGCCTCGACCTGCAAGGGGGAATCCACCTGATTCTTGAAGTGGAACAGGACAAGGCCGTGGACGGGGCGGTTGAGCGGTTGATCATGGACATGAAGGAGATCCTTCGGAAAAAGGATATCTTTTACGACCAGATCAAGAAAGAGGGCCTGGGGCGGTTCCGGGTGCAGGGCATCAGCGCATCCGATCGCGATCGGTTTGACGAGATCCTGTCGGATCAGTTCGCCAACCTCAAACTCTACTCGGAAAAGGAGGGGAAGCGCGGCGTCGATTGCGTGCTGGGGCTCACGGATCGTGAGATCCACGCGATCAAAGAGGGGGCGGTGCAGCAGGCGGTGGAGACGATTCGTAACCGAATCGACCAATACGGGGTGTCTGAACCGACGATCCAGCGGGAGAGCAACAACCGAATCCTTGTTCAATTGCCCGGGGTGAAGGATCCGGACCGGGCGATCAAGCTGATCGGACAGACCGCGGTACTCGAATTCAAGATCGTGGATGACGAGCATAGCCTGCAGGCGGCTCTTGACGGCAAGGTGCCGCCGGGAAGCGAAATCTTGTACGAGCGCGACTACGATCCGGAGACGAACCGTACCAAGAAGATCCCCCTGCTGATCAAGAAGAGGACGCTGATGACCGGCGATGCTCTATCCGACGCCCGCGTCCAGTTCAGCCGGACCTACAATCAGCCCCACGTGGCGATTCGGTTCAGTCCGCGAGGCACGAGACTTTTCGACCAGATTGCGGCACAGAACGTAAACAAGCGGCTGGCCATCATCCTCGACGGGAACGTCTATTCCGCTCCCGTGATTCGGCAGGCGCATTACGGTGGCCAGGCCGTCATCGAGGGGAACTTCACCCCCGATGAAGCCCGGGACCTTGCGATTGTCCTGCGGGCGGGATCCTTGCCCGCGCCGGTCAAGATCGCGGAGAAGAGGCAGGTGGGGCCCTCCCTGGGCTCGGATTCCATCCGAGAGGGGCTCTTTTCCGTGGTCCTGGGACTTGTGCTCGTGCTTGCTTTCATGGGGATCTATTATAAAGTGGCAGGCATCATCGCGGATCTATCGCTTGTTCTCAATCTCTTTATGGTGATGGCGACCCTGGCTGCACTGAAAGCGACGCTTACCCTTCCGGGTATCGCGGGCCTTGTGTTGACGGTGGGTATGGCCGTTGACGCCAACGTGATTATTTTCGAGCGGATCCGGGAGGAACTCCGCGTGGGGAAAACGCCTCGTGCGGCGGTGGACAGCGGGTACAAGAAGGCCCTGCTGACAATCCTGGACGCGAACCTCACGACGATGATTGCGGCGCTGGTGCTCTTTCAGTTCGGGACGGGGCCGGTCAAGGGCTTCGCTGTTACCTTGAGTATAGGCGTTTTCTGGTCTGTGTTGTTGGCGATCTATTTCACACGAGAGATCTTCGATTACCTGATCCTCGTCAGGCGTGTGAAGTCCGTTTCGGTCTGATTCAGGGCGATTTTTCCCGCAAGGCCCCGATGCGGATGAGCGGGGCTTCGTGTTCGAATTTACGGCACAAGCATACAGAGGGGTTCTCATGGAGTTGATCAAACCGGATACGAACGTAGACTTTCTGAAATACCGCTGGGCGGCCCTGACCTTTTCCGGGCTTCTCATCCTCGGGTCAATCCTTTCCCTATGGGTGAAAGGCGGCCCGAATTACGGGATTGATTTCGCTGGAGGGATTCTCCTGCAATTCAAGTTTCACAAAGCGGTGAAGACCTCGGATTTGCGTGATGCCTTGGATAAGCTCGATCTGGGGCAGGTGGTGGTGCAGGATTTCGGTCGGCGGGAGGACCATGAATATCTGGTGCGCGTGGAACAGCAGGATACCGACCTCGAGGTCCTCGAGAAGGACATCGAAAAGGCGCTGAAGGACCGGTTCGGTGCGGACAGCCTCGAATTGAGAAGAACGGAACTTGTCGGGCCGAAGGTCGGGAAAGAGTTGCGGAGGAAGGGAGTGTATGCGGCGGTCTACGCCATCATCGGTATCTTGATCTACATCACATGGAGGTTCGAGTTTCGGTTCGCCCTGGGCGCGATTCTGGCCCTGGTGCACGATGCCATGATTACGATCGGCGTCTTTTCGTTGATGAACAAGGAAATCGATCTGCCGATCGTCGCGGCCATCCTGACGATCATCGGGTATTCCATCAACGATACGATCGTCGTGTTCGACAGGATTCGAGAAAACATGAGAAGGATCCGCCGGCAGAGTCTCGATCGCGTCATCAACGACAGCATCAACGAAACGCTGAGTCGCACCCTGCTGACCTCCCTGACGACGCTGGTCGTGGTTGTGGCCCTGTTTCTCGTCGGGGGTCCGGTGATCCACAATTTCGCTTTTGCCCTGATCGTGGGCATCGTGATCGGTACCTACTCGTCCATCTATATCGCCAGCCCGGTCGTCGTTTTCTGGGAGAACATGCGAGCTCGATCGTCGAAAAGGGCCAAGGCGGGCCGAAGGGGCGCCAGGGGCTGATCGAAAACGCGCTTTTTTTCTCCTCAGCGGTTGATCGTTGGGATTGTAAGGAACCTATGAATGCGTGCGCGACAAAAGGCCCGCCGCCTCTGCCCGGGTACCGCTGGGAGGTGCGGTCCACCGATGAGACCGCCTGCCGGCAGTTAACGAAGACCCTGGGCCTGACGTCCCTGGCTTCACGTATCCTTTGCGGCCGTGGAATACGGGAGCCGGAGGAGGCCCTCCGGTTTCTTTCCGCGGCCCTCCGGGAAATGCGGCCCCCTTCGCTCTTTGCGGGAATGGACCGGGCCGTGGAGAGGCTCCTCGAGGCGGTGGAACGTAAGGAGAGGGTACTGATCCACGGAGACTATGATGTCGACGGACTGACCGGCACGGCCATTCTGGTTCACTTCCTGCGCCACGCAGGCCTGGATCCCCTCTACCATATTCCGGATCGATTGCGGGAAGGGTATGGTTTTCATCCCGAATCCGTCCGGATGTTTGCTGAAAAGGGCGTTCAACTCATCGTGACCGTCGACTGCGGCGTGACCGCATTCGATTCGGTTGAGGCGGCGAAGGCTTGCGGCATCGATGTGATCGTCACCGATCATCATGAGTGCGCCGGGAGGCTTCCGGCCGCCCTTGCCGTGATCAACCCGAAGGCCCCGGGCGAATCTTTTCCCTTTCGGGATCTGGCCGGGGTAGGGGTCTCCTTCTACCTTGCGGCGGCCCTGAGGGGACGTATGCGTGAAAAGGGGATGTGGGACAAGGTCGACGAGCCGGACCTGCGGACCTATCTGGATCTGGTGGCCCTGGGAACCCTGGCGGATATGGTGCCCCTGCGGGAAGAGAACCGGATCTTCGTAAAGCACGGATTGCAGGAACTCTCTCTCGACAGGCGGCCCGGGCTCTCCATGCTCAGGAAGGAGGCGGGCCTTGAAGGGCCGGTCAAGGATACACGGCCGCTGGTCTATAGAGTCATACCCCGGATCAACGCCCCCGGGCGGATGGGATGCGCGCTCGAAGCCTTGGATGTGCTGCTTTGCACGGGGGAGGAGGATGCCGGCAGAATTTCAAGGCTCCTGGCCGACCGGAACAGCGAGAGGAGATCCGTTGAAGGGCAGGTGTACCGGCAGGCCCGCGAATTGGCGAGGGAGGCCTTGCGGCGTGACGACCGGTGCGTACTGACCCTTGCGGCGGAGGGGTGGCACAAGGGGATTTTGGGCATCGTCGCGTCGCGTCTCGCCAGGGATTTTCGCAAAACCGTGGTCCTCGTATCGTTTGAGGGCGAAACGGGAAAGGGGTCCGTACGAAGTGTGGGGAATTTTGGGTTTCTGGATGACCTGCTGGCATGCAGGCATTTGCTGGTGGACGTCGGCGGGCACCAGATGGCCGCGGGAGTGACCCTCCGGAGGAAGAACCTGGCCGCTTTCAGCGAGGCCTTCGAGACGCAGATTTCGAACCGGCTGGGAGATGCCCGGGAACTCCGCCCCTCGCTTTTGATCGATGCCTGGCTGGACGGTCCTGAGGAGTTGTCGGACCAGGCGATTTCGGAAATGGAACAAATGGCCCCCTTCGGAAACGGGAACCGGGAGCCTGTCATGGGGTTGCGGGGCATGAGGGTATTGGGCAAGCGCATTGTGGGAGGAGACCATCTGAAATTGACCCTCGGGCGTGACGGGCGATCGTTTGACGCGATCGGGTTTCAACTGGGCAGGGCGGGGGTCATTGAGAGTGAGCACCGGACCTGGGATGTCGTCTTCTCGCCACGCCGGGAAACCTGGAACGGGCAGTCCCGACTCAGCCTGCATGTTCGGGATTTGAAGCCCTCCGGAGACCGGTGTGCTTGAGGTTCGCGACGAGGCGCACTAAGAGGCCCTGGGCAGGAAGGACGATCATGGCGAAACGGCCGGAGCAGGATCGAAAAGGACCTGTCGAGCGATGGATCGACGACCGGATTCAATTGGGCCTCGACGGGTTGACGCATCCCTTTGAAAAGAGGATCGGACGGTTGCGCAAACGCATACAGGATTTGGAGGCCAGGGTCCGAGAGATGGCCCTTCGGATCGATGGAAAGAGGGATTGAAGGGGGGTGTCTCGTGGACCGGTTGCCTGAAGCATATGGCCATATGGATCCCGAAGAGGTTCGTTCCCGGATCCAGGAGAAGAAAGCGGCGCTCGGAAAGCGCCTCGTCATTCTGGGGCACCATTATCAGCGGCAGGAAGTGATCGATTTTGCCGACTTCCGGGGTGATTCGCTGGGCCTGTCCCGTCTCGCGGCCGCTCAAGCGGATTGTGAATTCATCGTTTTTTGCGGCGTGCGGTTCATGGCTGAGAGTGCGGAGATTCTCCGCCGGGAGCACCAGACGGTACAACACCCCGATCCGCTGTCAGGGTGTCCCTTGGCGGACATGGCCGATATCGCCTCTGTTCGCCAGGCGTGGGATCGGGTGGTCGGCGACGGGACTGCCGGCAAGGTGATTCCCATAACATACATGAACTCGGGCTCGGACTTGAAGGCCTTTTGCGGGGAACGGGACGGCGCGGTCTGTACGTCCTCCAATGCCGGCGCGGCCTTTCAGTGGGCTCGGACGAAAGGCGACAAGGCCTTCTTCTTTCCTGATGAGAACCTGGGACGAAATACGGCCAGACAGGTCGGCATCCCCGCGGAGGAGATCCTGCTCTGGGACCCGGGGGTCTCACCGGGGGACCCGGAGATTGAAAAGCGGGTGCGGGAGGCATCTCTTATCCTCTGGAAAGGGTTTTGCCACGTTCATACCGATTTCCGGCCTGAGCACATCCGGCGCATCCGAGAGGAGGACCCGAGCGCCAGGGTGGTGGTTCATCCGGAATGCTCGGAGGAAGTTGTAGTGGAAGCGGATGCGGTCGGATCGACGGAATTCATCTGCCGCTATGTGGAAGATGCCCCTGCCGGGAGTTCCGTGTACATCGGGACGGAAATCAACCTGGTGAGCAGACTGGCCGCTTCACACCCGGACAAGAAGATCTACGAGGTGTTTCGCTCCCTCTGCCCGAACATGTTTCGTATCGGGCCGCCGAATCTTCTCCGTGTGCTGGATGAGATCGGTGAGGCGAACCGCGTCTTTGTGGATGCCGATGTCAAGCATCTGGCAAGAATCGCCCTGGAGAATATGCTGAGCTTTTCCTGAAAATTTCCCTTCTCCCTGCCATCGAAGACACCCCCGGACCCTGTGTGACTCCTTGAGGACGATCTTGAGGGGGAGTGCGGATTTTGCACTTTTCTCTCGATCTGTTATCCTTTAATGAGCAAATCATGCACGTTTCTGAGCGGGCAGGTACCCAATGATGAAGAGTTCTGGACTTGGACAATGAGGCTGGACCTTAAAAAGTCGTTGGAAACGCCGGAGCTTACCGACCGGACACGGCTGCTCAAGATCGAGATCTACTTGAAGGTATATGTCTTTGTCCTGATCTTGTGCGGTTACCTTTTTCTGCAGTTCCTCGGGGTTATCAGCTACCTGGATCTTCCCAGGAAGGCGATCGTTGAGGGGCTGCTCGTCTTCGTCGGAATCAACGCCGCTTATCTCCTCTTGCTGAACAGGGGCATCTTTGTCCGCAGGCTGTACGTCCCCGTTGCCCTGACAGACATCGTGTTTTTTACGGTTCTGATCCATTTTCTCGGGGGCGCGGACACGCCTGTCCTGGCCCTGGTGTATGTGCTGCCGATTCCCTTCTATTCGATCCTGATTTCACCCTGGTCCGGATACCTCGTATCCATCGGAAGCTGTCTGGCTTACACGGTTCTTTGCGGATTGGAGGCCAGCGGACTCATAGCCTATTACGGGAGTGCGCCCATCCAACTCGAAAAGATGAGCATCATCCTGTTTTTTCTCTTTTTCTGCTTCTTTTCGATTGCCTTCTATGTGGGCTATTTCTCCGACGTTCTCCGGCGGCACCAGAAGGCCCTGGTAGAAGCGAACCGGGAGATCGAGGAACAGAACCTTACGCTGGAGACGCGAATCGCCGGCCGAACGCGGCAGCTGGAGGAGGCCAAGGAAAAGCTCGAGGAGTACAGCCGCCAGCTCGAGAAGGCATACAACGAGAAGAGTACACAGCTGGAGGAGGTTCAGAAAAGGCTGGCCTCTGAACTGAGTGAACTCAAATTGAAGTACAATTACGAGAACATCATTGGAAAATCGAGGCCTATGCAGGACGTTTTTCGGCTCATGGACAAGGTTACGGACTTCAACGTTCCGATCCTGATCGAGGGGGAGAGCGGTACCGGAAAAGAACTGGTGGCGAAGGCGGTACACTACAACGGTCCGAGGCGGGACAAGGCGTTTATCACACAGAATTGCTCAGCCCTGACCGATACCCTGCTGGAAAGCGAGCTGTTCGGCCACGTCAAGGGGGCCTTCACCGGTGCGGCCCAGGAGCGAAAGGGCCTGTTCGAGGAGGCGGACCGGGGCACGCTTTTCCTGGATGAAATCGGGGACATGAGCCCCGGCATGCAGGCGAAGCTCCTCCGGGCGATCCAGGAAGGGGAAGTCAGACCGGTGGGCGGGGAAAAGGTGAAGAGGGTGGACGTGCGGATTATTTCGGCCACCAACAGGAACCTCCAGGAGGCAGTGAAAAGGGGTGAATTCAGGGAAGATCTCTATTATCGCTTGAATGGTGTTACGATCAAGCTCTCTCCGCTCAGGCAGAGGCGGGAAGACATTCTTCTTCTGGTTGAGCACTTTCTCGATCTCTTCGCTGAAGAAACCGGCATGGCCAGGAAGAGGGTGAGTCAAGACGCCAAGAAGCTTCTGCTTTCCTATCGGTGGCCTGGAAACATCCGGGAGCTGGAAAACACCATCAAGAATGCCTGTGTGATTGCGCAGCAGGAGGAGATTCAGGTGGAGGATTTCCGGTATAAACCGGAGCTTTTTATTGCGGGAGGTCCGTCCGGAGAGGACAGGGCAGAAGCAAGTCCAAGTCGGGAACCCCGTGCGGGATTATACGTGAAGCCCCTGAAAGAGATGGAAAAGGAGGCGATTGAACAGGCCTTGAGGGCCTGTAACGGAAAAAGGAAGGATGCTTCCAAACTCCTTGATATTCCTATCAGGACCCTTTACGAAAAGATGAAGAGGTACCAGATTCGTTGAAAATCGAGGAATTTTCGTGCGAAATCTGCCCATTATGCAAATTTTGCATCTTTGCGAGGTGCAAAGCGGGCTGCAATCTATCTCCCATGAGAGTGGAAGATCGGATGTTTTTCGTGGGGCTGGTCTGCCGGCGTTATGCCGGCTCTGCGTTGCGTAAACACGAGCCCACCCCATGTATCCCACTGAAAACAAACGATATTGATCGAGAGGAAAGGATCCTGCAGTAGGGGCCGGCCTCGAAGAGGCGAAGCAGGCCTTTTTGTTTTTCGAGGGGCTTTCCTTGAGAAGATATGGGTGATGGCATTTATTTTGCTTATTAAAACCGGGCAAGTCAACCTATTCACCCTCATCTGGAAGCCGGGTCGTTCGCAGGGAACCGGGGAAGGTCGTTGCGAACGAGCCGGCTTCTCTTTTGGGTGGGGGATGGGCACTGGCTACGATTCTTTGTTTCTTTCCCGCAGGGCTCGCTGAACCTCCCGCTTCGCGTCCTGCCTCTTGATGGCCTCCCGTTTTTCGTATTTCCGCTTGCCCCTGGCAAGGCCGAGTTCCACCTTGGCCCTGCTGTTCTTCAAGTAGACACTCAAGGGAATGAGTGACAGGCCCTTTTCCTGGACCTTTCCGTAGAGTCGACGGATTTCCCTTTTGTGAAGGAGAAGCTTTCTGGGCCGTGTGGGTTCGTGATTGAAGGGGCCGGCGTTCGGATACGGGGCGATGTAGACTTCATTGAGAAAGGCCTCGTTTCCCTCGATTCGGGCATAGCCGTCCTTGAGCTGAATGCGCCCTTGGCGGATGGACTTGATCTCGGTTCCAAGAAGAACGAGGCCTGCTTCCCAGGTCGACAAGATTTCATAGTCGTAACGGGCCTTCTTGTTCTTCGCGATGACCTTGATGCCGCCTTGTTTCGACAAGGTTGTCCCCTCATGTGAAGTCGGGATAGTCGGTTTTCCCAGGCTCCGACCCCGGAAGCCTTACCTGGGTGCATAATGAAGAAGGGCGCATGGGAATGTCAACGGGCGGCGTTTGCAAATCCGATCTTTATCCGTAACATGGAAGGAAATTGGGGCGGATCATCGAAGACAAGAGGCACGGAGGGGAAAAGACCATGGGTATGGAGCAGGATCTTCGATCGCAAATCCGGAACATCTTGGCACAGATCCTGGATCTGCCCGGCGACTCGATTGAGGCGGATGCCCATATCATGAGCGATCTCGGTGGAGATTCGTGGCAGTACCTCGAGTTCAGAACAGAGCTGGAGCGGATTTTCCGTGTTACCATCCCGGATGCAGAGGTGGACCGGTTGAGCACGGTAGAAGAAAGTGCGCGGCTTCTCGAAGAGCGTCTCGTTGGAGAGGGGGGACCTGCGGGCGGGGAGATGCCTGTGGCGTCCATCGGGAAAGGGGCGTGCAGAGCAGGGGAGGGGTATCTCGGGGAGGACGGGGCGCACCGCATGGATTGGGAGATCGATATCCTTCAAATGGGGGGGAACGGTCTCGCGGAGGCGCCTCTCATGAAGCTTATGGGCAACCTGAGATGGGCGCACCTGAATCAGCTCACAGGCGTTCCTGCAGGGAAATTCGTCGATGAAGGCGGGCATCGCGTCTTCCCCGCCTTCTACTATCTCGATGTGCGGTTCCCGAGACAAACGCCAATGGCCTCTTTTGGAGAGGGGGGCCGGATTACGATTGTAAGTACCATGGCCTCTTACGCGAACTCGGTGCTGGATGGGTATTCTTTCATCTATCCGGCGGCGTGGCCGTCCGAGAAAAAGGTCCCCCTGAACAATGGCTACCAGGCCGAAGAGGTCGGGATCCCGTACATCCGGTCCTCCGGCGTCTTTGTGCGGCCGCACCAGGGGGCGGGCTGGCTGAAAAAGGCCGGGCCGGTACAGCCCGGCGTGGACAACATCCCGAAGATTGCAGAGGTCCCGGATTCCTATCTACTGATGAAAAAGGCGGCTCAACGGGGAAATTTCGGGCCGCCGCCCGAGCATTTTACGTCCATTACGCCGGAAACGCTCCAGTGCGAATACCGGATCGAGCCGGACCGGGACCTGAACGGGCTGGGGCTTCTTTGCTTTTCCAACTACCCTGTGATCCAGGACATTGCGGAGCGCAGGTTGCTGGCGGATGGTCCTGTGATCCCCGTGGATCGAGAGTTGCTGGACTTGAGAACGGTGGTTTCTCGACAAAGCGCCTATCTGGCAAATGCGCCGCAGACGGATACGATCCTGATTTCGATGGATGCCTGGATGGAAAACCCGTATCTTTCCGATCATCCCGCACCGGAAATGGCGCCGGTCCGACTGTTCATGAACTGCGAGATGATCCGGCGATCAGACGGCCGGCGGATGCTGGTCTCTCAGGTGGAGAAGGTGATCTTCGGAAAGACCCTGGAGGAGGCGGGTTTGCTGGAGCCGTTGAAGAAGCTCGCAGGGTAGGCAGGCGGCATGGGAAGGATTGTCATGACACCTTCCTTACCGGAGAAATCCGTGCCATGAGCTTTCGTATTTTTCCGGCGGCGAACTGTACGGTGATCTTCTCTTTGTACCCGGTCCCTTCCACCTTGCGAACCGTGCCG
Source organism: bacterium (assembly GCA_015486285.1). Taxonomy (GTDB): domain Bacteria; phylum Desulfobacterota; class DSWW01; order DSWW01; family DSWW01; genus S015-6. The sequence goes on from WFRX01000020.1 coordinate 27,751, forward strand.
ATTCCCAGTGTCTCATGGGTGATTCTGTCTCCGATGCGAAACCTTCGGCCCCGGTCCGCAGCGGGCGGAGGGGGCAGGGGGGGCCGGTCCAGTTGGCTTTCCCCGTAATCCAGGGCGGAGTCTCCCTCGCCCACTTCGTACCCTGCCGGTTCGGGGCTGTTCAACGCGTCCCGTTCGACGCTTCCGTTGTCGAAATCGATGAGATCCGGTGGGATCGATGCCAGGAAAGGACTCGGGGCGGTTTGCCGCGATTCCCCGTAAAGGGATCGCCGACATGCGCGGGAGAGGAAGAGCTTCTTCTTTGCGCGGGTGATCCCGACGTAGCAGAGGCGTCGTTCCTCGGCGAGGGCCTCAGGAGATGTATAAGAACGCTGGTGGGGCAGAACACCATCCTCCATACCCGTGAGGAACACGATCGGGAACTCCAGCCCTTTCGCGCAGTGGAGGGTCATGAGAGAAACGCAGTTTGCCTTCTCCTCGTACTGGTCGATGTCGCTGACCAGGGCAATCCTTTGGAGAAAGGCCCCCAGCAGTTCCCTGCCGCCCAAGTCCCCTTCCATTCCCTGAAACTGAGCGGCCGTCTGGACGAATTCGTCCACATTTTCCAGCCGCCTCTCTCCATCCTCCTTGCCTTGGAGATAGTCCCTGTAGCCGGTTAACTCGATTACCGACTTCAACAGCTTTTCCGGAGGCACCGCGTCTTCCAATTGCCGTCGAAGTTTCCGGATCAGGCCCTGAAAACGCTCGATTTTGCCCCGGGATGCCCCGGAAGGGACCTCATTCTCCAGTGCATGTTCGATCGCCTTCCCCAGACATTCCCCCCGCCGGTCCGCATAGGCCTGCAAAGCGGCCTGCGTGGCCGGGCCGATACCGCGTGGCGGCTGGTTGATGATGCGCAGCAGACTGACCGTGTCGCTCGGGTTGTAAAGAAAGCGAAGATAGGCCAGAAGATCCTTGACCTCCGCCCGTTCGTAATAGCGTACAGACCCGATGACGGCGTAGGGAATACGGGAAAAGACGCAGTTCTCCTCGAACGGACGGGATTGGGCGTTGGTACGGAAGAAGACGCCGATATGCCTGTAGGGCACCTGGTGCTCCGTGACCAGTCTCTGGATCTCCCGGACGACGAAGGCCGCTTCCCCGTCCGAAGTGGGGGCTTCCATATACACAACCGGTTCGCCGGTTTCGTTGAGGGTCCACAGGCGTTTCTCCATGCGCTCCGGATTGCCCCGGGCGACGGCGTCGGCGGCGCGGAGAATGGTCTGTGTGGAGCGATAGTTTTCTTCAAGCGTAAGGATGCGGGTGCCCGGAAAATCCTTTTCAAAGTCGAGCAGGTTGTTCACCTCCGCGCCCCGCCATCGATAGATGGACTGGTCGTCGTCTCCCACGACGCAGAGTTCCGCGTTCCGGGAGGAAACCTTCCGCAGCAGGAGATGTTGGGCCCGGTTGGTATCCTGGTATTCGTCAACGAGAATGGAGTGAAATCTCGTCTGATAGGTCGCGCGGATATCGGGAAATGCATCAAAAAGGCGAAGTACAAGGAAAATCAAGTCTCCGAAATCGAGTGCATTGGCTTCCTCCATATGACGGCGGTAGTCCGCAACGACTTCTCCGAGGGCCCGGCTCATGGGGGCGTTTTGCGGGACGAGGAGGGCCGGATCGACCGCCTGATTCTTGGCTTTCTCGATCAGGCTCTGGACGGCCGCGGGGCGAATCCTCTTCCCCTCTTCCCCGAGTCGCTTGAGGCAGGACTTGACGACCCGCGATTGATCCGAGGCATCGTAAATGACGAAATTGGTTCGGTAGCCGAGCCGGTCGATGTGGCGGCGCAGGATGCGGGCGCATATGGCGTGAAAGGTGCCGATCCAGATGCCCGGCTTTTCCATGCCCAGGAGCCTTTGTACCCGGAGACGCATCTCTTCCGCGGCCTTGTTCGTGAAGGTGAGGGCGAGGATATTCCAGGGAGCGATGCCGCGATGCAGGACGAGATGGGCGATACGGTAGGTCAAGGCGCGGGTTTTCCCGCTGCCGGCCCCGGCAAGTACGAGCAGGGGGCTGCCTTCGTGCAGTACGGCTTCTCGCTGCTGAGGGTTAAGATCTCGGTCCAGGTCCATGCATGTAGTCGCCGGTTTACTCGACGGTGACGCTCTTTGCCAGGTTTCTGGGCTGATCCACGTCCGTCCCCTTGATCACGGCGACGTGATAGGCCAGAAGCTGCAAAGGGACCGTCATGAGAATCGGGTTCAGATAGGGGCTGCTTTCCGGTACGTACAGGAGGTCGTCCGCCAGCTTGTCCGCTTCCGTGTCCGCGTAGTTCACCACAGCGATAACCTTGCCGTCCCGTGCCTTTACCTCCTCGAGATTGTTCAGCACCTTGTCGTAGAGTTCGTTCCTGGGCAGGAGGACCACCGTCGGGCAATTCTCATCGATCAGGGCGATGGGCCCGTGTTTCATCTCCCCCGCCGGATAGCCTTCCGCGTGTATGTAGGAGATTTCTTTCAGCTTGAGGGCGCCCTCCAAGGCCACGGGGTAATGAATTCCTCTTCCGAGATAGAGAAAGTCTTCATAGTGGGCGTACTTGCGGGCGATCGCTTCCACGGATCTTTCCCTCGACAGCACGTCTTCCACGAGGAGGGGGAGCTTTTTCAGCTCCGTCAGGTATCCGTCCATGGCCTCGGCCGGAATGGCTCCCTGGATTCTTCCCAGATACAGGCTCAGAAGATACAGGGCGGATACCTGAGTCGAGAACGCCTTGGTGGATGCCACGCTGATTTCCGGCCCCGCGTGGGTGTAGAGGACCCCTTCGCATTTTCTTGCGATGCTGGAATCCACCACGTTGCAGATCGCCAGGGTGAGCGCGCCCTTGCGTATCGCCTCCTCTGTAGCGGCCAGGGTGTCCGCGGTTTCCCCCGACTGCGAGATCGAGGTGAAAAGGGTCTGTTCGGACAGGATCGGGTTCCTGTAGCGGAACTCGGAGGCGAGATCCACTTCGCAGGGGATGCGGCAGAGTTCTTCGATCATGAATTTTCCGATCAGCGCCGCGTGCCAGGAAGTGCCGCAGGCCACCAGACAGATCCGTTTCACCCCCTTCAGGTCTGCAGCGTCGATACCGATGTCATCCAGATAGATCTCCCGGTTCCGGCCCTGGATCCGGCCCCGGACCGTATCCGTGATCACGCGGGGCTGTTCGTGGATCTCTTTGAGCATAAAGTGCTTGAACCCGCCCTTTTCCGCCATCATGGGGGTCCAGGTGATGTGGGTGGGCTCCCTTTGGACCGACTCGCCGGACAAGGTGGTGATCTGATAGCCGTCTCTCTGAAGGACGACCATCTCCTCGTCCTCGAGGAAAATCATCTCCCGGGTGTGATCCAGGAAGGCGGGAATATCCGAAGCGAGGAAGTGTTCGCCTTGGCCGACGCCGATAATGAGGGGACTGGCCTTCTTGACCGCGATGAGGCGGGCCGGTTCGTCCTGAGAGATGACGGCGATGGCATAGGACCCCTTGACCTGGCCCAGGGCCATGCGGACCGCATCTTCCAGGGATGTCGTGTCTCGGCGATAGAGATCGACCAGGTGCGCGATGATTTCCGTGTCGGTCTCGGAGAGGAAGGATCGCCCTTTTGCCTGCAAGTGGTCGCGCAGCTCGAGATAGTTCTCGATGATCCCGTTATGGACGACCACGACCGGTCCCGAACGATGGGGATGGGCGTTTGTCTCCGAAGGCCTTCCGTGGGTCGCCCAGCGCGTGTGACCGATTCCCAGGCTGCCGTCACAAGGTCTCGCCTTGACTTCATCGATCAGGCGGGAAAGCTTTCCCTCGGTCCTGCGGGTCTGGAGTTCACCGTTATCGTCGAGGATCGCGATTCCGGCGGAATCGTACCCGCGGTATTCCAGCTTCTTGAGCCCCTCCAGGAGCAGGGCGGCCGATTTCCTCTCCCCGATATAGCCAACGATTCCACACATAGAGATTCCCCGCGGACGGTTTCCCCGGAGCTGTTTCGGTCGTCCCGGGCCCGTCCCCTTCTCAGTCTTCCAGGATGAAGGTGAAGTGGCAGGTTACCCGGTAGTCTGTGATCTTTCCGTTTACGATGGTAGCCTCCTGCTTCAGGATTGCGACATGCGTTATGTTTCGCAGGGTTCTGTTCGCCCGGTTCAGGGCCTCGTCCATCGCTTCCTTCCAACCGAGCGGCGATATGCCGATTACCTCTGTCA
>WFRX01000021.1 GCA_015486285.1 bacterium
ACGAGGGTAAACCGGGGCAGGTCCAGCTTGATGGCCCGGGCGCTCGGGCCCTGCCCGATGATGATGTCCAGCTGATAATCCTCCATGGCCGGATAGAGAATCTCCTCGACGGGACGGGGCAGTCGATGGATTTCATCGATGAACAGGACGTCATGGGGGCCGAGATTGGTCAGGATGGCGGCCAGGTCCCCCTGCTTTTCCACGGCCGGGCCCGAGGTGGTGTGGATCTCCACGCCGAGTTCCCGGGCCAGAATGTAGGCGAGCGTCGTTTTGCCGAGCCCCGGCGGGCCGTATACCAGGACGTGATCGAGGGACTCGCCCCTTCTCTTCGCGGCATCGATGAAGATGCGCAGTTTCTCTTTGAGGGCGTCCTGGCCTACGAATTCGCTGAGGAGCGTGGGCCGCAGGCCGGCTTCGGCGTAGTCTTCCTCTTTGTGCGCCGGGGATACCGGGCTGTTGTCTGTTTCCCGTGACATGATTCGACGCTGCCCTAGGCCTCCCGAACGAGTTCCCGGAGAGTGGACTTCAACAGGGTCTCGATGTCAAGACCCTCCGGATCCGCCTCTTTCCGGAACGCCCTTTCGATCGCCTTTTCCGATTGCTTTCGTTTATACCCGAGATTCATCAGGGCGGACAAGGCTTCCGTGTATAGTTGCCTTTGTTGTGGAGGAAGCGCCTCCGTTTGAGCGATGACCCACTGCCTGGAGGGGATCCTGTCGTTCAATTCGACAACGATTCGATCCGCCATCTTTTTCCCGACCCCCGGAATCTTCCGGAGCCGATCCGTGTCTTTGCAGACGATCGCCTCCAGGAGTTCGCCGGCGGGCAGGCCGGACAGGATGTTCACGGCCAGCCGAGGGCCGATTCCGTTCACCGTCGTAAGGAAGCGAAAGGCGTCTTTGTCCTCCTGGTGGAGGAACCCGATCAAGAGGATCTGGTTTTCGCGTATGTGGGTGTGAATCATCAATTGGACCTGAGCACCCGCATCGGGCAGCTGATACAGTGTCGGCAGAGGCACGAGCACCTCGTAGCCGACGCCGTTCGCCTCTAGGACGACGCCCTCCGGGGATTTTCTCAGCAGGGTGCCTTTCAGACTCGCAATCAATGGAGTTTCCTCATTCCGGCGGAAGTGCGGGACAGGCCTCTCCTCGTTGCCTCGGAAGTCCGATAGGAATGGGCGTGGCATATGCATACGGCCAGCGCATCAGCGGCATGGGAGGAAAGGATCTGGTCGATACGGAGAAGCGTCTTAACCATGTCGCCGACTTGCTCCTTGCCGGCGTGCCCGTAACGGCAAACCGCTTTTTTGATCTCCGTGGCCGAATACTCGTATACGGGGATACCGGCAAGAGCGGCCGACAGGAGCGTTACCCCTCTCGCCTGTCCCAGCATCAGGGCGGAGCGGGCGTTCCGCGCGAAAAAGACCTGCTCCACGGCCATCTGTCCGGGTTCGAATTCCTGAAAGACGGACTTGAGTTCCCGGTGGATCTTGGAAAGTCTTTCGACAAAGGGGACCTTCGTTGACGTGTGGATCGTCCCGTTCGCCACATGAGCGAGTCGGCCCCGCTCGTCCGTGTCGATGATGCCGAAGCCCGTATGTGAGAGTCCCGGATCGATCCCCACGACCCGCATGGTTCTTATCCTTTCGACCAGAGGTTCCTCCCGGCGGGAAGGGCCTGAGCGGGAGGCGAACCGAGGGAAGAAGAGTCCGCAAGGAGGGAGCCGCAGCGGGATTTCAACCACCCGTCAGGCTTTCCATGACCTCCTTGGAAATGTCGAAGTTGGAATAGACGTTCTGAACGTCGTCGTTGTCTTCCAGTGCATCCATCAATCGGAGGGTTTGCTCGGCCTCTTTCCCCTGGAGCCGAACCGTGTTCTTTGGAATCATCGTGATGTCGGCGGCCTGCCAGGTCACCCCCTTCGCGGTCAGGGCTTCCTTGACCGCCTGAAAGGATTCCGGCGGCGTATAGACCTCGAATTGTTTGTCCTCCTTATCCTCGACGATATCATCCGCGCCCGCCTCCAGGGCAATGTCCATCAGCGTTTCTTCGTCTACCGTGTCGGAGGGAATCGAGATATACCCCCTCTTTTCAAAGATCCAGGAGACGCAGCCGTTTTCGCCGAGATTCCCGTTCTGCTTGCTGAAGATATGGCGGATTTCCGCGGTGCAGCGGTTCTTGTTGTCCGTCATGACCTCCACGAGGATGGCGGTCCCCCCCGGCCCGTAGCCCTCATAGGTGTGCTCTTCGTATCGGACCCCCTCGAGGTCGCCGGTTCCCTTCTTGATGGCCCGGTCGATGTTGTCGGCGGGCATGTTTTCCGCTTTGGCCCGGTCGATGGCCGTCCGCAATCGAGGGTTCATGGAGGGATCCCCGCCTCCGGCCCTGGCGCTGACCGTGAGTTCGCGAATCAGTTTGGTGAAGACCTTCCCCCGCTTTGCGTCTTCCCTGGCCTTCTTGTGCTTGATACTGTGCCATTTCGAATGTCCGGACATTGGGGCTCCTCCTGGCGCCATTCAACCCATAGCATAATATCCTGCGTTTTCGCCGGCTTTTGTGATGCCCTTCGTCCGCTTATTAAACCAATGTAAAAGCGGAAAAGCAAGCTCGTTTCAACGGTCGTCCGACGCCTGGAGGTCCGGCTGATCCGGGTGGGGATAGGGGCCGTACCAGCGGATGACGGAATCCGGAGGCCGGAGTTTCTTCCACGCCGCCTCGAACTCCTCGTACGGTTTCGCGCGCCGGAGCCTCTCCTCCTTCCGTTGCGCCCTGGCGCGGTCGGTCGCCTCGGCATCGAGCCTGAGCGTCTCTTCGTCGTACACGATACGATACACGTGTCGAGCGGCCCAGTGGGTTGTCAGGCCGTCCTGAAGATCCTTCAGTACGGCGGCGGGGTCTCGTTCGAGGGCGTCTCCATAGCC
>WFRX01000022.1 GCA_015486285.1 bacterium
CCTTTCGGCTTGTCCGCGTGCTCCTGGTCGCCTTTGTGTTCCTCCTGATCGGGTTTTCCGCCAGACAGCTTCTCGACGCGTACGGCCCGGACATGATCCCCTTCGTCAAGAAGGAGATTCTCCACAGGCGGCAGGCACAAACAGCCGCCGATCCCCGGCAGGACGTCTCCAGCCGCGTCGACCCGGTGGAACCGCGCTGGAACTGAGAACGGCACCTCTCCCGCTTCGCGCGGCGCAAGCCGGGCCCCTCCCGGGACGAAAAAAATCCTTGACATGTTTCGCCGGTCCGTGATATCCGAATTTAGTCAAATGACCAATATTTAGGCCTATCGTCAAGCCGACCGCGTTGGGGCTTCCGGTTCCGGGGCGTCGTCGGTAGGCGGGCCCGACGGCAAGCCGGCGCACAACGGAGAGGCGGGGGAGAACAGGTGGAAAGCATCGGTGACATCAGGAGGACCGAAATCATCGAGGCCTTCTTCCGAACCATATCGGAAAAGGGCTTTGCCCGCGCCACGATCCGCGAGATCGCGGACCGGGCCGGTTGCAACCACGGGCTTCTGCACCACTATTTCGAGGACAAACAGGCCATCATCCATGCGTCTGTGGAACACGCGGTCAACGTCTACAAGCAGGACCTGCTCGAGGGTTTGAACAAATTTGAGAGCGCCGCGGAGCAGCTCAGATTCCTGGTGCCGCGCTATCTGGATATCGGACGACTCAATCTGGAGATTTCCCAGGCATGGCTGGACCTGTATGCCCTGTCCAAGAACGAGGCGTCCATCCAGAAGCCCGTGCAGGCTTGTTTCCGGGAGGCCAGAGAGATCATCAGCGGGGTCATCGCCCGCGGGATCAGGGACGGAGAATTCCGCAAGGTGAACGCGCGGGTGATGGCGAACGTCATTCTCGCAAGCCTCGAAGGGGCCACCCTTCTCTGGGTGGTGGATGCGGAAGAGACGCCGCTCAAGGCGATAGGAAAACAGATCGACGATCTGATCCAGACCTACCTGCAAAAGGAATAGTCGTGTCGACATGAACAGGAGGAACTTCCTATGCGATGTCTGAAAACTTGCCGCCGTGCGGCCCTCTCCGCATTTTTCGCCCTGGTCCTCTCGGAGGCGGCGATCCAGATTGCGCCCCCCGCGGCCGCCACGCCCTTCGCGGAGTTCGGCCCGGTCAGGCAGGCCTGTTCCGCATGCCACAAGCTCGACCGCCAGGGCCGGCTGGAGGTGATCGAAGAGACCCGCAAGTCGCCGGAGGAGTGGATCCACGTGGTCGACCGGATGATCCGCCTGAACGGCGCCGCCATCGACGACAAGGACTTCTACCCCGTGATCAAGGAACTCAGCCGGCACCTGATCCTCACACCCGCGGAGATGGCCGAAGTCGCCTACTACAATACCGAAGAGAACAGCCAGTACCGGGAAATTCCGAGGGACGAGACCGAAGGAAGGGTCTTCACCGCCTGCGTCCGCTGCCACACGTACGCCAAGATCCGCTCTCACCGGAAAACGCGCGATCAGTGGCTGGAGAACCGGAATCTGCACCTGGGCTATTACCCTACGGTCGTTCCCCAGATGCGCGAGATGGACTGGCCCAAGGAGTCCCTGGAACTCGTGGACGTGCTTGCCAAGATGCTGCCCATGGACACGCAGGCATGGCGGGACTGGATGGCCGCGCGCAAGGACCCGGACCTGACCGGCCGGTGGATCGTGGCCGGCTACCAGCCGGGCGTCGGATATTACGAAGGGGCCTGCCGGTTCCAACCCAATCCGGCAAAGGGAGAGGATGAATATCGGATCGAGAAGGAGATTCGTTACGAGAGCGGGATGCGCTTGAAATGGGTCGGCGAGGGTACGCTCTACGGCGCCTATCACTTGCGCTGCAAGCTCGCTCCGACGCCGCTGATGGGCCGGGTCGAAGCCGTGTTCGATCTCGATGCCTCGGCCATGGGATTCAGCGGACGATGGTACACTGTCGTCCAGGACGGCAACACCTACGGCAACGAGGCATTTTACAAGGAGGCCGCCGCCGGCGCCTCGGGCCCTGCCGCGCCGCCCCGCATCTTCGCCGTGTACCCGAAGACAGTGCGCGCCTCGGGCCGCCCGCAGACCCTGACCGCCATCGGGGTCAATCTGCCGGCCGGGGTCTCGCCGCCGGATATCCGTTTCTCGGACGCGAATGTCAAGGTCGTCAAGGCCCGCAAGGAGGGGAACGCGAAGATCGTCCTGGATGTCGTGGCGGCGCCGGCTACGCCCACAGGGTCCCTGGACATCCGCATGAAGGGAGTCGCCTGCGACATACCGCTTATCGTGTTCGACAAGATCGACGGCATTCGGA
>WFRX01000023.1 GCA_015486285.1 bacterium
CTCTTGGATCTCCCACCTTAAAAATGATTTCCCAGGAGCCTGGCCGCGGCCCAGCCGATCAGGTCTGAGGACCGGCGCCGCGGCGCGGGCCCGGCGTGGCGGTGAAGGTATTCCCGGATCTCCCGCCTTCCGAAAGGAGGAAAGGGGACGGCCTCGGGATCGGTCCGGCCCGCAAGGATGGAATTGTACAGGTCGTAATGGGTATAGCAGGTCGCGCAAACCGGGCCGTAGAAGCGCCTCAGCCCGCCGCATTCGCAAAAATAGGGGCGCAGCACGGCCTTCGGCTCCCAAGCGAGGTCCAGGACCCTGAAGGAGAGATGGTCCGGCACCCGGCAGCGCTCCCGCCGTCTCTCGGAGACGGCCCGGAGCAGGCCCTCCATGTAATCCCGGGAGGGCAGGATCTCCCGGTACCGGTCGTAGTTCTCGACCACGGATCGAAGCGCGGTCCGGTCCATGGCCCCCGGCAGGGGCCGGACAGGGAAGATGCTGTTCATGAGACCCGCTGTGGGAAAATGTCCCAGGAGGAAGTCGAGCCACGAGGCGAGGGAATCGCAGTTCGCCTCGGAGAGCACGGTCTGGATTTCGACCGGGACGCCCGCCTGGAGCAGGCGGAGGATGTTTTCCAGGATCGATTCCAGGGTGGAGGCCTTCATCCCCCCCGGGGCCTGGCGCATCCGGTTCATCGCGACGGTGTGGCCGTCCAGCGAAACACAGAGCGTCACGCGGTCCCTCGCCTCCCGAAACGTATCCAGGAGCGTATCCGGAAGAATCGTGCCGTTCGTGAGGAACTGGGTATGGGGGAACCGGCGGTCGACCAGCCAGGCGATGATCGGTTCGGCGAGAAAGAGTTCTCCGCCGCCGAACCGGTAGATCAGAAAGCGGTCCGCCAGGGGATCCAGCGCGGCGCGCAGGTTTTCGCGCACCCGTTCAACCGGCCGATCCCCCAGGGAGGAGCCTTCCTTCCGGGAGGTGCAGTAGGGACAACGGAAATTGCAAAGCTCGCCGAGAACCACGAAGTCGAGGAGCAGTCTTTTCATCGGTTCGGTCGTCCCCCGGTTGGATCTGTGAAGCCCCTCGAGCCCGTCCCGAAATCCGCGGAATAGACCCGGATCTCCCCATCTTCGTAGACCACGGGCAAGGACCACTGGTCTCTCACGGTCCGTTCGGATTCCGGGACAAAGGGGCTGATCGTATTATACGGAAGGGACTCGGTATGGGAAGCGAAAAACGCCCGGGCCTTCAGGGCGAAAAGGACCGTTCCCGGCAGGCCCTCCCTTTCCCGGATTTCCCGAACGAGCCGGGACACCGCCCTGCCCGGAGGCCCGGCGCCCCGGCCTGCCGGCGAAAGGGCCGACAGGAGCCTCTCCATATCCCCGGAGGCCGCATCCCTCGAGCCGGCGGCAAGGATCTCCCCGGCCTCCGCCGGAGAGGCGATTTTCGGGTAGACAAGGTACCTTACATGGAACCTCTCCAGTGTGCTCCTCGCCTGGACGCCGTCGCAAGCGCATCCTTCGCCGGCGGGGTCGCGGCGCCCCAGGCCGCCGAAGAGGCAGCGGGCGGCGGCGGTGTGCAGAAACGCCCCTCCCTGGGCCGCCAATCCCCGGGCGACATAGCCCCGGACCAACCCTTTCCCGTGAACGCTCTGGCAGAAAAGGGCCTTTCCCCGGGGGGTGAAATCGATCAGTGCGTACTCCCCCCGGTCCCGGGAGAGTGCCTCGTAGAAGGGCGAGACCGTGTGCCTTGACAGGTAGACCGGAACATGGAGATGGTCGACAAGCAGGAGGAGGCAGAGGCCTGCGGGGGCCCACATCCGCATGCCGGACAGGCCGGTCCGTGCCCGCGCGAAGAGGCGGTCCACCCCGGTTGCGCAGAGCACCGACAGGCACAGGGAGGTGATCACATGCAGGCGGGCCGGAACCCCGGCCACCGACGCGAAGGGAACCAGGTGCTGAACGAGCAGATAGGGGAGCGGTATGCGCAGGTCCCTGCCGAGGACGTTCAGGAAGGGGCCCAGGGAGAGGGTGAAAAATACGGCCAGGGTAAAGGCCCAGAAGGAGACGGCGCGGCGGGGGCCCTTGAGAAGTGCCAACCCTGCCAGAAACAGGACCCCATAGCCGATGAAGGTGGAGCTTTCGATGGGATTGGCCCGGAACCGGGTCCAGATCGGCAGGAAGAGCATACCGAAGGTCGAAGTGAACCCGGGAACGAAAAAGCCTGCGAGGTCGGCGGGATAGTTCGCCGGCGCATGTCCGGCGACGGCCGGCCGACCCGCAGCCTCGAGCATCATGGGTACGAGGATCGGGGCCAGGATCGCCAGTGTCAGGCAAAGGATCGCCGCAGCGCTAAGAACGGTCCGAACGCTCCGCCCCCGCCGCCACGGCAGGGCGAAAAAGGCCGTGGTCGTACAGACCATCAGCCCGCAGGCGAGCAGGAAATACCAGGAACAGAGGGCGCAGAGGACGAGGAAGAGCGAGGCCGCCGCCAGATGCGCGGGCCGGCGGGTCTGCAGGGATTTCAGGAGATAGAGGGTGAACAGGGGGATCCATTCGATGGACACGATGGTCAGGTGCCCCAGGGCGTGAGCGAAATGGTAGGAGGAGAAGGCATAGACGAATCCCGCGACAAAGGAGGCGGGGGCCGAAAGGGCCAGATGCCGCGCGAGCAGGTACATGGCCACCGCCGCCATCCAAAAGGAAAAAAGGATGAGCAGGTTGTAGACCGTTACCACGGGAAAGATCCGCTGCAGCGGGATGGAAAGCCCGGTGTTGAAGAGTGTCGTGGGGTTGAGAAGGATCGAGCTCCCCGCCGGATAGTTGAGCGAGGGCGCATAGAAGGGAGAGACGTGAAGTTCGGTCAGGGCCGTGGAAAACCAGCGGAACTGCCAGAGAAAGGCATAATTGTCACCCACGTCGCCGCAGATGCGGGAGCCCATGTGCAGACAGAGGGGGAAGGTGAGCGCCGCCGTGAGAAGGAGGTAGACGCACGAGACGATGAAGGACTCGCCGAAACGGCGGCGGTGGATCCCGTCCCCGCCCGGATCGTCCAGCAAGAGATTCGGTCCGTTTTCGTCATGCATCGTCGTCAACCGTTTGCCGTAATCATGCGGATTCCCGGCCGAATCGCCGGTAGACCCGGGCCATCCGGGCGGCCGAGGCCTCCCAGGTGAAGCGGCTTGCCCTGGCGTCGCCCTTTCCGGTGAGGGCCTCTCTCAATTGCCGGTCTTCGTAAAGCTCTTTCATCCGCCGCGCCAGCCCCTCCGAATCCTGCGGGTCGAAGAAGAGGGCCGCCTCTCCCAGGACCTCCTTGTGGGCCTCGATGTCCGAGGCCAGGACCGGGATCGCACTCGCCATCGCCTCCAGGAGGGGAATGCCGAACCCCTCATAAAAGGAAGGGAACACTGCGAACTCGGCCGCCCGGTAGAGGAGGGCGAGTTCATCGTCTCCCACATACCCGGCAAAAACGACATCGCCCTCCAGGCCACGGGCGCGAACCGTGTCGAAGACCTCGTCGTAGAGCCACCCCCTCTTTCCGGCCAGCAGCAGCCTGCATCCACGGGCCCGGAAAAACGGGAGATCTTCCGCGAAGGCCTTCAGAAGGACCGGGATGTTCTTGCGCGGCTCGATGGTGCCCACGTGGACGATATAGGGCCCGGAAAGGCCGTATTTCCGGCGCACCCGGCGGATTGCCGATTCGGCCACGGGCCCGGAGATCGCCGGGGACACCCCGGGATAAACCACCTCTATCATCGAATCCGGGAGGCCCAGGAGATCCATGATCTCGGATTTGGAGAACTCCGAGACGGTGATCACGCCGGCCGCCCTCTCAACGCTTTTCCGGAGATTGCGCGACAGGGCCTTCAAGGCCTTCGGGTCGGCATAGCCGGGATGGCGCAGAAAGCCGAGGTCGTAGATCGTTGTCAGCGCCCGGCCCCCCCGCAGGGGCGGGACCAGGTAGTTGGTGAAGTGAAACAGGTCGAAGGGGCCCGTCAACCGTTCCATGGGCGGCCAGGGGGCCCGGTCCCAGATCTTTCGGAGCAGCATCCCGGGCAGACGGATCTTCTGCACGCGGACATTTTCCTGTTCGAGGGAAAGGTCCCGGAACCTTCTTCGGAAGTCGAAGAGAAAAAGGGTATAACGGTCCGGAGAATCGGCCCCGGCCAGTGCCTTGACGAGATGGTAGGTGAACTGTCCAACGCCCGTTCTGGTTTCGGCCACCGCCTGAATGTCGATCGCTATCTGCAACAACCTATCTACAGGTCCTCGAATCGGGTCGCAGGAAGGAAAAAGGGGCCGGGATATTCGTTCCGTGCAGGATAGGGAATCGGCCGGAGGGAGTCAACAAACCGTTCTCGCCCGGCCGGGACCCGCGGCGGTGCAGAAAAGGCGGAAGGCGGGTTGCCGGAGATCGATCACGCGATCCCCAGTACCCTCCGGTAGACCTGCCAGGTAGACCGCGCCGCCTTCTCCCAGGTGAACGTCCGGGCGCGGTCCCTGCCCCGCCGGGCCCGCTGGGCGCCCTCCTCCTCCCGCTCCGAGAGGGCCGTCATGCCCTCCAAAAAGGCCTCCACATCGCCACCCTCGAAAAACAGGCCCGCGTCTCCGAGCACTTCCCTCAGAACGGGCAGATCAGGGGCGACGACCGGGGCCCCCGCGGCCATCGACTCGAGCGCGGGCAGGCAGAACCCCTCCAGGCGGGTCGTGAGCAGCAGCCCGCGACAATGGTGATAGAGGCCGCGTAAATCCCGCCGGTCCACGTAGCCGGGCATCCGGAGCCAGGGCGGGGAACCGAGATCCCGGATCGCCCTCTTCACGTCTTCCAACCCCCATCCGGGCCTTCCCGCAATGACCAGAAGATGATCCTCCTTCGACATCCTGCGCCAGCGATCGAAGGCCCTGATCAGGAAGGCGTAATTTTTCCTCGGTTCGATCGTCCCCACCGACAGGAAATAGGGCCTGTCCAGGCCGAATTTCCCGGCCAAGACGGCCGGAAAGCCTTCGGGGCATTCGAAAAAGGCGGGGTCCACGCCGTGATGGATGACCGTGATCCGGTCCGCATCGATCCCGTAGGCTGCTTCCAGGTCATGTGCCGTGGCATGGGAGACGGCGATAAAGTGATCGATCTCCGGAGCGTATTCCCCCAGCATGTCGCGGAAATACTTGCCGCCGTATTTCTCCGCCTTTTCAGGATGCCTCAGGAAGAACAGATCATGGATCGTCGCCACGGTTCGTGTACCGCGCCGGTGAGGATGGAAGAAGAAATTCGGGGAATGGAGGAGGTCGATATCCCCGATGAGATCCTCTACGGTGGGCCGGGGGAACCGCCTCCACCAAGCGAGAAGCAGCTTGCCGGGGATACGGGTTCTCTTCCGGATGAGACCCGGGGAATACGCCCAATCGCCGCCCCCGGGAAGGCACCCTCGCAGGCCGTTCGTCCAGACGATGAAGCGGTCCGTCGCCGCCAGGGGAGCCATCGCCTCCAGGAGCCGATGGGTGTAAGTGCCGATCCCGGTCAGCTCCTTCAAAATCGGGGAAGCGTCCATGGCGATCCGCATCGCCGGATTCCCTTTCGCCGGGGGGCATGCAGGATCGCGGGCCCGGCCGGGGGCGCCATCAGACAATCTCCTCGATCCGACATGGGTCACCCTCTCCTGTCTACGTTCGTCTCCGGAGGCCGTACTTCGGTCTTTGCCGCCATCCTTGACCCGCGCGAGCGCAAGCCGCCCCGATCCCCTGTTCGTATTGCAGATTCGCCCGCAGGCTGTCAAGGGCCTTCCGAACGCCGTAAGGGGAGGAACCCCGGCCGGAAGCGGGGCAACCTGGAAACCTTCGTTCAAGAAAGATAAGATGTTTGCATTTCGGGGCCCACATCGTTCGAGGCTGGCGGCGGCGGACATCTATATACCAGACACGAAGAATCAGAGACGTGCAATGAAGGCAACTCCCCTGCTTCGTACCGTACGGATCGGGATGCTCGGACTCTGCCTGGTTTCCTGCGCCCCCTACAAGGCGAAGGAAAACCGATCTCCCCCCCTGGAAATCCCGGAGGGATTCAGCGCCTCCGGCTCCCCCAAGGCGTACGAAGAGCGGTGGTGGCTCTCTTTCGAGGACCCGGCGCTCAATGGTTTTGTCGACCAGGCCCTCTCGGGCAACTTCGATCTCGCTCAGGCCTGGGCAAGGCTGGAGCAGGGCCGGGCCCTCGTCCGCCGGGCGGCGGCGGGGCTGTGGCCGGAGATTACGCTCGAGGCAGGAGCGACCAAGGCCCAGCGAATCTTCTCGGGCGGCGGGAGGCTTCCCACCTTCTCTCTGACCACCGATCAGATTCCCCTGACCGTGGGGGGCGCTTACGAGGTGGATCTCTGGAGACGAATCTCCTCATTGAAGCGGGGGGCGGTCCTGGATATGGAGGCCACCCGGGAGGACCTGGAATCCATCGCCATGACATTGACCGCCCAGGTTGCCGAGGCATGGTTCTCTTTCATCGAGCAGGGGGCCCAGGCCCGGCTCCTCGACGAGCAGCAGAAAACGGGCAGGACCTTTCTCGAGCTCACCCGGCTTCGATTCAGCCAGGGCCTTACCTCGGCACTGGACGTTTACCAGCAGCGGCAGCAGTTGGCCGCCATCCGCGCGGAACTCCCGCAGGTTGCATCCCGCAAGGAGGTTTTCCGTCACCAACTCGCCGTCCTCGTGGGAGAGCCGCCCCGAGCCCTGGCGCCGCCCGAACGCGACAC
>WFRX01000024.1 GCA_015486285.1 bacterium
CTCATACAATCCTCCACCCTACTCACGTCGAAGGAACTGATGCAGAGGATCCCTTTCAGAGAAGGCCTCAGGAGACACGTGGACCTGGACTGGCTTCTCAGGGCAACCAGGGTCCAGGGGGCCGGGATTGAATTCGCGTCCTCCCTGGAACCGCTGGTCATCTGGCACAGAGAGGCGAATCGCGCCAGGCTGAGCACCCAGTTCGATTGGCGCTATTCTCTTTCATGGCTCCGGATGAACAGGCATCTCCTCACACCCCGAGCGTATGCCTCGTTTGCGCTCACCTGGATAACCACATTTGCGGCGAATGAGCGGGATTGGAGGGCGTTCCTGCCGCTCTACAGAGAAGCCTTCAGGCATGGGAAACCGTCCGGAACGGACATCGTCGTATCCATAGCCAACTGGATGATACCGCAAACGATGCAGTCCATGCTTGCCGCCCTGTTCTCCCGAAGGCGGAACAGGGCAGCGGGGCGTTTCCGGAAATCGGGGTCTCACAGATGCGCTTGACGGCTGACATGCGGCTGGGGCAAGGTGTTACAAAGTCCCTTACCCCTTGATTCCAGACGAAAAAGGTTGGAGCGGGAAACGGGGCTTGAACCCGCGACCCCCACCTTGGCAAGGTGGTGCTCTACCACTGAGCTATTCCCGCATAAGGCGTTTTTCCGGTCCCTTTTCCTGTTCAACAACACAATCCTCTATTGTATCTGATCCTCCCTCTTTGTCAAGAGACGCCGCCTCCCCCGCACCTTCCCTCAAAGGGCCTTCCGCCCGATCCCCGAACACCGCGCCACCCTCGGCGGTCCGGATCCTGACCTGAACGAGGCTTCTCTGCAGGCTGTCGGGGCCTTCGAAAAGGACCGGGATGTAGTTTCGGGTCACCCCTCTGAGCAACCCCGTCTTTCTGTCCCGCTTCGTCTCCACCAGGACCTCCCGTACCTCCCGCAGATGCTCCCTGTAGAAACCGGCCCGCTTTTTCATGCCGGCCCTTCGCAGAACAGCGGCCCTTTTCCGGATTTGCTCCGGCTGGACCGGATCGGGAAGGCGCGCGGCCGCTGTGCCCGGCCGCGGGGAATAGGGGAAGACGTGGAAATAGCTGACCGGAAGGGCCTGCAGCAGATCCAGCGTATTTCCGAACGCCTTCTCCCCCTCCCCCGGGAACCCTGCGATCACATCCACGCCGATTGCAGCGTCGTCCAGCCGGTCGCGGATCCGCCGGACAAGCGAGACAAAATCTCCCGGTCCATAGGGGCGGTTCATCGCCTTCAAGATGCCCGCATCGCCGCTCTGCATGGGGAGGTGAAAATGGGGACACAAACTGCGGGATTCGGCAAAGAGGTCCAATAGCCCTTCGCTCAGCTCGTTCGGCTCGATCGAACTGATTCGAATCCTGGGCATCCCGCTTTCATATTCGAGATCCTCGAGGAGACCGAGCAGGCTTGTCTCGGGTCGAAGGTCCCGCCCGTAGAGGCCCAGGTGGATGCCACACAGCACGACTTCCCGGAAGCCTGCCTCGCCCAGTCGCTCGATCTTTTCCTTTACGAGGCGGGGAGGCAGGCTCCGGCTCCTCCCCCTGGCACGGGGGATGATGCAATAGGAACAGGCATGATTGCACCCGTCCTGTATTTTCAGAAAGGCCCTCGTAGTGCCGGAGTGCACCTCCGGGGACTCGGTGTCCATCTCCTGAACCGTCGATATCCCGCCCGACCGGACTTCCGGCCTCTCCCGTTTTTTCGCCCCGGAAACCCACTCGGCGATCGCCCGTTTCTCCGTGTTCCCCAGGACATAGTCCACACCCGGGATGCCGGCGATCCGATCGGCCTGGACCTCCGCATAGCAACCGGTCACCATGATCACCGCCCGCGGATTCCGGTGAATCGCCTTGCGGACGAGTTGACGGCCCTTGTAGTCCGTACGGCCGGTAACGGTGCATGTGTTGACCACGATCACGTCCGCTTCCGCCGGATCGGTAACGATTCCGTGCCCCCGGCGATGCAACGCCGAGACCATGGCATTCGTATCATACTGGTTGATCTTGCACCCGAGGGTAAGGAGCATAACCTTTCGGCAAGCAGGGGGTACGTTCATATCTTCATCGGCTTCCGGACATGGGTCGTCACATGGAAAAGCAAATTCGACCCTTGATTTTCTCCACCAGGGATCTGCTGATGCCGGGAACGCTGGTCAGGTCCTCCGCGGCGGAGAAGGGGCCGTTCCTCATGCGTACAGCGACGATTCTTTCCGCCAGGCTGGGACCGATCCCGGCAAGCATCTCCAGATCCTCCACCCCGGACCGGTTCACGTTGAGGGGGATTCCCATCAGGTACCGGGACCGCTCGGGTAGCGGGGCGACCAGGCAGCCTTGCTCCCCGGAGGCCTCTGCCGCGCCCAAAAAAATCTCGGTGCCCGCCTCGAGCTTGAGATCCCGGCAGCCGGCGGCAAGGCGGGCCGAAAGGCGGGGAAAGGCCCTTTCGGCAAGCTCACCCAGGACCTGCCCGGCCGGGAAGGAATAAAAAGTCGGCTCCGTCTCAGCGATCCTTACAAGTACCCAGTCCTGCGGCGCCACCCCTACCCCTTCGTCTCCATCGGCTCCGAGCTCTCCATGCAGCAGAAAAAGGATAGCGCCGATGAGAAACAATAAAAAAGGCCCGCCAGGCCGGACTCCCCGAAGCTGCATTATCCAATCCCGTCGCCCGGTTTCGGCCCGGGCCTCCGCCGCGTCTTGCGCGGCCGCCTCCGTTGCAGTTGGAGCTTGTATTCGACGCCATCCACGAGGGCCTGCCAGCTCGCCTCGATAATGTTGTACGAGACGCCTACGGTCGACCATGTCTGCCGCCCGTCCCCGCTCTGGATCAACACGCGCACATGCGACCGTGTCCCCTCGCCCGAAGGCAGCACGCGGACCTTGTAATCCAGGAGGCGGACCGATGCGAGTTCCGGATAGAATTTCTCGAGGGCCTTCCGGAGGGCGTTATCCAGGGCGTTGACCGGCCCTTCTCCTTCGGCGGCCGTGTGCTCCACCTTCCCGTCCACCTCAATGATGACCGTCGCTTCGGAATAAGGGGGCTCGTTTTCCACCCTCTTCTCATCGATGACGCGAAAGCCGACCAGATTGAAAAACTTCCGCTTCTTCCCCAAGGCCTTTCGCATCAGCAGTTCGAAGGAGGCATCCGCGCCTTCATAACGATACCCCTTCTCCTCCATCTGCTTCAGGGTATCCATGATTTCCTGGGTCGCCGCCTTTTCCCCCTCGAGGTCAAGCCCGAACTGCCGCGCCTTCTCCTCGATCGTCGACTTTCCGGAAACGTCGGACACGAGGAACCGACGCTGGTTGCCCACCGATTCAGGCGGAACATGTTCGTAGGTACGGGGGTTGCGTGTCACCGCGCTGACGTGGATTCCCCCCTTATGGGCGAAGGCGCTGTCCCCCACGTACGGACGCTGTCGATACGGGACCTGGTTGGCCATCTCCGCGATGAACCGGGAACACTCCCGAAGGGTTCTCAGCCTTTCCTTCGGCACACACGGCAGGCCCATCTTGATCTGGAGGTTCGGAATCACCGAGCAGAGGTTCGCGTTGCCGCATCTCTCGCCGTATCCGTTCACCGTACCCTGCACCTGCACAACCCCCTCCTCCACGGCGGCGAGGCTATTGGCCACGGCGAGGTCCGAATCATTGTGCGCATGGATTCCAAGAGGCGCGCCGACCCGGGGGAACACTTCGCCCACGATTCGCCGTAGGCGGGAAGGGATCATGCCTCCGTTCGTATCACACAGGATCAGGCAGTCGGCCCCCGCCTCTTCCGCGGCTCGAAGGCACCGGAGCGCATACTCCGGATTCGCCATGTACCCGTCGAAAAAGTGCTCCGCGTCGAAGAAGACCTCCTCAAGCCTTTTCTTCAGGAAAGAGATGGAGTCGCTGATCATGCGGAGGTTCTCCACGTACGAGATACGGAGGGCCTCTTTCACATGCAGATCCCAGGTTTTGCCGACCAGCGTGGCGACCCGGACGCCGGAGCGCAGGATCGTCTGCATCCCGGGATCCCGGGATGCCGTATTCCCCGGGCGTCTCGTCATTCCGAAGGCCGTCAGCTTCGCATGTCGGAGATCAACCCGGACCGCTTTCCGGAAGAAGGCCGTGTCCTTCGGGTTCGCCCCGGGCCAGCCTCCCTCCACATAGTCCATCCCGAAGGCATCGAGCCTCTCCAGGATCATCAGCTTGTCTTCTTTGGAGAAGTTGACGAATTCCGACTGGTCCCCTTCTCTCAAGGTGCTGTCATAAAGGAGGACCCGCTTGGCCTTCGACCGCCCTTTTGACTTTTTCAACTCTTCCCTTCTTCTTCCCCGAGATCGAATGCATCATGGAGCGCACGCACGGCAAGCTCGGTATACTTCGATTTGATGATGCATGAGATCTTGATTTCCGAGGTGCTGATCATTGCGATATTGATGCCTTCATCGTATAGAACCTGAAACATCTTCGCGGCAACACCGGCGTGCGTCTTCATTCCCACCCCGATGATCGAAACCTTGGCGATGTCCTCATCGGTCAGGATCTCGGGCACCTCGAGTTCCTCGATCGTGGGCTTCAGGATCTCGATCGCCCGGCGGAGGTCCGCCTTGGCCACCGTAAACGTCAAATCCGTCACGCCCTCCTGGCTCATGTTCTGGATGATCATATCCACCACGATCTCCGCATTCGCCAGGGGATTGAAAATCTTCGCGGCCACGCCGGGACGGTCGGGCACCCTCCGGAGCGAGATCTTTGCCTCATCCTTCTTGTACGCCACGCTTGTTACGAGAACTTTCTCCATCGAAGGCTCCTCCTTGACCACATAGGTGCCGCTTCCCTCGCTGAAACTCGACAGGACATGAATCGCCACATCGTTTTTCATCGCAAATTCCACGGATCGGGCCTGCAGGACTTTAGCGCCCAGGCTGGCCATCTCGAGCATCTCCTCATAGGAGATGCGTTCAAGCTTCCTCGCGTTGGCGCACACGTTCGGGTCCGTCGTGTAAACCCCGTCGACGTCGGTAAAGATTTCACACACATCCGCCCCGAGGGCGGCCGCCACGGCGACAGCCGAAAGATCGGATCCACCCCGCCCGAGGGTGGTCACATTGCCGTTCTCGTCCACGCCCTGGAAGCCTGCAACTACGGCGACTTTGCCCCGGTCCAAGATGTTCTGCAGATAGGAGGGCTTGATGTCTACGATCCTGGCCTTGCTGTACATGCTGTCCGTAAGCACCTTGATCTGGAAACCGAGGCAGGACTCGGCTGGAACGCCGAGTTCTTCCAGCGCCACGGCAAGCAGCCCGATGCTCACCTGCTCCCCCGTGGAGACGATCACATCCACCTCACGCTCATTCGGCGCGGGGGAGATCTCGTGCACAAGGTTGATCAGGCGGTTCGTTTCGCCGGCCATGGCGGACACGATAACGGCAACCCGGTGCCCCTCTCTCCATACCCTGGCGACGCGCGCGGCCACATGTTTGATCCGCTCCACGCTGCCCACCGAGGTGCCCCCGAATTTCTGCACGATGCATCCCATCAGACTCTTTTCCTCCCGCTGCTTTCTTGATGCACAAGTCCTTCGAGGCGCTGCCGGAACATTCCTTCCGGGCCTTCAACACCCACCGAAGCGGGCCAGGACGGACCGAAGGGCGATCCGCTGCCGGCCGGCTACAGATCCCTTCCCTTCCACGGTGATCGTCCGTGTCGATTCGTCCCGGATTTCCAGGGAAACCCGGAAATGATCCGCAGGCAAAAGGTCCTTGATTTTATCAGCCCATTCGATGACGGTCACGCCCTCTCCGTAAAAAAATTCCCGGTACCCGAGATCTTCAAGCTCCGCGGATGTTCGGATCCGGTATAGGTCCAGGTGATACAGATCGTGCTTGCCTGTGTGAATGTTCAGGATGGTGAAAGACGGAGAACGGACACAACTCGACGCCGGCACTTCGAGGCCCTGTGCAATCCCCCTGGTCAGGCAGGTCTTTCCCGCCCCGAGATCGCCCACGAGCGCCACCACGTCGCCGGCGGCCAGCAGCCGTCCCAACCGCCGCCCCAAATCCATGGTCTCATCGGGTCCGTTCGTGACGCAGGTCAGTCGGAGGGGCTGCATTCGCGCTCTTCCATCACTTCTTTGAACAAACCGGGCAGGGCGTGCATGACTTCCGAGGCGAGAAACCCGATCGGTCCTACCGCCTGTTGTACGCGGTCCCCTGCGGCTCCATGGAGCCATACCGCGAGGGAAGCCGCGTCAAATGCGTCCATCCCCTGAACGAGAAGCGCGCCGATCATCCCCGTCAGGACATCTCCCATGCCGGCGGCGGCCATCCCGGGGTTTCCCGTGAGATTGATGCGCAACCGCCCGTCCGGAGCCGCGATCAGGGAACGGGCCCCCTTAAGGACCGTCACAACCCCCCACTGCCGCGAACAATTCATTGCCGCTTCAAGGCGGTTCGTCTGTACCCAGGCAGCCGGCTTGCCGAGAAGGCGTCCCATTTCGCCGGGGTGGGGGGTCACAACGACAGGCGCGGATTGCCTCCCCGCGAGGTCTGGGTTCCGGGCCAGGAGGGTCAGGGCGTCAGCGTCCCAGACCATGGGAACGTCCACGTCCACCCAGAGCGCCCGAACGATACGCTCCGTTTCTTCGTTCACGCCCATGCCGGGGCCGATCGCAAGTCCCTGCACCGACGAAGCGAAATCCATGATCTCCGTCAGGGCATCGGAAGACAAGGTTTCGTCGTTTCCGGGCAGGGGTAGGGACATCACTTCCGTAAGCTTCTGCTCCATGATCGGGGTCAGCGCCCTTGGGATCCCCGCCGTTACGAGCCCGGCCCCGCATCGAAGGGCGGAGCCGGAACAGAGGCATGCCGCGCCCGTTTTTCCGGCCGATCCGGCCAGGACGAATAGATGGCCGTATGTCCCCTTGTGTGTGTCCGGTTCCCGACGGAGTCCGTCGATTCCCCGAGGTCCGTCCAGGATCTCGTCGAGGATCCCGGCCTCCTCCAGAAATCTTCCCGGAATACCGATGTCCACACAAACAATGCGCCCTGCATGAGCCGCACCCGGATACAGGTAGAGCCCTCTCTTGGGCAGCCCGAAGGTAGCCGTACACACGGCATTGACGGCCGCGCCGAGGACCCGCCCCGTGTCGGCACAGATCCCGGAGGGCAGATCCACGGCGAAAACGGGACGGCGGCACGCCCCGATGGCCTCGATGGCCTTCCGGTAAAGCCCTTCTACGGGCCGCACCAGCCCTGTGCCGAGAATCGCATCCACAATGCACGAGGCGCCGCGCCACTGCTCCAGGGTATCCTCGGAGATCCCGTCGTCTTTCAAACCGCGGATGGGAATGTCCAAGCCCTGGAGGACTTCCCAATAGATCCTCGCGTCGCCCCTTATGCGCTGGGGATCCGCGAGGAGGAAAACCTCCGTGGCGACGCCCGCTTCGTGCAGGGTTCTGGCGATCACGAAGCCGTCCCCGCCGTTGTTCCCCGGCCCGCACACGAGCGCTACGGGCCCGTGTTGCAGCACCCCCCGGAAGTGTTCTCTCAGGGCCCGGGCAGCGCCGCGCCCCGCATTCTCCATCAGGACCGCCCCCGGCATTCCCGCCTCTTCGATTGTCCGACGATCCAGTTCACGAATGACTTCCGCCGTAGCGACCCGCATAACGCCTTCCCTCGAGATAGGCTCTTTCAATAAGGACCGTGCGTACCTCAACAGATCTCCCTGCTTACAGATTCGGAGATCTCGCCGGCATATCGATGAATGAGTTCCGGATCCGGCCCCTCGATCATGATGCGCAGGAGAGGCTCGGTCCCCGAATACCGCACCAGGACCCGCCCCGTATCACCGAGTTTCTCTTCGACCCGCCTGACCCTCTCCGAAACCCCGGGGAGATCCTCGAGGGGTGTCTTCCGCTCTACTTTCACGTTCAGGAGCACCTGCGGCATTCGCTTCATCTGCGCCGCGAGTTCCGAGAGCTTCAGGCCGGTCCGCTTCATCATGCCCAGTACCTGCAACGCCGTGATGATGCCATCCCCGGTCGTCGTGTACTCCCTGAAAATGAGGTGCCCGGACTGCTCCCCCCCGAGCATGTAGTCGGACCGTCGCATCTCTTCCACCACATAACGGTCGCCGACTCCCGTCCGAACGAGCCTTCCACCCACCTCTTTCAGAGCAAGTTCCAAGCCGATATTGCTCATGACCGTGGCCACGACCGTGTTGTGCGCGAGGTTGCCCGCACGAATCATCTCCCTGCCGCAGAAGGCCAGTACCGCATCCCCGTCAACGATCCGACCTCGTTCGTCCGAAAAAATAACGCGATCGCCGTCACCGTCC
>WFRX01000025.1 GCA_015486285.1 bacterium
CCCGGTCTGTACGCGGCCGGGGAGTGCAGCACCGGCTGTTTCGGGGCGCACCGGGTGCATGACGCGCTGGTGGAGATGCTGGTGCAGGGCCAGGCGGCCGGAGAACACGCCGCCGGCTACGTCCGCAGCGAGCACGGGCCCGGCGGGATCGACCGTGGCCAGGTCCTGCGATGCCTGGACCGTATCCTCGCCCCCTTCCGGCGCAACCGGGGAATCAGCCCGACGGAGGTCCGCAAGCGCCTCGAGGGGGCTGCGGACAAGGGGTTCGGCTTCGCCAGGGAGGACCAATCCTTGCGGGAAGCCCTGGCGGAGGTCGAACAGATCAGGCAAGAGATGGTTCCCCGCATGTCGCTCGCTTCAGGCACACGGCTGTACAACCAGGAATGGATCGAGTCCATGGCCGTGGAAAACCTGGTGTTGTGCCTCGAGGCAGGCCTGCGGGCCGCCGTCGAACGCAAGGAGAGCCGGGGGACCCACATCCGCCTGGATTATCCCATGGTGGATCACGATCATTTTCTCAAACGAATCTGCTTCAGGCTCGACGAGGAAGAGATGAACATGTTCAGCACGCCGCCCGCCGTAACGCGGCTGGAACCTCCCACGGGCAAGGTCGAAAATATTTTGGAATATGCCCTGTCCTGCGAGCCGAAGTTCAAGAACGCCGGCGGCTGAGGGTCCGGTGGAAAGGCAGACGATACCGCCCGTGAACAAACAGCAGGGGAAGAGATGATGACCCGTTTCGTCAAGGTATTCAGGTATGATCCGGCCGACAGTAGTGCCGAGGGCGAGTTCAGGACCTATGAGGTCGATACGACTCCGGGCATGAGCGTGATGGATGTGCTGGACACCATTCATGCCCGACTGGATCCGAGCCTGAGCTATTACAGTCACAGCGCCTGCCTGCACGGGATCTGCGGCCGCTGTTTTGTGAAGGTGAACGGCAAGACCGTCCTCGCCTGCGAGACACGGCTGCCGGATGACGGGGATGTGGTGATCGGACCGGCCGGCAAGGGCCGGGTCGTAAAGGACCTCGTAACCAAGCCGCACGTCGAGGGCCTGGTTACCGGGGCCGATCATTTCATGGTGCTCGCCGGCAACCTGGAGACGGTGGTCGCCGCATACCGGGACACCCTGGGGTTCACGGTTCAATACGGCGGCCGGAATGAAGCGATCGGGTACGAAAACCACCTGATCCATTTCGGACACCTCTATGTGGAAATCCTTTCGCTCCTCGACTGGGAAGGCGCACGGGCAGGTGGTCTCATCGCGGGCGAGCTGGCCGACCGGTTTGAGGGGCACGAGGCCCTGTGTCTGACGTATGCCGTGCGCACGGAAGACATCGGGGAGCTGACCCGCCGGGTCGGCCGGTACGGCCTCGAGGCCGTCGGACCGTTCGACTCGGAACGAAAGAGGCCGGACGGCAGGGTCGCGCGGTGGCGGTTATCGTTGCCGGGGGGGATCGCCTTCAATCGGGCGCACACGCCTTTCTTTATCGAGTGGATCACCGGCGACGAGGAAAGGCTCGGCTGGGAAGGGCCTGTGAATCATCCCAATGGAGCCGTCACGATTGCAGGCTTTCGTCTTGCGGTCCGGGACCTGGAGGCGGCCCGGAAATTCTATGAAGGGCCCCTGGGGTGCGCATTGCTCGAGGAAGTGGACATGCTGGCGTTGGGCGCCCGCTGTGCCCGCTACCGGATCGGAGGGATGGCCCTCGACCTGGTGGCGCCTTCCGGGGACGGCCCGGTCGGCCGGTTTCTCGAATCGGCCGGCGAGGGCCCCTTTGAGATCTGCTTTGCCGTGGAAGACATCGACCAGACGGCGGCTTTCCTGCGGCGGCGGAACGTGAAGGTTGAACCTGCGGCGCACCAGGAGACCGGGCTGCTGATCGATGATCCTCGATCCTTCGGGCTCCGCATCGTGTTCATGGCAAAGGAGGCGTCATGAGGATCATAGGTCTGATCGGCGGCATGAGCTGGGAATCGTCCCTCGAATACTACCGGATCATCAATGAAGAAGTGAAAAGGCGTCTCGGGGGCCTGCACTCGGCCAGGATCCTGATGATGAGCGTCGACTTCCATGAGATCGAGGAACAGCAGCGTGCGGGCGACTGGCGGGCCGCGGCGAAAGGGCTGGCGGGCGCCGCGCAAGGCCTGGAAAGGGGCGGGGCGGACTTCTTCCTGATCTGCACCAACACCATGCATAAGGTGGCGCCGGAAGTGCGGGCCGCCGTCGGGATTCCACTGGTTCATATCGCGGATGCGGTGGCCCTGGAAATCGCCGGGCAGGGCTTGAAACGGGTCGGCCTCCTAGGCACCCGGTTCACCATGGAAGAAGACTTCCTCAAGGGATATCTCCGAACAGAGCACGGCCTGGAAGTGCTCGTCCCGGAGGCGGATGAGCGCCGGATGGTCCATGACGTCATCTACAACGAACTCTGCCTGGGCATCATCGATGCCGACTCCAGACGGGCCTCTATCGAGATCATCGAATCCCTGGGACGAAAGGGCGCCCAGGGCGTCATCCTCGGCTGCACGGAACTCCCGCTGCTGATTCAGGCGAAGGATGTCTCCCTGCCGCTTTTCGATACCACGGCCCTTCACGCGAAAAGGGCCGTTGACCTGTCGCTCGAACAAGGAGACGTTGTTGAATGCCCTGACTTTCGGATATCATAGACATGGATAGAGCCTTTTTCCCGCCAGGAGGACCTCGGTGAAAACAGTGCTTTCCCCTTGCCGGATTTCAACCCCCTCTGCAAAACGAAGCATTGGAGGACACAACCGATGCGAGTGCGGGTCGCCTTCTTGATCGTCTTTTCTGTTGCGGTGACCGCTTTTCGCCCATCCGCATTCCCGGAAGAAGTCAAATACACCCGGTTCGGTGCGGAGGCAGCCGGAAACGCAACGGGTGAAATCCCCCCCTTTGAGGGGAACAAGGGCCTGAAGTGCCCCGCTGGTTACAAGAAAGGGGACTACCTGCCCAATCCGTACAGGGATGAAAAAGTTCTGTTCGTTATTAGCGCGGCGAACGTGGACAAGTACAAGAATCGACTATCTCCCGGGCAGGTGGCCCGCCTGAAAAGAAACCCGAATCATTTCATGAAGGTCTACCCGAGCCATCGGAACTTCCAACACCCGGAGATCTACTATCAAGCCATCGAAAAGAGCAGCAAAACCTCCTACCTCGACGAGCACAACGTCCTGCGTGGATTCCAGGGGGGCATTCCCTTTCCTCATCCCAGGAACGGGCTCGAGGCGATCTGGAATGTGAAGAAACCGTGGGCCGGAAACGACCTGATCACGAATGATTGCCGCAGGGTTGTAAGCCCCTCGGGCAAGATCCGGAAATCCAAGTGGACAACGAAAATCATGGCCTTTGATGAGACCCGGCTGGGAGACAAGGTGCCGAACCCGGCGGGCGTGTCCGGCAAGGTCCTGACCTATTATTCCTATCCCCCGGATCGAGAAGGGGAAGCCGCCCTGGTAATCGGCTATGTGGACGACAACAAAGAGAAAGATGTCTGGGCCTACATACCGACGCTCCATCGCGTACGACGGGCGCCCACCGTTGACGGAGGGACGCAGTTGGACGGGGAATCCACAGTGGATGAAACCGGGTTCGACTTCGCGGATGCGGTCAACGAGTGGCACTGGCGGCTCGTGGGCAAGAAGGAGATGTACATCCCGGCCAACAACTATGAAATGTGGCGGCTCGGTGCAACCGACAAGGAGGAGTGCCTTCCCGGGGACATCAACCCCACTCGAATCCGCTATGAGCTACACCGGGTCTGGGTGGTGGAAGGAACCGCCGCAAAAGGGCGAAAACACCCGTACAGCAAGAGGGTATCCTACTATGACGAAGACCACTGGCAGCCGGTCGTGGCGGACCGGTACGACCGGCGCGGGAATCTGTGGAGGATGGCCGAGTACTATCAATGCTACAACTACTGCACGATGCGCAGGTATGTCATCGGCTACCTGTACCTCAACCTCGAATCCGGCCGATACGAGGTTTTCGGCGGGTGCCGGGACAAAGACACAAAAACCAACGCGACCGATGTCGGCCTGAAAGACAGCGAATTCTCCGTTCAGGCATTGCGAAGACTAGGCCGCTAACCCCCCCCAAATCCCCTCACCACGAAACACAATCCTCACACCCGGCGCCACGAACCGGGGTCAGGCTTGGCTTATTGCATTATTGGCTTCCGTTCACCCTATGTGCGAAAATAATGCAATAAGCCAAGCCTGACCCCGGTTTAGTTCCGTTTCCTCATGCTCTGCCTGGACCTGGGTGTCATTTACCCGGCGGCGGAATCCTGGTATTTTGCGATGTGTGCTACGCCTGCCTGTGCAACGTGACGTCCTGATACGCTCGACCACTCCGGAGGCCCGGCTGTGCGCCAATATCCGGCCGCCATGGTGAACATTACGAACCGGTGCAACCTCCGGTGCAGGCACTGCTTTGTGTTCCGCGACGGGAACCCCAACGCGCCGCGCCGAGAGATGGATACCAAGAGCATGCTGGAGAACCTGAAAGCCCTCCAGCAACGCCACGCCATTCACACGATGCTCTGGATGGGCGGAGAGCCCCTGCTGCGGCCGGACGTGCTGCGCGAGGGCGTGAAGCTCTTCCCCAGGAACCACATTACGACCAACGGAACCATCGATCTGATCGATCTGCCCGGTTGCATTTACGTGATCTCCATCGACGGCCCCCCGGAACGCAACGACGCCGTCCGGGGACGCGGCACCTTCGCCCGGGTCATGGACACGCTTTCCCGGGTGCCGAAGCCCTTCGGATCGACGGTGATGAGCCAATGCGTGGTGACCCGGGCCAATGAGGACGTGCTGGAAGAACTGGTGCAGTGCCTCCTGCCGACCCGCATCGAAGGGTTGACCTTTTCCTTCTATGTGCCCCGGGCCAGGGATGAGTCGCAGATGACGTGGGGCTCCCTCGAACGTCGCGACAAGGCGGTCTACGAAGCCCTCCGGCTGAAAGAGAAATATCCCGATTTCATCTGGAACAATCGCCGGACCCTCGAGTTGACGCTCTCGGAAAACGCTCGGGCCGTCACCGACCGTTGCCCGGCAAAGCAGCTGGTGCTGCCCCTGTACCTGGAGGGCGATCGGTTTGTCACGCCCTTCTGTTGCTACGGCAATGACGTGGATTGCGATCTGTGCGGCGCATGGGTCGTCTTCTACCTGGCGGCCAAGCTGGAGGCCGCTGAATCCGTCGGGGCCTCAACACCCCCCTCGGCTCACGGATGATGAGCGGGTATTGCACAGGGCCTCCGGAGGTGGCAATGTGGTTCGAGGGCAGCAAGGTCCGCGGAAAACTCCATGGCCCTTTTCATCGCCCTCTCTTCATTTTCGTAAAGGAGCAACACAAATGAACCCTTGCGTACCGCTCCCGGACATCGGGAGCCTGCCTCCCGAAATCAAGGACGCCGTTGAAGCGTTTCCCCTCAATGTTTTCCTGATGACGGCAAACGCCCCGGCCAGCTTTCTCCCCCTGGGCGCACTGGCCCGTTCCATTCTTTCGGAGAGCCTCTTCGACGCTCGGAAACGCGAGATCGCGGTCCTCCGGGTGGCTCGTGTGACAGACGCGATCTACGAGTGGACCCACCACGTCGCCGTCGCGAAGCAATGCGGCGTGACCGACGACGAAATCGAAACGATCAAGGCCGAAGACCCGGTCTCCTCCCTGGGGGAAGAGGGGAACCTCCTCTGCCGTGTCGCGGATGAAATAAGCCGCGAGGTCAGGCTCAGCGATGAGGCCCTGTCGCAAATCCTCGACAGGTACGGCGTTCGAGAGGCCACAGAACTCATCCTGTGTGTGAGCTATTTCAACATGATCAGCCGCTTTCTCGAATCCACCCGCGTTCCCCTGGAAAGCGAAGAGGTGATGAACAGACTTCACAACCAATCATCCTGATCGAATCCGCCTCTTTACGGCCTACCCGGATCGGTTCCGGTCGTCCGGCGAACAACGCCCGGTGATACGCAAACGATAAAGGAGATTCCATGACCATGCAGAAAGGTACCGAACCCAAGGAAGCCGGCACCGCCGTATTCTGGGACCGTGCCCAGGCGCAGTTCCGCGCTACCGCTGACTTGCTTGATCTGGACGAGTCCTGTCGACACGTGCTCGGCAAGTGCCGCCGCGTCGTGGAAATAGCCTGCCCGATTCGGATGGACGACGGTGTCATCCGATCCTTCCGGGGATACCGGGCGCAGCACAGCAGCCACCGCGGGCCTTTCAAGGGCGGCATCCGGTACCACCCCGAGGTCACCAAAGAAGAAGTCATGGCCCTGGCCATGCTCATGACCTGGAAGTGCGCGGTCGTGAACGTGCCTTTCTGCGGCGGCAAGGGTGGGGTTGCCTGCAACCCGCAGCAGATGACGGCCCACGAGATCGAAAGGCTCACCCGAAGGTACACAAAGGAGTTGATGCCGATTATCGGACCGGAGACCGACATCCCGGCACCGGACGTCAACACGAACGCCCAGATCATGGCCTGGATTCAAGACACCTACGCCATGGAGGTGCGCAGCAGTTCCCTCGGCGTAGTCACCGGGAAACCGATCAGCCTGGGAGGATCGGTCGGCCGTCATGACGCCACCAGCCGAGGGTGTTTCTTCACGTGCCTGAAGGCCCTGGGCATGTCGAACCTGACCCCCGCGACGGCGAGGCTGGTGACGCAGGGCTTCGGGAACGCGGGCTATCACATGTGCAAGCTATGGAGCCAGGCCGGCGGAAAGGTGCTGGCCGTCTCGACAAGCCGCGGAGGCATTTACAACGAGCAGGGCCTCGACATCGAAGCAGCCAAGAAACATTACAGCGATCAGAGGAGCCTGCTCGATTTCAAAGGGGGCGATCAGATCACCAACGCAGAGCTGCTCACCCTCGATTGCGAAGTGCTCTGCCCGGCTGCCCTGGAGGGGGCGATCACGGAGGCGAACGCCGCGGACGTCCGGGCGAGGATTGTCGCAGAAGCGGCCAACGGCCCGACCACGGCCGAGGCGGACCTGATCCTTCAGGACAAGGGCGTACTGGTGATTCCGGATATCCTGGCGAACGCGGGAGGCGTGTCGGTCTCGTACTTCGAGTGGGTGCAGGGCCTGACGAACTTTTTCTGGAAAGAGGCAGATGTACACAGCCGACTCCAGGAAATTATGGAGGCGGCCTTCGACGCCGTACAGGAGGAGAGCAAGAAGCGCGGCGTCAGCATGCGCGAAGGGGCCATGGCCCTCGCCGTTTCACGGGTTGCCAATGCCTTCGCCACGCGCGGCCTCTGGCCGTAAGCAGAGGACAAAATAATGCACAAGTTTTCTCCCCTGCTGGCGGTCGCCCGGGAACTGGGGGCGTCCGAGGCCGCCCTGATCGACCCCGGCGAAATCGTGATCCGCGATGAACTCGCCCGGATGTGTTTGGAGCCCCGATGTAACGGCTATGACCGCTCCATGAGCTGTCCGCCCCATGTCGGCGGCCCGGAGGCCATGCGCAAGTGGTGCCGGGAATATCACCGGGCCCTGGTTTTCCTGGTTGAGGTCCCCCGCGAGGTGGCGATGTCCTTCGAGCGCAACGAGGTTCTGGGCCTGATTCACGAAATCGCCAGCGGGGTGGAGAAGGCCGCGCAGGCAATGGGCGCCGACCGGGCCCGAGCCTTTGCCGGGGGCTCGTGCAAGGAGCTTTTCTGTTCCCAGTATGCCGAATGCCGGGTCCTTCACGAGGGGAAACCCTGTCGCAACCCCCACCTCGCCCGCCCCTCCATGTCGGGCCACGGCGTCGACGTCGCAAAACTCCAGGCCCTGGCCGGCTGGACCCTACCCGATCCCAAAGAGAAACCCAAAGAAGGCTCCATGGCCCATTTCACCGGCCTCATCCTGCTGGCGTGAGATCCACCCGGATTGCCGCGGCACAGCATTCGCCCGGCGGCCCGTTGCTGCAACACTCCAATTTGCCAGCGGAATTTTCCCTTTGACAGCCGGCCTTCCCCCGTGATAATCGTCAGATGCCATCCATCGATAAGCCGAATCCTAAGAGGAGTAGAGGAGTATTGGCTATGGATAGAGAACAAGCCGTCCGGTCCGTCATGGAGGGAATCGCAGATGCTTTCTCGCAATTGGACATTGATCGGTGGCTGAGCTTCTTCAATCCGCAACACACATTCGTCCACCACGATTTTGTGCTCGTGTCTCACTCCTTAGAGGAGACGAAGAATGCGGTTGCTCCCATGATCGGCACTTTACGAGAAGCCGGCTTTCGACGGTCCAATCTGGACTTGTGCAATATAAAGTTCCTCGGGCCTAAGCTGGCCCTCGCAAGCACCCTATGGACGAGATTGGGCGCTAACGATGAGGTGCTGGAGAAATTCGGGGCCACCTATACGTTGTTGGACACGGATGCAGGGTGGAAGGTCGTGGTGGCCACGGTCCACGACGATGATGTTGTCCTGGTCCACTAGGCTCGCATCGAACATCACAATGGGGCCCGGCGCTTGAGCGCGCTCCTCCCGTCGCTGCCGCTCCGGTGGGATTCCGTCAAGGGCGGATCTCTGTAGCGTTATCCGGCGGAAGAATGGCCTTTGCCCGGCTTCGTCCGGCGGGTGGGTTGCATGGATAGGAAACGATTCGAGCAACAGATCTCCTTCCTCAAGGAGATCGACAAGATCAAGAAGGTACTCCGTCACACCCCTCTCCTCGACGGATCCCGATACGAAAACGACGCGGAGCATGCATGGCATCTCGCCGTCATGGCCATCACCCTTGCGGAGCACGCGAACGCGGAGGGGCTGGATGTAGCCAGGGTAGTAAAGATGGTTCTGCTCCACGATATCGTCGAGATCGATGCGGGGGACACCCTCGTCTATGACTCGGCGCGTCGGGCGGAGAAGAGAGGGGAGGAATCGCGGGCGGCAGATCGGATCTTCGGGCTGCTCCCCGACGAGCAATGCACGGCCTTCAAGTTGTTGTGGGAGGAGTTCGAAGCACGGGAAACCCCCGAGGCCAAGTTCGCCGCCGCTCTCGATCGACTCGAGCCTATCCTCCAAAACGTGTCTACAGAGGGCCACGCGTGGCGTAAGCACGGCATTTCCCGCAAGCACGCAGAGCGTGTAAACCGGCATATCGGCGAGGGGTCGGACTCCATATGGCAGTATGTCCAGGAACTCTTTGCCGAGGCGGAGGCGAAGGGGCATTTCGCCCGCAAA
Organism: bacterium; assembly: GCA_015486285.1. Taxonomy (GTDB): domain Bacteria; phylum Desulfobacterota; class DSWW01; order DSWW01; family DSWW01; genus S015-6. The sequence goes on from WFRX01000025.1 coordinate 9,209, forward strand.
CAAGAATCCCGCAACGCTCTTGCACCGGACGCGGACAAGCCGCAACGCTGAAGAGTGCGGTTGTGCATTTTTTCTTTCGAGAAGAGGAACAACATGAAATACTCAACTTTGAAATTATTGGCTCTCATACTGATTGCGACTTGGCTGCCCGTACTCAGCGCGAACGCCGCGGAAGTCAATTTCGATAAATATGAAACCAACAAGGCGCCTGATGGATGGCGGTGCGGTATAACCGGAAAAGGAACTCCCAAATGGATCGTGATCCGAGATGACACGGCTCCAAGCCGTCCCAACGTCTTGAGTCAATCGGGCACGGGAACGTTTCCCTGGTGCGTGATTCGCGGACTTTCGGTATCCGATGGATCTGTCGAAGTGAAATTCAAGCCGCTGTCAGGCAAAATTGACCAGGCGGGAGGATTGATCTGGCGATTCAAGGATGGCAACCAGTATTATGTAGCAAGAGCGAATGCATTGGAAAATAATGTTTCTCTATATTATGTGGTGCAGGGGAGACGGAAAACGATCAAATATGTAGATGCTCGCGTACGCCGCCATGAATGGAATACGCTCAGGGTTGAGTTTACCAAAGACAGGATTCAGGTATTCCTGAACGGTAGAAAGCATATCGATTTGCAGGACGGGCACATTTCCGGCGCCGGCACTGTAGGTGTCTGGACGAAGGCGGACAGCAAGACATTATTCGACGATTTTCGGTATGAAGGACAAACACAGCAGGACTGATCCCCCGGCCCCTTACATCCACACCGGCTCCCGGAAGATGAGCGGGATCGCCTCGGCGGCCGCCTCGGCCAGTTCGGGGTGCGACTCGCGCAGGCCGATGATCTGATTCAGGTGATCGGCCGTCCGCATGATCAGCATGGACATGGCCCCTTCCTCCAGCGGCACCGCGCGGAGCAGGGCCTGCCAGCTCACGCCCCGGGCCCAAAGGTAGAGGGCGAGGGCGGGCCAGGTGGGAAGCTCGGTGCTCTCGAACCCCTTGCGCTTCAAACGTGCGCTCAGGTCCTTGAGATCCCGCCGCATCCGGTCCAGCCGCTGGGTGAGTTCCCGCGCGCGGACCGTCAGCGTCCGGTCCAGTTCTTCGTTCCGGTCGCTGTCCACCACGAAGGGGGCGATCATGGCCGCGATGATCCCGGGCGGGACCCCATCGAAGGAGCCTTTCCGGATCGCCTCGGCCACGAGCAGGGGGTGGTCCAGCCGAAGCTGGGCCGCCCACTGCCCCTCCCAGGTCAGCATATCCCGGTCGTCCACGAAGGCGGTCTCCCGGAGGAAGTCCTTGTGGCGGAGGAAGTCCCGCCAAAGGGCCTCGCACACATCGGCCTTGTCCGGCCCGGCCCGCCGCCCTCCCCGCTTCCTGCGCGCCGCGATCCGGCGGGTCTGCTGGAAGGCGGCCAGGGACCGCTCGATCAGCACCCGCACCTCTTCCGGGGCGTGTGACTGCAGGAGGTTGAGCACCATGGAGAAGTTGATCCGGATCTGGCTTTCGATCGCGTCCGGCGGGGACCGGAGCCGCTGGTGGATGAGCTTCGGGTTCTGGTACGGACCGGGAATGACCAGGGCGAAGCCGACCCGGTCCTTCCCGCGCCTTCCCGCCCTGCCGATCATCTGCTGCAGGTCGGTCGCCGAGAGGTCCTGAAACTCCTTGCCGTCAAAGCGATCGCTCTGCACCAGCACCACGGTTCGGGCCGGGAAATCGACCCCGCCGGCCACGGTGGAAGTGGCGAAGATCGCATCCAGGTGCCCTCGCACCATCATCTGCTCCACGAGCACCTTCCAGTACGGCAGGTGGCCCGCATGATGCGAGCCCACGCGCCCTTCCACGATGTGGGGCAGGGCCCGGTGGTCCTTCAGGAAGGGATAGCGCTCGAGCCATTCCTCCAGGTCCCGCTGAAAGGCGGCCTGCTCTTCCGGGTCCACATGTTTCGGCGGGATCTGGGCCACGGCCCGGTCGCACTCCGCCCGCGACTTGAGGAAGAAGATGGCCGGCAGCAGGTTGTAACGCCTCAGGCGCTCGATGATCTGATCGTACTGCGGCGGCTGCCGCCTCCCTCTTCGATGGGCAAGGGCCTCGACGCACCGCTCGACTTCCCGCAACAGGCCCTTCTTGCCGCTCAACATCCCGATCCGGCCGTCCGGGTACAGGAACAGGGGGTAGAGAGGCACCGGTCGCTCGTCCGAGGCGACCACCACGCATGCGACCCCCCGTATGGAGGTGAGCCAAGCGGCCAGCTCGTCCGTGTTCCGGATCGTGGCCGACAGAAGCAGCAATCGTGTCGAGGCGGCCAGGTAGATGAGGGTCTCCTCCCAGACCACGCCGCGCTCCCGTTCCCCCAGGTAGTGGGCCTCGTCGAGGACGACCAGTTCGCAGGAAAGGGGTGTCTTCTGCCACATGCAGTCGTAGAGCTGGTTCCGCAGGATCTCGGTGGTGCCCACAATGAGCGGCGCCTGGGCGTTCTCCTTGCGGTCGCCGGTCACAATGCCCACGCGATCCGGCCCGAAGACGGCCCCGAACTCTTCGAATTTCGCATTCGACAGGGCCTTCAGGGGGCATGCGTACCAGGCGCGGCCCCCGGCGTCCAGGCATTGCCGGATCGCCTGCCGCGCGATCCAGGTCTTGCCGGACCCGGTCGGGGCCGAGACGAGCACATCGCTTTCCGCGAGCCGGGCTACCGCCTCGGTCTGGAAGGGGTCGGGCCGGAACGGCTGGTCTTCCGGGACGCCGATCTGGGCGAGGATGGCCCCGAACCTCGCGTCCGGCCTTCGCGGTCCTCTTGGAATCGGCTTGGATTTTGCGCGCCGGCCCGCGGGGCGGCGCTGGCGCCGTCTCTTGTTCCCGCCGGCTTCCGGCTTGGACTTCACCTTGGACGTCACGATGGGTTTCAAGACCTGTCCGGGGGCGGCGCGTTCCAGTCGCGGCTCTTCCCCGCCTCCCGGCGGAACCGCTCGATACCGAGCTGGATGAGCCTGTGGACCAGCTCGCGGCAAGGAATCCCGCTCGCCTCCCAAAGCTTTGGATACATGCTGATGTTCGTAAACCCGGGAATCGTGTTCAGCTCATTGACCAGAACGCTCCCGTCCGCCTTTACGAAGAAGTCGACCCGCGCCATCCCTTCCCCGAACAATGCGATAAAGCTGCGCACGCCCAGATCCCGGACCTTGGCCGCCACGCCGGCGGGAAGGTCGGCGGGGATCTTCAACTCCGCTCCGTCCGGATCGCGATACTTGGCCTCGTAGGAGTAGAAGGCATGCCGGGCGATGACCTCTCCGGGAACCGAGGCGATCGGCTCGTCGTTGCCGAGGATCGAACACTCGATTTCCCGTCCCTCGATATATTCCTCTACGATCGCCTTGTCGTCGAACTGCCATGCGTGCGCCAGGGCCCTGCCGAGGTCCTCGATGGACTCCACCCGGGTGATCCCCACCGAACTGCCCAGGTTGGCGGGCTTGACGAACAAGGGGAGCCCGAGGATTCGGCGGGCCTGCTCCGGATCAGGCCCTGCCTTCGCCCGGCTGCGATAGACCAGGTATCGCGGCACCGGGATCCCGCGCTCGTTGAGGAGCCGTTTCATCACCTCCTTGTCCATGCACACCGCCGAGGAGAGCACGCCGGGCCCCACGAAAGGCACCTGGTACATCTTGCAGAGGCCCTGGAGCGTACCGTCTTCCCCGTACGGGCCGTGGACCACCGGGAAGACCGCATCCAGGCGATGTATTCTCGCCCCGCCGTCCCGCCGGACGACAAACAGGGCCCCTTCGTCCCGATCCAGGAGGATCCTGCGGTCCCGGGGCAGCGGCTTCGGGTCGGGCGCGGCCGGAAGATCGTCGGAAAAGACCTCGCCGGCTTCCAGGAGCAGCCAGTCGCCCTGCTTATCGATCAGGATCGGTACGGGCCGGTAGACCGCCGGGTCCATCGCCTGGATCACGTTTCTGGCCGATTCCCAGGACACCTCGTGTTCCGCCGACATCCCTCCCAGTACGACCCCGATATGTAAGCGGCTGGTTGTATCCATCGCCCTCGATCTCCTTATTCCATCTATACAAGCATAATTTGACTTTATTTTCTAGCCGGGATCGCTTATACTAATTTGCTTGTGAATTTCACGGCCTGGCCGAGGACATCGGCCGACCCCGATTTCAGGCACGAAGGAGTACAAAGATGGCGCGTATATCCGTAGAAGACTGCCTTCGCAATGTGGAAAGTCCGTTCTCACTCGTGCACGCCGCCGTACGCCGCGCACGCCAGCTTCAAATGGGTTCGAAGCCGCTCATGCAGAAGAAGGGCGACAAGAATACCGTCATCGCCCTGCGGGAGATCGCAGCCGGTCTGGTCGAGCAGGTTCCCCTGTCCGAGCTCGAGGAGGATCTCCATGCCCAGGAACCCCTCACCCCGGAAGAGGAATTCGCCCAGATCTTCAACTCCCCGGACTTGAACGTGGAGCTGGATGCTGAAGAAGAGGGAGAGCAGGAGGGTAAGGGCGACGCAGACGAGGAGGGCGACGTGGACGAGGAGATCGACGTGGACGAGGCGGATGCGGAGGATGAAGAAGAGTAACGCCGCCCGATCGAAGTCTGCCTGTGCAACGCCCCGGGCTCGCCCGGACCGCCGCGCGCAAACCGCTCGCGAACAACACGCATGCGTTTGACACGCATCCTTCTCTGGTCAACGGGCATTTTGGCGGCCGCCATCCTGATCGGCTGCCTGGCGCTGGCCCTCTTCTTTCCGTGGGATTCGTTCGAATCAGGGCTCAAGGAGGCCTTGAACCAACGGATCCATCCGTTGCACGTCGATTTCGCGAGGATCCGGCCGGTCCTCAGGCCCGGTCCCGGCCTTGAAGTCCATGCACTGCGCCTGTCGTCGACGGAGGCGGGCCACCATGCATGGCTGTCCGTCGAACGGCTCAGCCTGCGCCCTTCCGCCGACCTCGAAGACCTTGCCACCCGCCGAATCGATCTTCACTGCACTGCCGAATCCCCCGCCTTCCACGCAGAGCCGGTAGGCCAGGGCGTCTCCGCCGCCGCAGGCATCGCAGGGGCCCTCGGCCAGGGGCCCGGCCCCGGACAGACCGGCCCCCGGGAACCCGGGGGGGCTGCCCGGCCCGCGTCCCTGGCCGCACTCGTTCCGCTTCCCGCCGGCTTCACCCTGGCAGGCGTGAGTCTGGAGATTCGGGACGGGTCCCTGGACATCGCCCCGTCAGGCGCCCTGTCGGGGATACAAGCCTCTGTGCGGCTCGAGCGGGATCTCTCCTTCCAGGGCACGCTTGCGAAGGGGGCCTTCCGCTGGAACGGGCGCAACGAGGCCTCGATCCGTTTGTCCGGGGACGCCGGGGCGGAGATTCGGGGCACGGCCTTCTCCGATGACGGCGCCTGGGTGGCGGGAACCGTTCGGGTCGACGACGCGGTTGTAGGCCGGGCTGCGCGGACTGTCCCGATCCCTGGCCGGTTGGAACTCGCCTTCCGGATCGAAAGGAGGCCCGACGGCGCCGTGGCCCTTCCACAGTGCCGGCTGACCGGCCCGGGAATAAAGATCGGCCTGCACGGCCTCGTCCGGCGGAGCGATGCCGGCCACGTATTCTCCGTGGGGGATCTGGAGGCCGCCGTAGAGAACTGGCGGCCCTTCTGCTCCCTGTTCCGGCCGGACACGGTCGCCGCCGGGCAGCTCGTACTGGCCGCAAAGAAGATCGAGATCAATCCGGCCCGGCTGCGCCTTCCTGAAGGACCTCCCGACTCCTTTCGGCCGACAGCGCCCGGTGGCCTCTCCCTTGCGGGCCTCAGGCTGGACGTCACCGATGGGCGGCTCACGCACACCCATCCGGACGGGCGCACCACGCGTTTGGAGGGGCTTGCGATCCACGTGAAACAAGAGGACCGGCAGTGGACCGCAACGCTCGAAGCGGCAGACGTGGAGGCCGGCGGGCCGGGTCCCGGGGGGGATGCCCTCCTGTTTTCCGGGCCCGTCGCCGTGAAGGCAAGATGGTCGGCGGCGCAAGAATCCTCCGCGGCGATCCTGGCCGTAGACCTGACCGGCGGAAGGCTCGCCTGCCCGCATTACCTGGAAAAACCGCGGGGCGTGCCCCTGGAGGCCGGCGTCCGCGCCCGCATCCTGGACGACGAAATCCGCGTGGGAAGGGCCTTCCTCAAGCTCGGCGAAACGGAGTGGACCCTGCGGGGTACGGTCCGGGACCGGGCGGACCCGCTCCTCGACGCGAGGCTTACGACGGACATCCTCTCCCTGGATGACCTTGGCTCCATGGTCCCCGCGGTCCAGCGACAGGCCCTGGGAGGCCGCATCGAAATCAAGGAACTCACCGTCGGCGGGAGGCTGCGAAAGATGCGGGAAACCCTGGTGCTCAAGGCCCGCGTCGCCGGCAAGGGCCTCACGGTGCAGGGGACCCCGATCCAAGGCTTCTACCTGCAGGGCATGTACGGCTCGGAAACACTCTCCATCGACCCGGTGGTCATACAGCCGGCCAGAGGCATGATCAACGCCGCTTTCACCGCCGACTTCTCAAGGGCCTGGCGGAAGGAAGCCGGCGGCCGTCAGTACTACGGCACACTGCAAATCGACCATGTGGACCTCGACGAACTCCTCCGCCTGGCATCGCCGACCCTGGCGGGAAAGGCGGATGGGCTTGTCGACGCGAACGTCGCCTTCCGCGGCTCCGGCTTTGCCTGGCCCGAGGCGGCGGAAGGCATGGAGGCAAAGGCAAGGATCTATCTGAATCACCTGGTCCTGGCCGACGAAAACGGTTCGGCCGGAAAACCGGAAGGGGACCTCGCCGGAGGGTTCGACCGCATGGTGGCGGAGATCGACCCGGAGGCGACGGGCCCCCATCGGAGGCCGCCGCCCGCGCCGAACCCGGAGCCCCGCCTCGGCGCCAACCGCGCCGCCGGGTGGTTCACCCTCCGGGACGGCATCGTGACCACCACCAATCTGGTCGCCGTCTATGACGGCAAGCTGGTGGAAATCGGCGGATCCATCGACCTGGCCGGGCGGCTCCGTGTGGAGACGGGCAGGCTCTTCATCGGCGGCAGGATGATTCCCTTCCGGCTCGACTGCAGACTCGGCAAAGAGCGGTGCCGGCCCACACCGGACATCGGGGCCATGGGCAAGAGCGCGGCGGCCGAACTCGCCGGCGGCATACAGCGGCTGGCGGAAGGGGCCCGGGGGGTCTTCCGGGATCTCTTGTTCTAACGGACTTCCCTGTCGCCCAGGACGAGCTCTCCACGGATCAGCATCATGTTCACTTTCTGGCCGACCTTCTGAAAATCGCCGGGCACGTCCTCGGGCGCGACTTCGATGTTGAGCACCAGCCGGTCGATCATAGTGATCAGGTCGTTGATCACTTCCCGCAGGCGCCCGTCGCCGGCGCTGTCCACCGCGAGCAGGAGCTTCTTCGAGGCCTCGAGTTTCCGGGCCGCCTCGTCTCTGCGTTTCATGAAGAACAGCCGGTCCGCGTCATAGATGAGCTGTCGCACATCCGTCATGGGCAGAAAATACGACTTGATCCTCCGCAGGGTCTTATCCGCCTCGTGAAGACTTGCCAGGACCGGCTCGTCCCCGTCTTTCCCGGCCGAGACCCGGGCCGCCGAAAGCGAGGCCAGGGCCTTGTCCACCTCGTCGCCGAGATAGGTGAAATGGGTGTCTTCGAGCACCGGAACCCACTGCTCAGGCGTTCCGCGGAAAAGGAGGCACAGGAGGATCCCGGCCAGAACGCCGAAAACAACGGGCACAACATTCTTCAACATCATCGGTGACCTCTGGGCTTCTGCGCGGACACCAGTGGGACAAACCGCTCACGAGCCGACCCGAGTCGCCGTGCCGCGCCAGACCGTCGCCGGGTCGGCCTCCTTAACATAATGTACAAGAGAATAGTGTACAAGGTGTTCAGGATGCAACCCGGGGGGACAACGGCCCGGGGAGCCATTGGGTTGCCCGCTGAAGCGCTCACAGAAAAGGGGACGCACCTCTTTTTCCCGTTGTGCGGGGAGATTGCTTCGCTGCGCTCGCAATGTCCGGCTGTTCGAGGGGGCCGCTCCTTGTTTATCCAGGGTGGACGATAACCACCGGAAATCCCTTCTCCCCGCTGGGGAGAAGGTCAGGATGAGGGGGCGCACGGGACGGCGCCCTGTCGCCTGTGCGCTTCTTGACTTCGCGTTCCCGTGGCAAAACAC
>WFRX01000026.1 GCA_015486285.1 bacterium
GGTTACGACCACGCGGCTCGGCAGGGTATTCCGCTTGTCCGAATCCCACTCCTCGACGGGTTCCTCGTCCGTCAGGTTTGCATAGCAGTCCACCTGGAACCCCACGAGGCGGTAGCCGGTGCCCTTTTCCGGATGGATCCCCTCGGCTACGGGCGCGGGGGGCTGGTCATAACGCTCATCCCAGTCGTCGAGCGGCTCATCCCTGCACGTTACATCGTCGAGCGTCAGGTCTTCCCGTTTGAGGAGGATCAGTTCTTCCCGTTTTCGGCTGTAGCGCGCCGCATAGCAGACCTCGCTCTGATCGCTCTCGCCCGTCCCGTTCACGGAGAAGGCATGCCCGTAAGTGGTGAAAAAAAGCTCATCCTGCGGCATGTCGTACGACTCCTTGTCCTGTACCCAGAAGTAGGTCTTGGCCCTGCCGTCCCGGGGGGGCTTGTTGCGGGACAGGTAGGCGCAGGCAAGCTCATGACCCATCTCCTCGAGAAGGGCATGTGTGGACCGGTAGAGCTGGTTCCGGACCGAGAGGGTCTGCAGGGAACTCCCGGCCGTCCGCAGGCTCTCGTAGACCATGGACATGATGATCGCCGTGATCGCGAGGCTGATCATGATCTCGATCAGGGTGAACCCGCGATTTCCCGTATCGGTCACAAGGTAGCCAGATACATGCATACTTCGACGCTGCCGCCTCCGCTTCCTTTTGTGCGCGAGTCTCGCGGACGCCGCGTAGATCCGGTGTCCCATGAGACCGTCAGGTAGACATCCTTGATCATTTCCGGCAGGATGTCGTTTTCTTCGACCCGGAGGGTCCAGTGGAGATAGTCGTACGGGGGATCGAAGGCGCCCTCTTCGCTTTCCCCGACCCCGGGAAGCTCGAAACGGCCTACCGTGATGACTTCATTCATCTTTTCCATGGCCTTCATTGTCGCCAGGGTAACGTTCTGGGTCCGGGCCTGGGCCCGGAGGGCCTGGGCCTGGCCGTAGAGGATCGTGGTCATCGCGATGCCGAGGATGGCTACCGCCACCATGACCTCGAGCAGGGTAAAGCCCGCAGATGCGCGTCTTTCGGAAGTCCGCCTCATTCGAAGAGGTCCTCGTAATATTCCTTGAACGTCCATTTGCCCTTGCGGACCTCCACTCTGCCTCCGTAGCGGTTCAGGATCAGGGTGTAGAACCGGCCCTGCTTGTCGCCCAGCCAGATGATCATCGGGTCGGTAATCCCTCGAGGCGAATACCAGTGCGAAAGCGTGCCCTTTTCCTGTTTTTCTCCGGATCCGCGGAGGGGCTCGATCTGCCGGAAATAGACGCCGTCTTTGAGGGTGAAACATTTTGTCTTGGTCAAGGTGTCCGTATCCACTACCTTGATCGATGGGTCGGTAAACTGGGCGACCCATTTTCCGGATCCGGCATCGAACCGGGCGGCCGTGGTGCAGTACCTCCCTTTGTCCAGGTCGTACTGGACGACATAGGGCCGGGATGTGTTCGTTGCCATGGCCGAGGTCAGCTGAAGAGTGTCGGCGAGACGGCGGGCCGAGGTCCTCAATTGGACGCCCGTGACCATCAAGAGCCTCGGAACGGCAAAGGATGCAAGGATCGCCATGAGCAGCATGACGATGCCCAGTTCGATGAGCGTCAAGCCCTGCCGGGGATCTCGTACGGTCCGGGTCCCTCCCGCGGTTCGATCCGAGCCGGTTATTTCAGATTCCAACTCTCCACGTCCTTGTTCTTCCCCTCTCCTCCGTCTTCCCCATCGGCTCCGTAGCTTTCAAGGTCGTATTCGCCGTGCATCCCGGGGCATATGTATACATACGGATTTCCCCACGGGTCCATGGGAAGCTTGTCCAGGTAGCCGGACTCCGGGTAGTGCTGGGGGATCTTCCCCGTAGTCGGCTGTGAGACCAGGGCATTCAGCCCCTGCTCGGTAGTCGGGTAGAAGCCGTTGTCCAGTTTGAACAGTTCGAGGGACGTTTGAAGTTCCCTGATTTCCACCTGGGCCTTGGTTCTCCTCGCCTGCTCAGGACGACCGCCCACGCGGGTGAAGATGATGGTGGCAAGGATTCCAAGGATCACGATGACCACCATCATCTCGATCAAGGTGATCCCCTTCTGGTTTGTCAGGGTTCGTTTCATGGGTGCTCTCCTTTCTTGGACACGGCGCATCCTCGCGGATGCTACCGGACAAGCTGGTTGATTTCCAACAGAGGCAGCAGAATCGAGATGACGATGAAGGCCACGATCAGGGCCATGCCGAGAATCAACACGGGCTCCAGGAGACTCATCAGGGTAGAGGCCAGGGTATTGGCTTCCTCCTCATAGATCTCCGCTACCTTCCCGAGCATCTCTTCCAGCTCGCCGCTTTGTTCGCCGCTCGCGATCATGTGGATGACAATGGGCGGAAAGATCCCGCTTTGCCTCAGGGGCTTCGACAGGGATGCGCCTTCCGTCACCGATTCCCGGGCGGAAGCGATCGCCTTTGCGAATACGGTATGGTTCACCACGGCCGTGAGGATGTCCAGCGCCTTGAGCAAGGGGACACCGCTGCTCAACAGGGTGCTCAGGGTACGGGTGAATCGGATCACGATCCCGAGCATGATCAGCCGGCCGAAGATGGGAAGCCTGAGCAGGAGACGGTCGTAATGCTCCCGTCCCTTGGGTGTCGCTTTGTACCGGGCCAGGAGATAGCCGCCCCCTCCTGCGAGGAGAAGCAGCAGATACCAGTAGGACCGTACGAAGTCGGAGATTCCGATGAGGATGACCGTGGGCAGGGGCAGCGCCTGATCCAGGTCCTGAAAGATGGAGACGAATTTCGGGACGACGAAGGTGAACAGGATGCCGAGGACGCCGAGGCCCACGACCGTCATCACGGCGGGATAGATCAGTGCGGCCCGGATACGGTTTCGAATGCGCACCTGCCCTTCCGTGTACTCGGCGAGCCGGAACAAGACAAGTTCCAAGGCCCCACTCGCCTCGCCGGCGCTGATCATGTTCACGTACAGGTCGGGAAACACCTTTGGAAACTCCGCCATCGCGGCCGCGAGAGCGCTGCCCTCGTTCACGCGCTCCCGGATCTGGGTGATGATCTTCTTGAGCTTCGGGTTCTCCACTTGATCGGCCAGGGCGTTCAAGCTGGAGACCAGGGGCAGGCCCGCCTTGAGGAGGGTGGCCAGCTGCCGGGTCATCACGGAGATGTCCTGCGCGCTGATCCTCTGAAACAGACTCTGGAGGGAGACATCCTGGGATAAGCGGCTCTTCTCCGCCTTCTCTTCGATCACCTCCGTGGGGAAGATGCCGTCGGCCCGCAGCTTCTGCCGGGCCAGGCGGGGACTTTCGGCGTCAATGATGCCGCCTACGGATTTACCGCCTGCAGTGACCCCTTTGTATTCGAAGACAGCCAAGGTCTTGCTCCATGGCGTGGAACCTACGCCGTTATGTCCTGGCTTACCCGTACCACTTCCTGAATCGTGGTGAGCCCTGCCAGTACCTTTTCGGCGCCGTCCTGTCGCAGGGTGGTCATTCCTTTTTCGATGGCCGCCTTCCGGATGACGTTGGCGTCCGCTCCCTTGAGGATGAGATTCTGGATGTTATCATCCACCAGCAAGACCTCGTAGATGCCGCTTCTTCCCAGGTATCCGGTATCCGCGCATTTCTTGCAGCCGCCCCGTCGGTACAGGTGACCGTTCGGGAGCTGGTAGCGGTCCACCTGGATCTCCTCGATCTCTTCGTCCGTGGGGATGTACGGCTCCTTGCACCGGGGGCAGAGGACCCGAATCAGGCGTTGCGCCACCACCCCGGTCAAGGAGGACGAGACCAGAAACGGCTCGATTCCCATATCCACCAGACGTGTAATGGCCGTGGGGGCATCGTTCGTGTGAAGCGTGCTCATCACGAGATGGCCTGTCAGAGATGCCTGGATCGCGATTTCCGCTGTTTCCAGGTCACGAATTTCACCCACCATGATGACGTCCGGGTCCTGGCGGAGGATGGCGCGCAGACCGCGGGCGAAGGTGAGATCGATCTTCGGGTTCACCTGGATCTGTCCGATCCCCTTCAACTGGTATTCGATCGGGTCTTCAACCGTGATGATGTTCTTGTCCGGGGTGTTGATCTCGCTCAGTGCCGCGTACAGGGTCGTGGTCTTTCCGGATCCCGTCGGTCCGGTTTCCAGCATGATTCCGTACGATCTTCGAATGAGCTTGCGCATCTGGTCGAGCTTGCGCCCCGTTAATCCGATTTCTTCCAGTCGAAGCAGGACTTGCGTCCGGTCCAGCAGGCGCATGACGATCCTTTCGCCATGGGCCGTCGGGATCACCGACACGCGTATGTCCACGTCCTTCCCGCCGATCTTGATTCGAATGCGTCCGTCCTGGGGCAGACGCTTCTCCGCGATGTTGAGACCGGCCATGATCTTGATGCGGGAGATCGTGCTCGACTGGAATCGTTTCGGCGGACGCACCATGTCGTAGAG